>JBBDXO010000143.1:0-3936 GCA_040902295.1 Candidatus Rokuibacteriota bacterium | reverse complement strand
CCCCGCCTGCTGCCCCCCGCGCCCGCCGGCCGCAGCTACCCCCCCCGCCGCGGCGCGGGGGGCGCCGCGGCCGGGCTCACGAAGCCGGTGACGGGCGGCGGCATCTTCTACAGCCTGCTGTCGGCGGCGCTCGCGGCGGAGACGCTCGTGGAGGCCTTCGCCGCCGGCGAGCCGGATGCGGAGCGACTGTCGCGGTACGAGAGCCGCTGGCGTGCGCGCCTGGCGGGCGAGATCCGGACGGGCGAGTGGTTCCGGCACCTGCTCACCCGCCTGTCGGATCCCGAGCTGGACACGTTCGTGCGCGCCTGCGCCTTGGACGACGTCCAGGCCGTCATCAACCAGACCGCGCGCTTCAACTGGCACCGGTCGGTGATCCTGGCGCTGCTCCGGCAGCGCGGGATCAAGTCGGCGCTCCTGAGGTCGCTGCTCCGGTGAGGCCGATCACCACGCGTCACGCCGCCCCCGGGGTGGGGTGGGCAGCCGACGCGCGCGCCGTGTGCGCGGGGATCGCCGCCGCCGTGCGTCCGTCCCGCGATCTCGTCGTGCTGCTCGCGGTGGGGGTCCCCTTGCTGTTCGTGGCGCTGGGGCTCGAGCTGCTGGATCCCGACGAGGGACTCTACGCGGACATCGCGCGCACGATGCTCGTGAGCGCGGACTGGGTGCTCCCGCGATTCAACGGGCTGCCCTATCTGGAGAAGCCGCCGCTGCTGTTCTGGCTGGCGGCGCCCGCGATGACCGTGCTCGGCGGCGAGGTCGCGCTGCGCGGCTGGTCGGCGGTGGCGGCGCTGGGGACGGTGCTCGTGACGTGGCGGATCGGACGGCAGCTCTACGGCGCGCACGCCGGCCTGCTCGCCGGTCTCATGCTGATGACGACGGCCGGATACGCGCTCTACGTGCGCAAGGCCTCGACGGACTTCCTGTTCGTCTTCTGCCTCACGCTCGCGCTGTGGGGCTTCCTGAAGGACGTGGACCGCCGCGCATCGCCGGCGCGCTTCCTGCTCGGCTATGCCGGCCTCGGTCTCGGCGTGCTGGCCAAGGGGCTGATCGGCCTCGTCCTTCCGGTGGCGATCGTCGGGCTCACGCTGGCGTGGGTCCGGGCCTTGCGGCCGCGCGAGCTGAACCTCGCGCGCGGCGCGCTGGTCTTCGGAGCGCTCGTGCTGCCGTGGCACGTGCTGGTCGCGCTGCGCGACCCCGCCCTCTTCGGGTTCTACCTGATCGACAACCAGGTGCTCCGCTTCCTGAACCTCCGCGGCGTCGTCGAGGACGACGTGCCCGTGTCGACGCTCGGGTTCCTCGTCGTCACCTTCGTGTGGCTGTTCCCGTGGAGCGTCTTCACGCTGGCGCGGCCGGCGCCGGCGCCGCCGGCGGAGGCGCGCTGGCGGCCGCTGGTCGTGATGTGGGCGGTCGTGATCGTGGCCTTCTTCGCGCTCTCGCGCTCGAAGCTCGAGTACTACGCGCTGCCCGCGTTTCCCGCGGTGGCGCTCATGGCGGGCGCCGGGTGGGCGTGCGGACGCGACGTGGCGCGCTGGCTCGTGGTCGCGCTCGTGGGCTCGGCCGGCGTGGGGGCGGCCGCCCTCTGGGTGGGCACGCACCTCACGCCCGCCCAGGCGCTCGCCGGTCTCGGCGAGCTGAACGTGTACTACCGCATCCTGCGCGAGCAGGGCTGGCCCTTCCCCTACGAGTCGGTGCGGCCGTTCGCCGCGCTGCTGCAGGCGCTCGGGGTCGTCCTCATCGTCGGGTGGACGGCGGCCACCGCGTGCTGGCTCCGTGGCCGGCGGCGGACGTCCTTCGCCTGTGTCACGGGCGTCGGCGTCGCCATCGCCGCGCTGATCGTGGTGCTGCTGCACGTCGTCGAGCCGCATCACTCGGCCAAGGCGGTGTCGGCCGCGATCACGGCCCGGCTGCACCCGGACAGCGTCATCGTCCACGAAGGGTCGCTGGAGTACAGCGCGGCACTGCCCTTCTATACCGGGCGTCGCATCCTCGTCGTGAACGGCGCCCGCGGTGATCTCGATTTCGCGTCGCATCTGCCCGAGGCGCGGGGCTATTTCCTCGACACCGGGGACCTGGCCGCGCTCTGGCGCGAGCCGCGGCGCGTGTTCCTGGTGACGCGGCATCCGCCCCTTCGCAGCGTGGTCCGCACATTACCGTCCGTGTTCCAGCTCGGGACATTTGGCTCCCGCTGGCTGTACTCAAACCAGAGAGGCTGACATGACCAAGATTGGTGCCTGGTTGATCGGCGCACGTGGGACCCTCGCTTCCACCGCCGTCGTGGGCGCTCGGGCCATCGTCCACGGCCTCGCGGGCCGCGGTGGCCTCGTCACCGAGCTGCCCGAGCTGGCGGCGCTGCCGCTCGTCGGCCTGGACCAGCTCGTCTTCGGCGGCTGGGACGTCGGCTCGCGGACCATCCTCGAGCAGGCGCGCACGCTCGCGAACGAGGACCGCGCGTTGCCGCCGGGAGTGGTGGCGGCCATCGAGGACGACCTCAAGGCGGCCGATCTGCGCATCCGCGACGGCTTCTTCGACAACGGCGGGCCCGCCACCCGCACCCTGAAGCGGACGGTGAGGGGACGGCGGCGGGAGACGCTGAGCGCGGCGGTGGCCCGCCTGGGCGACGACCTCGACCGTTTTCGCGCCGACCACCGTCTCGATACCGTCGTCGTGGTCAACGTGGCGTCCACGGAGCCGACCATTCCGCTCGACGGCGACCACGAGCGCATCGAGTCGCTGCAGCGCCTCATCCAGCTCGACCGGCGCACCCGCTTCACGCCGAGCATGATCTACGCGTACGCCGCCCTCGACCGCGGGTATCCGTACGTCAACTTCACGCCGTCCCTGGGGATCACCGCCACCGGCCTGCAGCAGCTCGGACGCAAGAACCACGTGCCGTTCTTCGGCTGCGACGGCAAGACCGGCGAGACGCTCATGAAGACCGTGCTCGCGCCGCTCTTCCGGTGCCGGAACCTCGAGGTGCTATCGTGGGACGGCTTCAACATCCTCGGCGGCGGTGACGGCGCGGTGCTGAGCGATCCGCGCCACAAGCAGACGAAGCTGCACAGCAAGGCGGGGGTGCTGCCCGCCACCCTCGGCTACGCGCCGCACGCCAAGATCGCCATCGAGTACGTGCCGTCGCTCGGGAACTGGAAGACGGCGTGGGACCACATCCATTTCCGCGGGTTCCTCGGCACCAAGATGAGCGCGCAGTTCATCTGGCAGGGGTGCGATGCGATCCTGGCGGCGCCGCTCGTGCTCGACCTCATCCGCCTCACCGAGTTCGCGCAGCGCCGCGGGGAGGCGGGGCCGATGCCGCACCTGGCGTGCTTCTTCAAGAGTCCCATGGGCGTGACCGAGCACGCCTTCTCGCACCAGTTCGAGGCGCTCCTCGAATACGTGGACAAGCACCGGGTGAAGCCCGGCGCGCAGCGGCGCTGAGCGGATGGGACGTCCGCGCCCGCAGCTGTGGCCGATCCTCACCGACGCCGACCGTGCGGCGGTCGGGCGCGTGCTGGACCGCGGCGTGCTCTCCGGCGCGGGCGCGCCGGAGATGTCCGCCCTGGAGACGGAGTTCGCACGGGTGGTGGGCTCGCGGTACTGCCTGGCCACCAACAGCGGCACCGCGGCCCTCCACATCGCGCTGGCGGCGGCACGCGTGGGGCCGGGCGACGAGGTGATCATGCCCGCGCTGTCGTTCATCGCGACCGCGCAGGCGGTCCTGCACCAGGGCGGCCGGCCCGTCTTCGTGGACGTCGATCCCAGGACGTACAACCTCGACCCCGCCGCCGTCGCCCGGGCCATCACGCCGCGTACGCGGGCCATCGTGGCCGTGCACCTGCACGGCCTGCCGGCCGACATGGACGCCCTCACCACGCTCGCCGAGCCGGGCCGCATCGTCGTCATCGAGGACGCGGCGCAGGCGCACGGCGCGCGGTACCAGGG
>JBBDXO010000142.1:0-3944 GCA_040902295.1 Candidatus Rokuibacteriota bacterium | reverse complement strand
ACGTGGTCTCCGCACCCCGACACCCGCCCACCCGCGCCTCACGAATAATCCGCGCTATGACGGCTCCGCGCGGCTGAGCGAGCGCTCCGGGAATCCTGACTGCATCGGGGTGCCGGTGCCGTAGAGCTCGAAGCCGGGACCGAAGTCCTTGGCCTCCCACGTGCGGTCGTTCGGATCCCACACGTAGGGCAGGGTGAGGATCTGGCCCGGCGACCACAGCGTCTCGAAGGCGCGCAGGGCATCGAGCAGGATGCTGCGCTGCAGGGGCGCATCGTCGGCCTTGCCCGTCTCGTGGTTGAGCGGGAAATTGACGAAGACGGCGCGTGGCGGCCGCACGGCGAACGTGATGTCCCACGCGGAGCTGATGCACATGGTGGGGATGCCGGCCTTCTCGATCTCGCGCGCGACCAGCCCCACGGACTGGTGGCACACGGGTCAGACGGGCACCAGCAGTGCCACGTCCACGCCGCGGGCCTTGAGCTCGGCCGCGATGCGCGGGCCCCGCTCGCTGACCTCGCGATGGGCGGCGTACGTCATCACGAAGCTCACCGCGATCTCCGCGAGGCTGCCGATGACGCCCGCGCTCTGCAGCTCGCGCAGGCGGTCGAGCGGGAAGACACAGTTGGGATCGCGGTCCGCGTCGTCGTCCCGGTAGCCGTGATGGTAGATGCGCAGGGCGCGCGGGTCGACGTCCGACGGAATGAGCCGGTAGGAGAGGTCGTTGTCCCCGAAGGACGGCTGGCTCGCCAGGTAGAAGCCGCCCGAGCCCACGAGAGCGAGCCGGCAGTCCTTGATGGGCCTGGCCAGCGGCGTCCACGGCGCCTCGGTGTTGACCACCCACTTGTACGGCGGAAACTCGGCATATCGCTCCCGCGTGCGCTGGATGTAGGCGATCGGCATGGTGGACTCCTTCGCTAGAGGGAAACGACCTTGTCGGCGGCGGCGACTTTCTCCGCAAAGATCTTCGGACTGATGAACTGCGCGTTCTTCGCCTTGAGATCGGTCTCGGTGACCCCCCGGGCCACGGAGCACTTGCCTCAGACGAAGATGGGCACCTGCCTGGCGACGAGCGCCTCCAGCATCTCCCGCAGCGGCGGCATGGCCACGGGCATGATGGCGGCGGCGACGTCCTCCTTCATGACGTAGGCGGCCTCGCCCGCCAGGAAGATCTGAGGCTGGTGCCCGGCCTCGAGAGCGCCGAGCGCGAAGTTGAAGGGCAGGCCGGCGCGGGTGGGATCGTCGCTGCCGGCGGTGCCGACGTAGAGCATGGTGGCCATGGTGCCGCTCCTTCGCTTGTGCGGGATGCGCTGCTGACATCGACTGTACCGCGGTTTGGCGGCTTGTTTTGCACGCGCCGCTCATATAGGTTCCAAGCAGCCCATGTTTGAGCCTCTCGTCCTCGTGGTCATCGTCTTCGGCGTGCTGAGCGTCCTCTTTCTCGCGGCGGCGCTCGCCGCCGTGCGCCGGCGCCGGTGGCTGGGGTCGTTCGGCACCCTCGTGCTGGCCGTGCTCTTTCTGTCCCTGGCGGCGCTGGCCGCCACCGTGAGCGTGGCCACGCGGGGCTACCGTGCCCTCACGCACGAAGCGGTGGCGGCCACCGTGGTGACGCAGCCGAGCGGGCCCGAGCGCTTCACCGCCACCTTCACCTTCGCGGACGGCCGCACGCAGGCGTACGAGATCGCCGGCAACGCCATCTACGTCGACGCCCACATCGTGAAGTGGCATCCCTTTGCGAACGTTCTCGGGCTCCACACCGCGTACCAGCTCGACCGGGTGGGCGGGCGCTACGACAGCCTGGCGGACGAGCAGACGAAGCCCCGCAGCATGTTCATGCTGTCAGAGCCGAAGCCGGTGGACATCTTCCAGATCGCGCGCAGCATGGCCTTCCTGGCGCCGGTCGTCGACACGCAGTACGGGTCGGCGACGTTCGTGTCCACGCGGGACCCCACCGCCGTCGAGCTGCGCGTGTCGACGTCCGGGCTTCTGTTCCGTCCCGTGTCCGGCGCCGCCCCGCCCGCCGTCAGGTAGCGCGCGCTCCGGCGCGCGACGCACGATCACGCGGCGATGCCCTCCGCCTACGTCCTGCTCCTCGGCGCCAACATCCTGTACGCCACCACCTACGTCGTGAGCCGCGTCGTCCTCGACGACGTGCCGGCGGCGACGCTGGCGCTGCTGCGGCTCGTGCTGGGCGCCGCCGTGCTCGTGCCCATTGCCTGGCGTGCCGCGCGCGACGTGCCCGACGCGCCCGGGGAGCGGGCGCGCATCTTCTGGATGGGCGCCCTCGGCTTCGCGGGCGCCTTCGTCCTCGGCAACTGGGGCGTGGAGCGCTCCACCGCCACCAACGCGGCACTGCTCATCATCGTGGAGCCCGTCGCCCTCATGCTGCTGGGGCCGCTGCTCTTCGGCGAGCGGCTGCGCCGCCGCGAGGCGGTGGGTGCCGCCCTCGCGCTCGCCGGCTCCGTCATCGTCGTGATCAACGGCGTCCCGGGCGTGAGCGTGGCGGTGGCGCCGCACTGGCGGGGCGACCTCCTGCTCGTCGCCTCCGGCCTCGCGTACGCCGCCTATTCGCTCTTCGGGCGCCCGGTGCTCGACCGCCATCCGGCCACCGTGGTGACCGCGCGCTCCATCGTGTGGGGCGCCGCCGTCATGGCGCCCTTCGCGGCGGGGGAGTGGATGGCGGGCGCGCGGCCCGTCCTCACGCCGTCGGCGGTGGTGGGCACGCTCTACCTGGCGGTCATCATCACCGCCTTCGGATATCTGGTCTGGAATTACGCGCTGGCGCGCGTGGGCGCCGCGCGCGCGGGCATCTTCGTCAACGTGCAGCCGGTGGTGGGCGCCCTCCTCGGCGTGGTGTTCCTCGGCGACGCGCTCACGCCCTTCACCGTCACCGGCGGCGCCCTCATCGTGGGCGGGCTCTGGCTGACGGTGTCCGCGCGGCCCGACGGTATACTTTAGGCGTGGCGCCGAGTCGTTATCAGCTGCAGAGCGAGGCCGCCAATCGGCTCATCGCCGACCTCATCGAGGCGGCGGGGGTGCCGCCGGAGCACCGCGGCTATTTCCAGCACATGCTGACCACCGTGCTGAAGCTCCACGAGGACGGCGCGCGCCCGGGCGATCTCAAGATCACCAACACCGCCCTCAAGGAGCTGCGCTACGCCTACAAGGTGTTCGCGCCCTACCGGCACACGCGCAAGGTGACCGTGTTCGGCTCCGCGCGCACGCCGGGCACCGCGGAGGCGGCGATGGGCGCCGTGCTGTTCGGCCGGCTCATGGTCGAGAGGCAGTGGATGGTCATCACCGGCGCCGGTCACGGGATCATGGGGGCGGCCCAGGAAGGAGCGGGGGCGGAGCGCAGCTTCGGCCTCAACATCCGGCTGCCCTTCGAGCAGGAGGCCAATCCCTGGATCGCCTCCGATCCCAAGCTGATCACGTTCAAGTACTTCTTCACGCGCAAGCTGTTCCTCGTGAAGGAGGCGAGCGGCGTGGCCCTCTTCCCGGGCGGCTTCGGCACCATGGACGAAGCCTTCGAGCTGCTCACGCTCATGCAGACGGGCAAGGCGACGATCATTCCCGTGGTGATGGTGGAGATGGGGCCGCGGCCGTACTGGCGCACGTGGGAGAGCTTCGTGCGCGGCACGCTCGTGGAGGAGGGCCTCATCGCCCCCGAGGACATGGCCTTCTTCCAGATCGTCGACACGGTGGAGGAAGCGGCGGAGGCGCTCACGCGCTTTTACCGTGTCTTCCACTCCGCGCGGATCGCCGGCGATCACCTCGTGTTCCGCCTGCACCGCGCGCTCACGCCTGCCCACCTCGCCGAGATCCAGAGCCGGTTCGACGACATCCTCAAGGGTCCCGTCGATCAGGCGCCGGGCCCCGTCCCCCAGGAGTTCAACGAGTTCCCCGAGCACCCGCGCCTGCTCATCCCCTTCAACCGCTCGTCGTAC
>JBBDXO010000141.1:0-3975 GCA_040902295.1 Candidatus Rokuibacteriota bacterium | reverse complement strand
TGCAGATCATCGGCCAGAGCAGCGACCGGCTGCTGCGCCTCGTCAACCAGATGCTGGAGATGTCGCGGCTGCGCGCGGGCATCCTGCCCTTGCAGCGATCGCGCCTGGACGTCGACCGGATCGTCGCGCGCGCGGTGGAGGAGCTGCGTCCCCAGGCGAACGACGGCGGCGTCCACGTCGAGCGCGAGAGCGTGGGCACGGACTGGAGCATCATGGGCGACGACGACCGCCTCACGCAGGTGGTCGTCAACCTGCTCGCCAACGCCATCCGCTTCACGCCGCGCGGCGGCCGCGTCGTCGTGCGCGTGGTCGACGCCGGCTCCGAGATCGAGATCCAGGTGGAGGACACGGGCATCGGCATCCCCGCCGCGGCGTTGCCGCACATCTTCGAGTCCTACCGGCAGGCGCATCGCGACCGTGGCGGCACCGGTCTCGGGCTCGCGGTGGTGCGCGGCGTGGTGCAGGCGCACGGCGGCCGCGTGACGGTGGAATCGCAAGAGGGCAAGGGCAGCCGCTTCACCGTGCTCCTGCCCCGCCGGGCGGGCGAGCGATGATGCGACCGCCGGTGGCGGCGGTGCTGCTGTCGTCACTGCTGACCGCGTGCGCCGCGGGACCGCTCGCGCGCCCGTCCACGACGGCCCTGGCCCGGGCCGACAACCTCACCGCGCAGGGGCAGTACCAGCAGGCGGTGGCGGCCTACGACCAGTTCCTCGCCGAGCATGCGGACCACTCGCTGGCTCCGCGTGCCCTCGCGTACCGCGACGCCATTGCCGGCTATCTCAAGACGCGCTCGGAGCTGGCACGGCTGCGGCAGGAGCTGGCCGCGCGCGAGGCGGAGGTGGCGGGCCTGCGCGAGGAGCTCGCGCGCGTGCGCCAGGAGGGCGAGCGCCTCCGCGTCGATCTCGAGCGCCTCAAGCAGATCGATCTGCGGCAGGATAAGCGGCGATGAAGAAGGCAGGCATGATCGAGGCCGGCAGGATCGAGGCCGGCAGGATCGAGGAGCGCCACGGGTTCCCCGGGGCGCTCCGAGCGTTGGGGGGTGTGGGGGGGCATTTAGGGGCCCCCCCCCCCCCCCCCCCCCCCCCCACGTAAACAATTGAGCAAGGCGCGTGTGCTGGTCGTGGACGACGACGGGGCGATCCTCGAGGTGCTCCAGATGCGGCTGGTGGCGATGGGGTTCGACGTCACGGGCACGAGCGACGCGCAGAAGGCGCTGGCGGCGCTGGAGACGGGGCGCTTCGACCTCGCCCTGCTCGACCTGCGCATGCAGCCCATGGACGGCATCGCCCTCATGGAGGCGCTGCACGCGCGGCAGCCGCGGCTGCCCGTGCTCATCATGACCGCCCATGCCACCATCGAGACGGCGGTGCAGGCCGTGCAGCGCGGCGCCTTCGATTACCTCACGAAGCCCTTCGTGCGCGACGAGCTGCGCGCCAAGATCGGCCGCGCGCTCGCCACCCGGCGATGGGCGCGCGACCGCGAGCGCCTGCTGTCCGTGGGCCAGACCCTGGCCTCCTCCGGCATCATGGAGCGCGTCCTCGACGCCGTGGCGCAGGCGGCGGTGGAGACCACCGAGGCCGAGCGCTGCGTCGTGTTCCAGCTCCAGCAGGGACGGCTGGTGCCGATGGCCAGCGCGGGGTCGCCCCCGTCGTCGTGGCCCGCGCTCGAGGCGGCGGCCTCGACGGCGATGCAGAAGGGGATCCCCACCACGGTGGCGGGCGACACGGGCGTCATCGTGGCGGCGCCGCTCGTCGTGCAGAAGGGGCCGGCGGGGGCGCTCGTCATCGAGACGGGCGCGCGCATCGAGCCCACCGACGACGACCTCGAGCTCATCGCGCTCTTCTCCGCGCAGGCGGCCGTCGCCATCAAGAACACCCACGAGCTCGAGCGCCTGCGCACGGGCGCCCTCGCCGCGCTCGGCCGCATGGCGGCGCAGGTCGCGCACGAGCTGAAGAACCCCCTCGCCGGGCTGCGCCTCTACGCCCGCCACCTCGAGCAGCGCCTCTCCAAGAACGGCGACGAGGACGGGGCCGGGGTGGCCCAGAAGATCTCGTCCACCGTCGACCACCTCGCCGACGTCGTGGGCGAGATCACCGCCTTCGGCCGCCCGCCCGAGCTGCACCTCAAGCCGATGTCCCTGCACCCCCTGCTCGACGAGTGCCTGTCCTTCGCCCAGGCGCGCTGCGAAACGGAGGGAGTGGAGGTCTACAAGTCGTATGATCAGGGCTGTCCGGAGGCGCTGCTGGATGCCAAGGAGCTGCGCAAGGCGTTCCTGAACCTGATCCTCAACGGGATGGAGGCGCTGTCGCCGGGCGGACGTCTCACCGTGACCACCGTGTACGCGGCGGAGGCGAAGACGATCACCGTGATCGTCGAGGACACCGGGGGCGGCATGACGGAGGAGACGCTGTCGCGCATGTTCGACATGTTCTTCACGACGAAGGTGCAGGGCACGGGGCTCGGCATGGCCATCGTGCGCTCGGTCATCGACCTGCACGGCGGCGAGCTCCTCGTGCACAGCGTTCTGGGGCAGGGCACCCGCTTCACGGTGCGGCTGCCCGTGGCCGCGGCCGCGCCGGGGGCCGGGGCGCGCGCGTGAGGCACACCGTCCTCGTCGTCGACGACGAAGCCTCCATCGCCGACGGCCTCCGGCTCACGCTGGAGGCGGAAGGCTACTCCGTACGGCTGGCGGGCAGCGTGCGCACCGCGCTCGCCGCCATCGCCCAGACGGACGCCCACGTGGCCATCGTGGACCTCATGCTCCCGGACGGCGACGGGCTCACGCTCACCAAGGAGCTGAAGGCGCGCGACGCCTCCCTGGAAGTCATCGTCATCACCGCCTACGGCTCCGTGCGCAAGGCGATGGAGGCCACCAAGGGCGCGGGGGCCTTCCACATCGTCGAAAAGCCCTTCGAGCCCGAAGAGGTCATCGGGCTCGTGCGCAACGCGCTCGAGCGCCGCAAGCTGGTGGTCGAGAATTCCGAGCTGCGGCGCCGCCTCGTCGAGCAGACGGCGGACAGCGAGATCCTCGGCAGCGCGCCGGGGATCCAGCGCGTGCTGGAGACCGTGAACTCGGTGGCCGACGCCGACGCCAACGTGCTCATCCTCGGCGAGAGCGGCACCGGCAAGGAGCTGATCGCCAACGCGCTGCACGAGCGCAGCTCGCGCAGGGACGGGCCGTGGATCAAGATCAACTGCGCGGCGCTGCCCAAGGACCTCATCGAGTCCGAGCTCTTCGGCCACACCAAGGGCTCCTTCACGGGCGCCACCACGGAGAAGGTCGGCCTCCTCGAGGAGGCGCACAAGGGCTCGCTGCTCCTCGACGAGATCACCGAGATGCCCATCGACTTGCAGGCCAAGCTGCTGCGCGTGCTCGAGGAGCGCGTGGTGCGGCGGCTGGGCGGCGCCAAGTCGATCAACGTCGATTTCCGGCTCATCTCCTCCAGCAACCGGGCCCCCGAGCAGGCGGTGAAGGACGGCCACCTGCGCCAGGATCTCCTCTTCCGCATCAACACCGTGACCATCGTGGTGCCGCCCCTGCGCGAGCGGCGCGAGGACATCCCCATCCTCGTGCGCGCGTTCCTCGACCGCTACCGCGCCAAGCATGCGCGCGCCATCGAGGAGATCGAGCCCGAGGCGTACCGCCGCATGCTGTCCTACCCGTGGCCGGGCAACGTGCGCGAGCTGCAGCACGCCATCGAGCGCGCCGTGCTCGTGGCGCGCGGGCGGGAGATCACGCTCGCCGACCTGCCCGAGACCGTGCAGCACGCCAGCGGCGAGGCGGGGGCGGCGGGCGCCATCGCGCCCTCCGAGGTGCCGAGCGGCTCGCTGGAGGAGATCGAGCGCGCCTCCATCCTCAAGGCCCTCGACTCCACGCGCTGGAACAAGCAGGCCGCCGCCGCCCTCCTCGGCCTGCGCCGCCCCACGCTCTACTCCAAGATGCGCAAGCACAACATCCCCCAGCGGAGGGGCTGA
>JBBDXO010000140.1:0-3976 GCA_040902295.1 Candidatus Rokuibacteriota bacterium | reverse complement strand
CGCGCCCCGGCGTCGGCGTTGCGGGCGATGCCCCAGGCTATGGGGCCTGGATGCCGAGGTCGGGGGGGTCGGGGGTGGGGTCGGGGTCGTCGAGGCGGTCGAGCTTGCGGGCCACGGTGCGGACGTCGATGCCGAGGAGCTTGGCGGCCTGGGTCTTGTTGCCGCCGGTGATGCGCAGGGTCTCGTTGAGCAGGCGCTCCTCGACCTCCGCGAGCGGGGTGCCGATGAGCTCGAGGATGGCGTCGCGCGGCGGCGCTTTCGTGCCGTTGACGTCGTCGGGCAGATCGCCGGCCTCCACCTGGCCGCCGCGGGCGAGCACGACGCTGCGCTCGATTACGTTCTCCAGCTCGCGCACGTTGCCGGGCCACGCGTAGGCCTCGAGGCGGCGCACCGCCTCGTCGGTGAGCCCGTCCAGCTTGCGGTTGTTCTTGGCGGCATACACGCGCAGGAAGTGGTGCGCGAGCACGCGCACGTCCTCGCGGCGGTCGCGCAGGGGCGGCACGTGGACGGTGATCACGTTGAGCCGGTAGTAGAGGTCCTCGCGAAAGCGCTTGTCCTTCACCATGCCGGCGAGGTTCTGGTTGGAGGCGGCCACGATGCGCACGTTGACCGAGATCGTGCGCGTGCCGCCGAGGCGCTCGAACTCCCCTTCCTGCAGCACGCGCAGGATCTTCGGCTGCGTCACCACCGACAGGTCCGCCACCTCGTCGAGGAACAGCGTGCCGCCGTCGGCCAGCTCGAACCGGCCCTCCTTGCGGCCGGCAGCGCCGGTGAAGGCGCCCTTCTCGTAGCCGAAGAGCTCGGATTCCAGCAGCGTCTCCGGCAGGGCGGCGCAGTTGACGGCGACGAAGGCCCGGCCGCGCCGGGCGGAGCGCTCGTGGATGGCGCGCGCCACCAACTCCTTGCCGGTGCCGCTCTCGCCCTGGATGAGCACGGTGGCGGAGCTGTCGGCGACCTGGTCGACGAGCGCCATCATGCGGCGGAAGGCGGGGCTGCCGCCCACCACCGCTCCCGAGCTGAGCAGGTCGTCCAGCCGCTGCTGCAGCGCCCTGTTCTTCTCGATGAGCGCGCGGCGCTCCAGCGCCTTGTCGACCAGCTTGAGGAGCTGCTCGCGCCGGAAGGGCTTGGTGAGGAAGTCGTAGGCGCCGTCCTTCATCGCCTGCACCGCTTCTTCCACCGTGCCGAAGGCGGTGAGGAGAATCACGTCCACGTCGGGCGAGATGGCCTTGGCGGCGCGCAGCAGCTCGAGGCCGGTGAGCCCGGGCATCTTGAGGTCGGTCACGATGAGGTCGATGCCGCCCGCCTGCACGCGCTCGAGGGCGGCGCGGCCGTCGGAGGCGAGGATGACGCGGTACCCCTCGCGCGTGAGCGTGCGCTCGAGGCTCTCGCGCAGGCCCGGATCATCGTCGGCGACGAGCAGGCGGGCGCTCTCAGACACGGATGGGCCTCGTCACGGGCAGCCGGACGGTGAACACGGCGCCGCCCCCCGGCGCGTTGCCCCAGCCGAGCTCGCCGCCGTGCTCCTCGATGATCTGCCGGGCGATGGACAGGCCGAGCCCCGTGCCCTGGGGCTTCGTCGTGAAGAACGGCTCGAAGAGCCGGCCCGCCACCTCGGCGTTGATGCCGGGCCCCGAGTCCGACACGCGGATCTCGACGCTGTCGCCGCTGGCGCGGCTCTCGATCGTGAGCGACCCGCCCCGCGACAGCGCCTCCATGCCGTTCTTCACGAGGTTGTGGATGGCCTGGCGCAGCAGGCCGCGGTCGATCTCCATCATGGGGACGTCGGCATCGGCATGCACCTCGATGACGAGCCCCTGCCGCAGCGCCACCGGCCGCACGAAGTCGGCCAGCTCGCGCACGAGCTGGGTGACCGATTCCTCCTCGAAGTTCGGCCGCGGAAAGCGCGCGAAGGCGAGGTACTCCTCGGTGAGCGCGTCCAGCGTGTTGACCTGGTCGCGGATGGACGCCACGAGCCCGCCCGCCTCGTCCATGTCGCTGCCGGTGCGCGCGCGGACGATGTCCTCGAGGATCTCGGCGTTCAGCTCGATGGCCGCGATCGGATTACGCACCTCGTGCGCGACCTTGAGCGACAGCCGTCCCACCGTGGCCATGCGCTCGGCCACCAGCAGCTCGGCCTGCGCCGCCTGCAGCCGGCTCAGCGTGCCCGTGAGCTCGGCGTTCAGCCGCTCCACCTCGCCGCGCGCCCGCCGCTCGCGGTCGGCCACCAGCCCCACCGTCACCGCGGGCAGCCCGAAGAGCACCACCAGCATCACCACCGGCGTCCATCCCACCCACGGCGGCGCCAGCGCCGCCGCCGCCGCGTAGAGCAGGCCCGCAATCAGCGTCGCGCCCAGCCCGACGTACGGCCCGAAGTAGTAGGCGTTGACGGACACGAGCGGGAAGAAGAGGAGGTAGAAGAGGCTGTAGCCGCCGCCGGTGAGGTAGAGGAGGACGAAGACGAGCGCCAGATCGATGGCGAGGGCGCCGACGAAGATCGACCGTGTCGAGCGCGGATGGACGGTGATGAGCGCGAAGACGCCGACCTTGTACAGCGCGAACCACAGCACGAGCGAGTACAGGTCGATGCGAACACGGGTGCCGAGCGGCACGAGGCCCAGCGTGGCGAGCCCGCCCGTCATCGCCACCGCGAGCAGCACGGCGAACACGCGCTCGTCGCGCTCGAGGAGCCGGAAGATCGCGTGCCACGGTTTACGGTCGCCGGTCGCCATGCGTGTCGCTCGCGACTATAGCACCGGGGGCGGGGGCGGCGGGCCGCCCGCGCGGCGGGCGGCGAGGACCTCGGCGATCTGCCGGTCCTTCTTCATCCGCCGATTCACCAGGTACGCGAGCAGGCCCACCACCACGAGCAGGCCGAGGAGCATGAGCCAGTGCTCCCACCGGCGCGCGTCGCGCGCCAGGCGGAGCAGCTGCTCGGTGAGCGCGTGGGCGAGACCGAAGCCGATGGGCACGCTCACGATGGCGGCGCCGCCGTCGACGGCGAGGAACTTCCAGAAGGGGTACTTCGCGATGCCCGCGGTGAGGAAGGCGGCCGCGCGCAGCCCCATGATGTGGCGCGCCGTGAAGACGATCTTCACGCCGTGACGCCGGTAGCCGTCGAGCAGCCTCGCCTCGCGCTCCCTGGTGAGGATGCGGCGCACGAGGCGCCATTCGAGGATACGCTCGCCCCAGTGATGGCCGACCCAGTAGAGGACGACGTCGCCCGCCACCACCGCCACGATGCACACGGGGAGCGCGATCCACCACCGCACGACGCCCTGGCTGGCGAGCGCGGCCGCCGCCGCGATGGGAAGCTCCTCGGGGATGGGCGCGCCCAGCCCGGCCACGAACAGCACGAGGAAGATGCCGGCGTACGTGAAGTGCTCGACGATGTGTTCGATCATGGCCCGGCAAAGATAGCCCTTGCGCCTTTTCCGCCAAGTGTATACTCCGTTTTGTCTGATCGGCCGGCGGTTCAACCGTGAGCCTCTACCGCCGCATCAGACCGTGTCCCCGCTCTCCTTCCGAGTTCTGGGTCGCGCACACGGTACGGAAGGCCACAAGGAGCCTCCCCATGGCTGTGAAACTCTTCGTCGGCGGTCTCTCCTTCTCCACCTCCACCGAGCGTCTGCGTGAAGTGTTCGCGGCCTGCGGCGCCGTCGAATCCGCCAGCGTGGTCACGGACCGCGACACCGGCCGCTCGCGCGGCTTCGGCTTCGTCGAAATGGCGACGCCCGAAGAGGCCGAGCAGGCCGTGAGCAAGCTCAACGGCACCAGCCTCGATGGCCGCACGATCCAGGTCGAGAAAGCCAAGGCCCCGGGTACGGGCGGCGGCGGCGGCCGGGGCGGCGGTGGCGGTCGCGGCGGCTTCGGCGGTGGCGGTGGCGGCGGAGGGCGTGGCGGCTTCGGCGGCGGCGGCGGTGGCGGCCGCAGCGGTGGCGGCGGCGGCGGCGGACGCTGGTAGTCGTCTCCCACGACG
>JBBDXO010000139.1:0-3982 GCA_040902295.1 Candidatus Rokuibacteriota bacterium | reverse complement strand
CCGTGCTGCTGGTGCCCCGCTCCGCGAGCACGGATGGGGTGGGGGAGAAGCTGCTGCTCGACAACGACCGCGTGGCCGTGTACGAGTACGTGTTCCCGGCGGGGTTTCGCGGGGACGAGCATGCGGCGGTGGCGGACGAGTTCGCGTTCGTCATCGACGGGCAGTTCACGGTGGTCACGAAGGGCAGGGGCAAGGCGGTGCTGCGGGCGGGCGGGATCGAGTATGCCTCGAAGGGCACCGTGCACATGTCCCTCAACGAATCCAGGAAGCCGGCACGCGTGCTCGTCGTGCTGCTGAAGGAGCGCTGACACCATGCGGCTGGTCACGTATCGCAAGGGGTCGTCGAAGGCGAAGGTGGGCGCGCTCGTCGAGGGCGCGGTGCTCGATCTCGGCGCGCTCGCCGTCGATCTCGCCACCGAGCGGGGCGCCGTGCGCCGCGGGCGCGGGGGGTTTCCGAAGACGATGCTGGCGCTCATCCAGGGCGGCGCGGACGCCCACGCCGCCGCCCGCGCCGCCCTCGAGCACGGCACGGCCCTGCTCAAGCGCGACGGCGTGAGCGGGCTCCTCGAGCGCCGGCTCGGCGTGGCCGCCGACAAGGCGCGCCTGGAGGCGCCCATTCCGCGCCCCGCCCGCAACGTGTTCTGCCTGGGGCGCAACTACAAGGAGCACGCCGCCGAGCGCGGGGCGGAGGCGCCGCCGCATCCCGTGTATTTCACCAAGGCCCCCGAGTGCGTGGTGGGCCCGGGCGCCAGGGTGACGCATCACGCGGTGACGAAGGAGCTCGACTACGAGGTCGAGCTGACGGCCGTCATCGGCACCGCGGGCCGGGATATCGCCCGCGCGGAGGCGCTCACGCACGTCTTCGGCTACACGATCATCAACGACGTCACCGCGCGGGATCTCCAGAAGCGGCACGGCCAGTGGTTCAAGGGCAAGTCGCTGGACACCTTCTGCCCGATGGGCCCCGTGCTCGTCACCGCGGACGAGATTCCCGACCCCCAGACCCTCGCCGTCGCCATGCGTATCAACGGCGAGACGCGGCAGTCCAGCCACACGTCCAAGATGATCTTCGCCGTGGACGAGTGCATCGAGGTGCTGTCGCAGGGCTTCACGCTGCTGCCCGGCGACGTCATCGCCACCGGCACGCCCGAAGGCGTGGGCGCCGCCCTCGGCAAGTTCCTCAAGAAGGGCGACCGGATGGAAGCCGAGGTGGAGAAGATCGGCACCCTCGCCAACCGCATCGCGGCCCCCGCCCCGGAGCGAAGCGCCTGAACGCGGATCATTCACGAGGCGCGGGGGGGCGGGTGTCGAGGTGCGAGGACCACGTGGATGGTGGCCGAATCGGACCGAGGATCACTGGGCTCCATCGCCACGCCTTGTGCGTTGACCGTCGGGGAGGGCGGTGGGAGCGAGCGTGTCACCGCGCGCCAGCGTGTGCACCGATCGATAGCGTCCCGCCGTGGGGTCCCGATACGTCTCGACGCGGCCGGTGACGAGATCACATAGCCAGGTCTCCTGGATGCCGACGCGGGCGTAGAGGGGAATCTTCACGCGGCGGTCCAGCCGCAGGGTCGTGTCGGCGACCTCGATCAGCAGCAGCACGTCATCGGCGAGCGGGTGGGCGTCGGCATAGAAGTCCGCACGTGGCTTCAGGAGCATGACGTCCGGCTGGAGCTCGGAAGCCTCCTTCGGAAACTGCACCGGGTTCCGCACGCTCACGAACCCGCTCGCCCAGGCGAGCCGCCCAGAGATGGTTCAGGCGATCCACGGTGCCCGCGTGGCGTGGACTGGGCAACTCGCGTGCGATGACGTGGCCGTCGAGCAGCTCGATGCGCGGATCGTCGGGGAGAATGCCGGTTTCGCCCATCCGGTCGTATTGCTGGACGGTGAAGCGCACCCGGCGCGCCCCGTGCGCCGTCATCAGCCCAGAACGTCCATGACCGTGAGCGTGAGGTCGGGGAACGCCTCGGCGGCGAGTGACTCTCCGGGTACGGCCACACGCACGGAGGCGTATCCGTCCGCGCCCGGTTGGCGATGCACCTCGACCCGGTCCGTCGTGAGATCGCACAGCCACGCCTCGCGGATCCCCGCGCGGGCGTACAGGGGCAGCTTCACGCGGCGGTCCAGGCGCAGGCTCGAGTCGGCGACTTCGATGAGGAGGAGCACGTCCGCCGGGAGCGGATGGGACTCCGCATAGAGGTCGACGCGGGGTGCAAGGATCGTGACGTCCGGGTGCAGCTCGGAGTCATGGTTCGGCAGCACGATCGGGTTCTGCGGCCAAACGATAGCCCCTTCGCCGAGGCGAAACGTCCAGAGCCTGCTCAGGCGCGCCACCGTGCTCGCATGGCGCGACCCGATGGGTTCGCGCACGACGAGGGCGCCGTCGATCAGCTCCAGCCGCTCGTCGCAGCCGAGGATGCCGGCCTCGCCCATCCGGTGGTAGTCGGAGATCGTGAAACGCCGGCGCGCAACCGCGTCCGTCATGCGCCCATCCATGGGGTCATCTTACGACCCGAAGGCCACAGAGTCAGCGCTGCCATTCGGATACGCCCGACGGGCTATACTTCACACCACGCCAGAGGTCACGCGTCGTCTCGCGAAGGAGATCGCTCATGAGCTTCGTCACCCACGTCGAGTGCACCGTGTGCGGACACGCGCACGACGCCCGGCAGGTGCTCAAGGTCTGCGACAAGTGCGGCCAGATGCTCGCCGTGCGCTACGACCTCGACCGCGTGAAGGCGAGCGTGACGAAGGACGCGCTGCGCTCGCGGCCGCCGTCCATGTACCGGTTCCGCGAGCTGACGCCGCTCGACGACGGGGAGGAGCCCGTGACGCTCGGCGAGGGATCGACGCCGCTGCTCGCGCTGCCGCGCCTGGCCGCGCATCTCGGCCTCCGCCACCTCTGGGGCAAGGACGAGGGCCAGAACCCCACGGGCTCCTTCAAGGCGCGCGGGCTCGGCATGGCCATCACGCGCGCCCGCACGCTGGGCGCGCGCGGCTTCATCCTGCCCTCCGCCGGCAACGCCGGCGGCGCGGCGGCGGTCTACGCGGCGCGCTGCGGGCTGCCGTGCGCGGTCATCGTGCCGCGCGGGACGCCGCCGGCCGCCGTGGCCGAGGCCTCGATCGCGGGCGCCCACGTCTTCACGATCGAAGGCTCCATCGCCACCGCGGGCCGGATCGTGGGGAAGGTGGCGCCGCACATCGGCTGGTTCGATCTCTCCACGCTCAAGGAGCCGTACCGGCTGGAGGGCAAGAAGACGATGGGCCTCGAGCTGGCCGAGCAGCTCGGCTGGTCCATGCCGGACGTGCTGCTCTACCCGACGGGCGGCGGCACGGGCCTCGTCGGGATCCCGAAGGGCTACGAGGAATTGCGCGCGATGGGCTGGCTGTCCGGCGCGCTGCCGCGGATCGTCAGCGTGCAGGCCGAAGGGTGCGCGCCCATGGTGAAGGCGTGGCGCGAGGGCGCCGACACCACGACGGCGTGGGAGAACCCGACCACGCACGCGGCGGGGCTGCGCGTGCCCTCGCCCTTCGCGGGTCGCCAGATGCTGAAGATCCTGCGCGACACCGGCGGCGATGCCCTCGCGGTGAGCGAAGCGCAGATCGCGGAGGCGCAACGGGTGTTCGCGCGCCTGGAAGGCGTGTGGACGGCCCCGGAGTCGGCCGCGCTCGTGGCCGCCCTCATCGGCATGAAGGAGCGCGGTGAGGTCACGCCGGACGCGCGCATCATGCTCGTCCTCACCGGCGCCGGCATCAAGAACGATCCCCCCGCGCTGCCGGCGCCCACGGATCTGGCGGGCTCGGACGAGGAGATCGTGGCGGCGGTGCGGCGGGCGGTGGTTGCCGGTCGACCGTAGAAGCACGGGGGTGCCGCAGCCTGTTGGAGAATGGGGGGGCTGGACGGCCCCCCCATTTCCCCCCGGGCGCCCGGCCGACGCGTCCGAGCGTCCCCGGGCGTCCGGCCGACGCGTCCGAGCGTCCC
>JBBDXO010000138.1:0-3989 GCA_040902295.1 Candidatus Rokuibacteriota bacterium | reverse complement strand
GGTGGCCGCCCGCGCCGAGGGCGGCTGGGCTCCATCGACACGCCTCGTCCGATTCTGGTGCGAGGGAAACGGGTCTCCGCACCCCGACACCCGCCCGCCCGCGCCTCACGAATAATCGGTCATGCACCCGCGGCGCACCTACGCATCATGTAAATCGCGGGCTCGTCGCCCGGGATTTACTGAGCAATCCAGGCTAGACGGCGCCCGCCGTGCGGAGCTTCGTCACCTCGGCGCGGGTGACACCGAGGACCGATTTCAGGATGGCCTCCGTGTGCTGCCCCAGCAGGGGGGCGGCCGTCGCGGCCTTGCCCGGAGTCGTGTGGAGCCGGATGGGCACGCCCATCACCTTGATGGTGCCCGCCTTCGGATGGGGCAGGCTCACCACCATCCCCCGTGCCTTCAGGTGCGGGCTCTCGCACACCTCGGCCACGGTGCGAATGCGGCCGGCGGGGACGCCGGCCGCTTCGAAGAGCTTCATCCACGTCTGCGCCGGCTTGCCCGCCAGGATCTCGTTGAGCAGCGGCACGAGCGTGGCCCGGTTCTCCACGCGCTTGGACTCCGTGGCGTAGAGCGGATCGCGCGCGAGCTGTGGCCGCTCGAGCGCGGTGCAGCACCGCTCCCACAGCGAGTTGTTCGCGACGCCCAGCGTGAGATAGCCGTCGGCGGCGCGGAACACTTCGTAGGGCACGATGGAGGGATGCTCGTTGCCGCGCCGCGTGGGGGTGCGCCCGGCGTTGAAGTACATCCCCGCCTGGTACGTGAGCAGCGACGCCATGACGTCGAGCATGGCGATCTCCACCTTCTGTCCGCGCCGCGTCTTCACCCGGGACAGCAGCGCCAGCGTGATGCCGTGGGCCGCGGCCATGCCGGCCACGAGATCGGCAATGGAGTTACCCACTTTCACGGGGGGGCCGTCGGCAAAGCCCGTGATGTCCATCACTCCCGACTCGGCCTGCACGACGAGGTCGTAGCCGGCGCGGGCGGACTCCGGACCGGACTCGCCGAACCCGGAGATGGCGGCATA
Source organism: Candidatus Rokuibacteriota bacterium (assembly GCA_040902295.1). GTDB lineage: Bacteria > Methylomirabilota > Methylomirabilia > Rokubacteriales > CSP1-6 > JBBDXO01. The sequence continues at coordinate 2,965 of JBBDXO010000138.1, read as the reverse complement.
GATCAGCCGTGGATTGAGCTTGCTCAGCGCGGGATAGCCGAGCCCGAGCTTGTCCATGGTGCCCGTGCGGAAGTTCTCCAGCACGACGTCGCTTTTCCTCACGAGGCGCTTGAACAGGGTACGCGCCTCGGGCGTCTTCAGATTGAGCGTGAGGCTCTTCTTGTTGCGGTTCACCGAGAGGAAGTAGGTCGACTCCCCGCCCGCGAACGGCGGCCAGCTTCGCGTGTCGTCGCCCTTGCCCGGCTCTTCCACCTTGATGACCTCGGCGCCCATGTCGCCGAGCATCATCGAGCAGAACGGCCCCGCGAGGACACGGGTGAGGTCCAGGACACGCACACCCGCCAGGGGCTTGTCAGCTCGCGGCACGGTCTCTCCCCTTCCACACCCGCTTGGCGAGGCTGCGGGTGATCGCATTGACGCGCTCGCCCGCGTGTCCGGTGCGGCGCCAGAAGAGCCGCGCACGGTCCATCGCCCCCAGGTGGGAGAAATAGTACACGTCGTCGATGGCCTCGATGGCCACGGTGGAGCCGATCTTGAGCCCGCGTGTCTCCGCGCCGTGGCACACGGCATGCGCGCCACCCGCCAGGCGCACGATGGCGATGTGCAGCGGCGAGCGGAACCCTTCCGGCGGCGAGTGCAGCGTGGTGAACGACACGATCTCGCCGGCGCCCGCGACCACCGTCGGCGTCATGGCCACCGGATGCCAGGGGCAATACATGGCCGGGGGCGTGATCACGACCGCGCAGCGTGGACAGCGGGAGGCCGCGATGGGCTCGATCATGCCGCTTCCAGGATCGTCACCCAGTTGTTCGTCGCCAGGCCGCCGATGGAATGCGCGAGCCCGACGCGGCGGCCCGGCACCTGGCGGTCGCCCGCGCGCCCGGTGAGCTGCCATACGCACTCCACGATCTGCGCCAGACCGGTGGCCGCCAGCGGGTGGCCGCGCCCTTTGAGCCCGCCCGACGGGTTCACGGGCAGCCGGCCGTCGAGGGCCGTCTCGCCGTCGAGCGTGGCGCGGCCGGCCTTGCCCGACGGGACGAGGCCGATGTCTTCCAGCGAGATGAGCTCGAAGGGCGCGAAGGCGTCGTGGATCTCGGCGAAATCCACGCGGGCGGCGCCGAAGCCGGCCATGGCAAACGCCGCCTGCGCGGCCACGCGCGTGGCCCGAAAGCTGGTGAGCACGGCGCGATGCCGCACGGCGAGCGTGTCCGTCCCCTGCCCCACGCCGGCCACGCGCACGGGCGCGCGCGCGGAGGTGAGCACGACGGCGGCGGCGCCGTCGGAGATCGGACAGCAGTGGAGCAGCCGCAGCGGATCGGCGACCATCCGGCTCTCGAGCACCTCCTCCACGGTGATCGCCTGCTGGAAATGCGCGTACGGGTTGCGCAGGGCATTGGCGTGATTCTTCACCGCCACCTGCGCGATCTCCCGCGCGCCCACCCCCTTGCGCGCCATGAGGGCCCGCGTGATGAGGCCGGCGAGGGCGGGCATGGTGGCGCCGTACCTGCGCTCGTAGGGATCGATGGAGCGGCCGATGATCTCCGAGACCCTCGGGGTGGACAGGTGGGTCATCTTCTCACCCCCCACCACGAGCACGGAGCTCTTGAGCCCCGCCGCCACCTGCGCGAATCCCGCGTAGAGCGCGGCCGCCCCCGACGAGGTGGCGGTCTCCACGCGCAGCGTGGGCACGTCCGCGAAGCCCAAATGGGTGGCCACGTGGGAGGCGAAGTTGCCGTCGCCGAGGAATTCCTCGGGATTCATCGTGGCCACCACGATGGCGTCGGGCGTCTCGAGGCCCGCCGCGACGAGGGCGGCGTGCGCGGCGTCCGCCATCAAATCCTGAAGCCGCTCGCTGCGACGTCCGATGCGCGTCATGCCCGCGCCCGCCACGAACACGTTCACCATGGCCGCGGCCAAGCTTGCCGGGACGCATGGCAAACGTCAACCGTGACGGGCGTCAGCGAGCGGCGGGCGCGCGACCGCGCGGCGGCGGCGGCGGCGCCGCCACCCTGAGCTCTCGCATGAGCCGCAGCAGGTAGGTCCGCTGCAGGCCGAGCGCGCGGGCCGCGTGGGTGCGGTTGCCGCGGACCTGGTGGAGGGTCGCCTCGATGAGGCGCCGCTTGAAGTCGCACACGGCGCCGTGATAGCCGAGCGCGCGCTCGGTGGCCGGCGCCACTGCAGTCAAGCTCGAGGAGAGGTTCGGAATGGCATTCATGAGCAACGGCACGAGGCAACCCGTATGCCATACGCGCGTGGTCCTCGGATGCGGCCAAATACGGTGGCAACATCAACGGCACTGCCCTGCCGGCACGGCGCGCTGCCCTGCAGGCGGGGCACACAGAAGAGGGCCCTTCACGCGAAGAGCCCTCCGGGATCGGGAGACCGGCGCCGATTACGACTTGGTGGCGGGCGTGACGCCCGGGTGATCCTTGAAGAACTGCTTGTTGAGCTCGATGAAGCTCTTCCACTGGTCGGGCGTCTCATCCTCGGCGAAGATCGCCTTCACCGGGCACACCGGCTCGCACGCGCCACAGTCGATGCACTCGTCCGGATGAATGAACAGCTGGGTGTCGCCCTCGTAGATGCAATCAACCGGGCACACCTCGACACACGCCTTGTCCTTCACACTGATGCACGGCTCAGCGATTATGTACGGCATCAAGGCCTCCCGAGATTAGTGAACTGAACTGGTCAGACCGCCACGTTGTAACGCGCCGCTTCCATTGTGTCAAGCATTTCGCCCGCTTACTCACCCGCCGCCGCCGAGCCGGCCGCCAGTCACGGCCCCGGGCCTGCTCGATCAGCGCCCTGGCGGGTGGCAGCCGCGACGACCGACGCGTACCCGAAGTCAAAGCCTGACCCCATCGAGGAGCGCCACGGCTACGCCGGGGCGCTGCCGAGCGTACGGGGGGGATCGAGGAGCGCCACGGCTACGCCGGGGCGCTGCCGAGCGTACGGGCGGGAT
>JBBDXO010000137.1:6350-27162 GCA_040902295.1 Candidatus Rokuibacteriota bacterium | reverse complement strand
CAGGCTTTCGCCCATTGCGGAAAATTCCCCACTGCTGCCTCCCGTAGGAGTCGGGACCGTGTCTCAGTTCCCGTGTGGCTGGTCGTCCTCTCAGACCAGCTACCCGTCATAGCCTTGGTGAGCCGTTACCTCACCAACTAGCTGATAGGCCGCGAGCCTCTCCAAGAGCGGTAGCTTGCGCCACCTTTCCTCTCCAGATCTTGCGACCCGAAGAACGTATCCAGTATTAGCCTCCCTTTCGAGAGGGTATCCCGGTCTCTAGGGCAAGTTGCCCACGTGTTACTCACCCGTACGCCACTAGAACCGCCGAATTATTGCTAACCCGGCGATCCCCGTTCGACTTGCATGTGTTAAGTACGCCGCCAGCGTTCGCTCTGAGCCAGGATCAAACTCGCCATATAAAGCGATGACCCTAGTCCTCTAAGCTCGAACGTTGTTACTGCTAGCTACTGCAGTTACTCGGCCCGAGCGCAAGGCACTCGAATAGAACGGATGGTGCTCACACCTTTTCGGTGAGCCAGTAGCATATGCGACTTTCAAAGAGCACTACGGTCAGCTTGGAAGTGACCGGGTCTTATTCCTAAACCGTTGCCCGAATTGTGTCCGGGCAAAGACTGAATATACGGACCGAACCTGGCAGTGTCAAGTGTCCCGGCTTTTTTTGTCGCGCCCGGCCACTGTCACCACATGATAGCTCCTCCGCCCTTTACGGAGCACCAGATAGCGGCCAAAGAGCGCTGAGCCTCGGGACACGGAAGCCTGCGGCTCGCTCACGCGCCGGCCATTGAGATGGATGGCGCCGCCGACAAGCAGCTCGCGCGCGTTCCGCTTGGAGTCCGCAAGCCCCACCTTCACGAGGAGGTCGGTGAGCGCGATGGAGTCAGTATCGGCGCCGGGCAGCGCGGTGGTGGGGACCCCCCGAAATGCCTGCTCCAGCTGCGCCTCGTTCAGCGTCGCGACGTCGCCACGGAAGAGCGCCGCGGAGATCGCCTCCGCTTCGGCGAGCGCATCGGCGCCGTGGACAAGGCGAGTGACCTCGCGGGCGAGCACGCGCTGCGCCTCGCGCTTCTCGGGCGCCGTACCCGTAGCGTGTGCCAGGCCTTCGATGCGTTCGGCATCCAGAAACGTGAAGAACTTGAGGAAACGGACGACGTCCGCGTCGGCAGTGTTCAGCCAGAACTGGTACATCTCGTATGCGGACGTCCTGTCCGCATCGAGCCACACCGTGCCCGTCTCGGTCTTGCCAAACTTCGTGCCGTCCGTCTTCGTGATCAACGGCAGCGTGAGCCCATACGCGTCCCGAGCATGGACGCGCCGGATGAGGTCCGTGCCGGCGGTGATGTTGCCCCATTGGTCGCTGCCGCCGAGCTGCACGGTACAGTCATGGCTCTGCAGCAGAGCCATGAAATCGTACGCCTGGAGCACCTGATAGCTGAACTCCGTATAGGAGATGCCGGCGTCGCCGCGACCCATGCGGGAGCGCACGGACTCCCGCGCGAGCATGGCGCCCACGGGGAAGTGCTTGCCCACGTCGCGCAGGAATGAGATCACATCGAGCCGGCCGAGCCAGCGATAGTTGTCCTCGAGGACGGCCGCGCAGGGCCCGGCCTCGAAGTCCAGGAAGCGCTGTACCTGACGCTTGAGGCGCTCCGCCCACTGCGCGACCTGCTCTTTGGGGTTCAAGAAGCGCTCGCCGGCCCTGCCGCTGGGGTCGCCGATGAGGCCGGTGCCGCCGCCAACGAGGACGAGGGGCCGGTGGCCGGCCAGCTGCACCCGTCGCAGCGCGAGGAGCGGCACCAGGCTGCCGACATGAAGGCTATCCGCGGTGGGATCGAAGCCGACGTAGACCGTCCGCCGGTCCGTATCGGGCCGCGCCAGATGCGCATCGAGCTCGTCGGGCGTCGTGACGTCCGCGATGAGGCCGCGCCAGTGAAGCTCGGTCAAGAAGGTGGAATGCATGGGTGCCTCGGCGGGCGGCAGCATTATCGCATGCGCGCACGGAGCGTGCGGAGGGCGAGGCCGCCGCAGCGTATAATACCTGCGAATGGCGCTTGAGAAAGACCCGCCGGCCCGAGCCCGGCACCGGTGGCTCCCCTCGTTCGGCAGTCGGCCGTGGCTGCGCAGGCTGCTGCTCATCGTCGGCGTCGTGACCGTCCTCGCCATGTCCGGCGTCGGGGTGGCGGCTCTGTGGGCGTTCACCATCCTGCCGCGCAGTCTGCCGTCCGTGAGCGCGCTGGAGAGCCTGCAGCCGCTGCAGGGCACCAAGGTCTACGACGACAATGACGAGCTGCTGACAGAGCTGCATGTGGAGCGACGCATCTTCGTGCCGCTTGCGCACATTCCGCAGACGCTGCGGGACGCGGTGCTGGCGACGGAAGACCGGCGCTTCTACTACCACTGGGGCATCGATCCCATCGGCATCGCACGCGCTTCGTACGCCAACTACAAGAGTGGGCGTATCGTCGAAGGCGGCAGCACGATCACGCAGCAACTGACCAAGCTCCTGTTCCTCACGCCCGACAAGAGCGTGGAACGAAAGCTCAAGGAGGCGGTGCTCGCCCTCGAGCTGGAGCGCCGGTACTCGAAGGACCGGATCCTCGAGATGTATCTCAACCAAATCTACTTCGGCAACGGCGCGTACGGCGTCGAAGCGGCGTCACGGACATACTTCGGCAAGTCCGTGTCCGAGGTGACCGTGCGCGAGGCGGCGCTGCTGGCGGGCCTGCCCCGCGCACCCTCGGCGTACTCGCCCTTCGAGCACGCGGACCTGGCCAGACGCCGTCGTGAGGTCGTGTTACGCCGGATGGTCGACTACGGCGTGCTCGAGGATTCCGAGGGCAAGAAGCTCGCAAAATCCGACCTCGGCCTCATACCCCCCGAGCGACGGCGTACGAGCGGTCAGTACTTCCTCGAGTACGTGCAGCGCAGCTTGGAGGCGAAGTACGGCGCCGACATGGTGTTCAAGGGCGGCCTCAACGTCTACACCACGCTCAGTCCGTCGATGCAGCTCCAGGCGGAGCAGGCGCTGCGTGACGGGCTCAGGGCCCTCGAAGGCAGGACGAAAACCCGCAAGGGCGAACACCCCGAGGGTGCGGTGGTCACGATCGAGCCGCAGACCGGGTACGTCCGTGCCATGGTGGGCGGTTACGACTTCTTTCGAAGCGAGTTCAACCGGGCCGTGCAAGCGAGACGGCAACCCGGCTCCGCGTTCAAACCGTTTGTGTACGTGGCCGCGCTCGAAGCCGGCCTCACGCCCGCCACGCGCGTGGACGATGCGCCCGTGTCGTACGCGGTGGGCCCGAACGGGCAGGCGTGGAAACCCGACAACTACGATCTGAAATTCCGAGGTCCCACCACGCTGCAGCAGGCGCTCGAGGAATCCGTCAACGTGGTCACCGTGAAGGTCCAGGAGCGCGTCGGGCTCAGCAAGACGATCCAGGTGGCCCGGCGCTTCGGGATCACGAGCCCGCTCGATGCCAACCTCAGTCTCGCCCTCGGCACCTCGGACCTCAACCTGCTCGAGATCACGTCATCGTACGGCGCCCTCGCAAACCAGGGAGCGTGGCTGCCGCCCACCGCGGTGCGCTACATCACGGACGCGCACGGAAAACTGCTGGAGGAGCACGTGCCGGAGCCGAAGGAAGCGGTCTCGCCCGAAACCGCGTACGTCATCACCCACATGCTGCGCGGCGTGGTGGAACGCGGGACGGGACAGGCCGCCAAAGTGCTCGGGCGGCCCATTGCGGCGAAGACAGGCACCACCAACGATTACTCCAACGCGTGGTTCATCGGCTTCACGCCGAGGCTGGCCACCGGCGTCTGGGTGGGCTACGATCGGCCGCGCAGCCTGGGCAAGGACGAGACGGGCTCGCGCGTCGCGGTGCCGATCTGGATTTCCTACATGGGCAAGGTGCTGGCGAACAGCCCCCGGGAAGACTTCCCCGTCCCGGAGGGCATCGTCATCGTGCCGGTCGACCTCGACCCGTCGGACGAGTGTGTGCGCGTGGTACCCATGGCGTTCGTCAAGGGCACCGAGCCCCTCGCGTGCGGAGCGCGGCTCGCCCCGTCTCCCCTCATGCCGCCGCCAGGGGACGGCGTGCCCTCACCCGCGCTGCCGCCTGGCCCCCCGCCGCCCCAGGCTGCTCCCGACGTTCCCGGCTCGCCTCCCGCTCTGCCGCGGGAGGTCGTCTCCGGCGCGCCTGGAAGAGGTCAAGGGCGGCCTGTCGAGGCTCCCTGACTCACGCCTGCCGCGGGTGGGTACGCGGCCGCTACCTGCGCCCACGAGACGTCGCCGAGCAGCTGCTGGAACACCCGCGGCAGATCGGCCACCGGCACCCGGATCTGCTCCATGGAATCGCGCTCCCGGATGGTCACGCGCCCGTCTGCGGCTTCTCCCTTGTCCGTATCGCCCACCGTCCTCACGTCGACGGTCACGCAGTAGGGCGTGCCGACCTCGTCCTGACGGCGGTACAGGCGCCCGATGGCGGCCGTATCGTCGTAGACGGTCACCCAGTCCTGGGCGAGCCGAGCACGGATCTCGTGGGCGCGGCCGACGATGTCGGCGCGCTTCTTGAGAAGGGGCAGGACCGCCACCTTCACCGGGGCCAGCTCGCGATGCAGACGGAGCACGACGCGCTTTTCGCCTCGCACCTCTTCCTCCCGGTACGCATCCACCAGAAAGGCCAGCACGCTGCGGTCGGCGCCGGCCGAGGGCTCGATGACGAAGGGGATCACATGCGCCTTCCGCTCGTCGTCGAAATACGTCAGCGCCTTGCCGCTCGCTTGCGAGTGCTGCTTGAGGTCGAAGTCGGTGCGGTTGGCAATGCCCTCCAGCTCGCTCCAGCCGATGGGAAAGTGGTACTCGATGTCGGCGGTGCGCTTGGCGTAGTGCGCGAGCTCGTCCTTGTCGTGCTCGCGGAGCCGGAGGTTCTCCGGCCGCATGCCATAGCGCGTGTACCAGGCGAGCCGGTCCTGGATCCATCGATCGTGCATCACCTCGTCCGCGGGACGGCCGTCGATGGTGTCGTTGGGGTTCACGAAGTATTCGATCTCCATCTGCTCGAACTCACGGGTGCGAAAGATGAAGTTACCCGGCGTGATCTCGTTGCGGAAGGCTTTGCCGATCTGGGCGATGCCGAAGGGCAGCTTCAGTCGCATGGATTGAAGCACGTTGTCGAAATTCACGAAGATGCCCTGCGCCGTCTCCGGCCGCAGATAGGTGACGGACGCCTCCTCCTCCACCGCGCCCATGAACGTCCGGAACATGAGGTTGAACTGCCGCGGGGCCGTGAGCTCGCCGCGCCCGCACTCGGGACAGAGTGTGCGCCGCGCCTGGCAATGGCGGCACGGCTCCGCGGCGGGGATCTCGAACTTGTTGCCCTTCGTGGCCGGGCAATAGTGGGTCCACGGCATCTCGTCGACCTTGTCCGCGCGGAACCGCCGCTTGCACTCGCGGCAGTCGACCATGGGATCGGTGAAGTGATCGATGTGGCCGCTCGCCTTCCATACGGCGGGGTGCATGAGGATGGAGGCGTCGAGGCCGACCATGTCCGCACGGAGGCGGACGTTGTCGCGCCACCACGCCCGCTTGATGTTGTTCTTCAGCTCCACGCCGAGGGGGCCGTAATCCCAGCAGGAGCCCGTGCCTCCGTAGATCTCGCTCGACTGGAAGATGAAGCCGCGGCGCTTGCACAGGGACACGATGAGATCCATGGTCATACGCCCACCTTACTCCGGGTCCGGCGGCGCCGCCCGGCTCATGGGCGCTCGGCGGGCACGCGCGTCAGCCGGCCGATCTCGCGCAGGAACTTGGTCGTCCTCGTCGGGAAGCCGATCAATCGCGACATGTGAGCTTCGAGGACGGCACGCAGCTCGCCGTGAGCCTGCCCGCCGCCGCTGATCGCCTCGTCCCAGCGCACCGAGCGCACGCGGTGCAACGCCATCGCCGCCGCCACCGAGATGGGCGTCCCCCCACCGTGCGCCGCACAGCCCTCGCAGACGATTCCGCCTTCGTCGAGCCGGGCGGCCGGAAAGGGATACGGCTTCGCGCATTCGGTGCAGCGGTCGAGCCTCGGCCGGTGGCCGAGGGCGTCGAGGCACCGGGCGGCGAAGCAGATCGCAATCCAGGCGGGCATGGAGGAGTCCTCCATGGCGCGGAGGCTTCGCACGAGCAGGCCGTAGAGCGCCGGGTGGCGATCACGATCCGCCGTGAGCCGCGTGACGCACTCCACCATCCAGGAGGCCTGCCCAAGACGCTCGAGGTCGCCACGGACCCGCTGGAAGGGATGGCCGACGTCGAAGTGATCGATGCGCACGAGATCGCTGCGGCCGGTGTCGAAGAGCACGAGCTCGCCCTGCGTGAACAGCTCGAGGGCCCCGCTGAAGCGCGATTTCATCCGCCGCGCGGCCTTTGCCACGCCGCGCACCTTGCCCAGCTCGCGCGAGTAGAACGTGACCACCCGATCGCTCTCCCCCAGCGGGAAGCTGCCGATCACGACGGCCGCCGTCCTCGCGAGCGCCATGTCAGGAGGTGAGCAGGAATCCGAACTCGCGCAGGGCACGGTCATCCCGGCGCCAGTTACGCCGCACCTGCACGGTGAGGCCGAGAAAGACCTGGATACCGAAGAAGCTCTCGAGCTCGCGGCGGGCATCGGTGCCGATGCGCTTGAGCATGGCGCCCCCCTTGCCGATGAGGATGCCCTTCTGCGAGTCGTGCTCCACGAAAATGGTGGCGCGGATATCCAGCCGGGGTGGCCGCGCGCGCTCCGTCAGCTCCTCCACGCGCACCGCGGCCGCATACGGCACTTCCTGGTGGGTGAGGTGGAAGATCTTCTCGCGGACCACCTCGGCCACGTAGAACGTCTCCGGCTGATCGCTGGTGGCATCCTCCGGGAAAAAGGCCGGGTGCTCCGGCATGAGCGCCACGATGAGATCGAGCAGCGCATCGCAATTGGTGCCGTCCGTGGCCGAGATGGGCATGAGCTCGGCGAACGGATGTGCGGCGCGCCAGCGCTCGAGGAGCGGCAGCATCTTCGTCTTTGGCCGCACGCGGTCGGCCTTGTTGAGCAGGCAGAAGACGGGGCCGCGGAAGCCCGCGAGCGGCGCGAGGACGACGGCGTCGGGCGCGTCGTCCCGCGCGGAGGCGTCCACGAGCAGGCACACGAGATCGACCTCCTCGACGGCACGCCGGGCGGTCTTGAGCATGAACTCCGCCAGCTTGCCCCGCGCCTCATGCAGGCCCGGCGTATCGATGAAGATCACCTGCGCGCCCGGGCCATTCCTGATCCCCGTCACGCGGTTGCGAGTGGTCTGCGGGCGCGGCGACACGATGGACAGCTTCTCTCCTACGAGCCGGTTCAACAGCGTGGACTTGCCCGCATTGGGCCGGCCAATGAGCGCCACGAATCCTGAGCGCATCACCGCAGCAACCCCTGCCACAAGCGGCCGGGCGCGGCAGCGCCGAGGATATCGCGCTCGCGACGGTGCATCATGTCCGCTTCCACCGGATCGCGGTCATCGTATCCGATGAGGTGGAGCACGCCGTGCGTGGCGAGGAGATCGAGTTCCGCGGCGAGGGGCACGCCCACGCGCCGCGCCTGACGCGACGCCGTGTCGACAGAAATCACGATCTGCCCCAGGAGCTGGCCGGGGACGTCCGGGGCTTCGAGAGGGAAGGCGAGCACGTCCGTCCGACGATGGATGCCGCGGAAGGCGCCGTTCATCGTTCGAATCTCGTCGTCGCCGACGAGGGCAAGGTCGACCTCACCGGCGGGACGCCCGACGGCCTCCAGCGCCCGCTGGACCGCCCGCGACAGGCGCGCGGTGGAGAGAACCACGCGTCGCTGGCGGTTGTCGATGACGGCGGGCATCAGGGCGATTCGATGGGGGGGTCGTCTCCACGGCGGGCGGCGGCGCCCCGGGCATCGTGACTGCCGTAGGCGCGAATGATGGCGGAGACGAGCTGGTGGCGCACGACATCCTGCTCGTCGAAATAGACGAACTGGATACCCTGCACGCCTTTCAAGATCGCCTGCACTTCGATGAGTCCCGAGCCCCGCGACGACGGCAGGTCGACCTGGGTGACGTCCCCCGTGATGACCATCTTCGAGTTGAACCCCAGACGCGTGAGGAACATCTTCATCTGCTCGGTGGTGCTGTTCTGCGCCTCGTCGAGGATGATGAAGGCGTCGTTCAGCGTGCGCCCACGCATGTACGCAAGGGGCGCGATCTCGATGGCGCCCTTGTCGAGGAGCGCGGCCACCTTTTCGGAATCGATCATGTCGTAGAGCGCGTCGTAGAGCGGGCGCAGGTACGGATGCACCTTCTCGTACAGGTCGCCGGGCAGGAAGCCGAGACGCTCCCCGGCCTCCACCGCGGGCCGTGTGAGGACGATCCGCGCCACCTCGCGCTTCATGAGCGCGTTCACCGCCATCGCCACCGCCAGGAACGACTTGCCCGTCCCCGCGGGGCCGATGCCAAACACCATGTCGTTGCGCCGGATGGCGTCGATGTACCGCTTCTGCCCCACGGTCTTGGGCGAAATCCACTTCTTACGGCCGGGCACGGAGATGGAGTCGGCGAACACCGCCTTGACGTCGGCGCCGTCGTCCTCGGACAGCATGCGCACGGCCGCGCGCACCTCCATCGCCCGGACGGGAGCGCCCGTCCGCACGAGATCGGCAAGCTGCGTGAGGGCGCGCTCCGCCTTGTGCACCTGGCGCTCGTCCCCCTTCAGCATGACGTCGTGTCCCCGGGCGACGATGCGAACGTCGAACTCGGATTCCAGCGTGCGCAGGTGATCGTCGTTGCGTCCCAGGAGCTGCACGAGGTCGACATCAGGGGCAAGGGAGAGCCGGCGTGTGACGGTCGTGGCTTCGCTCAACGTGTGGCGTCCTGTCCCCAGTCTACCACCGCCCGCGAGAGCTCCAGAAGGAGGCCGGGCAACGCGGCCAGCGCCACCGGCGTCTGGGTGCCCGCGTGCATCTCGCGCAGGACCGCCTCGTCGCGGGCGAGCTCGTCATCGCCGACGATGGCGGCGTACGCGACGCCCAGCTTGTGCGCGCGTTCGAGCTCGGCGCGGAGCTTGCGCGTGCCGTAGCCAAGCTCGACGCCCACGCCGAGCGCGCGTGCCGACTGCGCGACGGGCAGCAGCCGTCGCAGCGCGGCCTCCCCGAGGGGAATCAGGAGCGCCACCGGCCGGGCGGGCGGTACGGTGTTGCCGAGCAGCATCACCAGACGCTCGACGCCGATCGCGAAGCCGATGCCGGGCTCCGGCGGCCCCCCGAGCTGCTCCACGAGCCCGTCGTAGCGGCCGCCGCCCGCCACGGCGTTCTGCGCGCCGAGCCTCGTGGTCGTCAGCTCGAAGGTGGTGCGCACGTAATAGTCGAAGCCCCGCACCAGTCGCGGCGTCACCACGTAGGCGAGTGCGCAGGCGTCGAGGTAGGCGCGCACGCGGGCGAAGTGGTCGGCGCAGGGCGGGCACAGCGAGTCGGCGAGCGCGGGAGCCCCGTCGAGGACGGGCCGGCAGCCGGGCTTCTTGCAGTCGAGCACGCGCAGCGGATTGCGTTCGGTGCGATCGCGACATTCTGCGCACAGCGCGGCGGCGTGCGCGCGCAGGTAGGCGACGAGGCGCTCCCGGTACTGCGGCCGGCAGACGCCGTCCCCCAGCGAGTTGATCTCGAGCTGAAGGCCGTCGGCGAGGCCGAGCGCGCGGAAGAGCTCCACGAGCATCGCCATGACCTCGGCGTCGAGGGCCGGGTGTTGCTCCCCCAGCGCCTCGACGTTCAGCTGGTGGAACTGCCGATACCGCCCCGCCTGGGGCCGCTCGTACCGGAACATCGGGCCCATCGTGTACAGCTTCACGGGCTTCGGCTGCACGTGGAAGCCGTGCTCGATGTACGCGCGCAGCTTGGAGGCGGTCGCCTCCGGCCGCAGGGTGAGCGAATCGCCCCCGCGGTCCTCGAAGGTGTACATCTCCTTCTGCACGATGTCGGTGACCTCACCGATGCCGCGCGCGAAGAGCTCCGTGCGCTCGAAGATCGGCAGCCGGATCTCCCGATAGCCGTAGGCCTCGAAGAGGCGGCGGGCCGTCGACTCCACGTGCTGCCATACCGCGACCTCGGCAGGCAGGATGTCGTGCACGCCCCGGACGGCCTTGATGCTCACCGGGCGTCACCTCCACTGCGGTAGTCGTTCTTCAGCTCGATGTAGTTGCGCGCCGAGCGGCGGATGAGGTCGAGGTCCGTGCCGTTCACGGGGCGGCGCACCCTGGCGGGTGTGCCGATCACGAAGCTGCGGGGCGGAATCCTGGTTCCCGGCGCCACCAGCGAGCCCGCCGCCACGAGGGACTCCTCCCCCACCTCCGCCCCATCGAGGACGATGGCGCCGATACCGATCAGGCAGTGGTCGGCGATCCGGCAGCCGTGAAGCCGGGCGGCGTGGCCCACCGTCACGAAATCACCGAGAATCGTGGGCTGCCCATCACGGTTCACGTGCATGACGGTTCCATCCTGGATGTTCGTGCCGCGGCCGATACGGATGATGTTGACGTCGGCGCGCAGCACGGAGCAGAACCACACGCTCGCATCCTCCTCCAGCTCCACGTCGCCGATGACGTGGGCGGAGTCGGCGATGAAGGCGGTGGCGTGCACGCGCGGGGCGAAGGCGCGATACGGATGGATCACAGCCGCATGGAGTCGACGAGCGAGGGGAGAGGGGTGACGATGCTACTCGGGGACCGTCATGATCAGCTGCGTGTCGCCGCCTGATTTGAAGAAGACGCCCGTCCGCTTCACCACGGCCGCGATGAGCGAGGGATTACCGTCGCCGGGGACGGCGCCGAGACCGGTCACCATGCCTTCGAACCCCGACGACACCACCTGCACGCGATAGCCGACGGGCCCCTTGAACACGACCGCCATGCGGCCTGCGTCGTCCCCGTTGATCGGCACCACGATCTCCTGGGTGCCGTCGCCGTCGAGGTCGACCGGCAGCGGGTTCGGCTCCATCTTGAAATACTTGTCGACGAGCGTCATGAGCATCGGAATCTGCAGGTGCGCCTGGGCCATGCCACCGCCGACGACGGTGTTGGAGCGCCAGACCTCCTGGCCGCCCGCCACGAGCTTGAGGCGCTGGCTGTCGTCCACGAAGGCAAGGACACGCATGTCCTTGCCGCCGATGCTCGAGAAGGCGGCGCCGGTGACCCGGAAGTCGTAATCCACCTGCACGGTGCCCGCCGCCACCACGTCCTTGCCCTTGAGGACGTACCGCGTGACCGCGCCCTTGGTGAAAAAGGTCTGCTCGCTGTATTTCTGCGTGAAGAGCGTGCGGTTGACGCCGTCGCCGTTTTCGTCCACGGCGAGCAGGATCATCGGCAGATCGTTCACGATCATCGAGGGGCGGCCCGCTTCTGTGGTGAGGATGTACGACAGCATGCCGGCCTTGTAGTCCTGCCGGTTCACCACCACCTCCAGCACCCCGTCAGCGTCGAGGTCGGCGAACTGCACACTCAGAATGTTGCCCACCGAGCGGCGATCGTAGGTCCACTCCGGCTCCAGCGTGAGGTGGTTCAGCCGATAGAGGAAGACGCGCTGCCCCTCGGTCACGACGATGCGCGGCATCTTGTCCGACGGCGAGACCGCGATGTCCATCGAGACGACCGTGAAGGGCAGTGTCGCCAGCGACCGCAGAGGAATGGAGGAGGCCGAGGCGGAGTAGGCGTTGGGCTCGAAGTTCCCGGACAGCAGCCGCGCCAGCAGGGACCGTTGCTCGACGCGCACGTTGCCCTGCCCCTGGCCGCCCGAGTACGCCTGGTCCGTTTTCGGTTTCACCGAGGCCGGCACGAACAGCGCGCTGCTGACCAGCGGCGCCGCAAACGTTCCGGAGAAGAGCCGGGCGTCCATGAAAGGCTTGGCCTCGACGGTGGTGAAGTGGAGCACGAGCAGATTGGCGATGTTGAATCGCTGCGCGGCGGCGGCCACGCCGGTGCCGCGCGCGAAGTCAGGGGCGGCGATGCGCTCCTGGTTCATCCAGACGCCGACCGAGTCGCCCAGGATCACCTGAAACCGTCCCGTCCGCTCCAGCTCCTGGATCAGCTCGTAGGTCGCCGCTTCGATGATGGGCGCACGGGGACCACTCGTCATCGAGACGATCGTGAGAGGCGCCTTGCCGGCCGACACGCGGGCCTTGTCGCCCACGCGCGCCCCGGTGCCCTCCACGACCGTGGTCACGCAATAGCCCTCGAAGACCTCGGCCACCGACACCCGGCCGATCGTCTCCTCCGTACGTCCGAGGAGCTTCTTCGTGGTGGGATGGTAGATCTCGCGCCCTTCGCGGAAGAGCGTCAGCCCGACGCCGACCTGCAGCCCGTCGCTGCGGCCCGCCGCCAGGGTCACCTGTGGCCCTGTCACCTCCACCACGTCGGTGGTCACGGCGGGGAACATCGAAGTGAGGCGGTCGGCGAGCACCTTGAACGACAGGGGCGCGGCCGCCGGCGCGGGACGCGTCGGCTGCGCCAGTGCGGAGCCTCCGGCAGTGACGGACAAGAGCACAACTGCCGTTGTGAAGAGCATTTTCATGGGCATGACTATATCAAAAAAGGGGGCATGGAGACTTTCTCCATGCCCCCCTTCCTCTACGACGCGAACCGACCGCTTAGAACGTGAAGCGCACCCGCGCCACGCCCTTGTAGACGTTGTCGGCGTCCTTCTCATCCCCACCGATCGTCCGCGCATGATTCATCGCATCGCCCGTGATCATGTAGGCGCCGACGAGATCGAACGCAACGTTGGGAGCGAACCGGTACGTCAGGCCCAGGTTGAATTCCGTGCCGAGGAACCGATGGTCGCCATCACCATCACCACCCACGAGGCCAGTCGCCCCCAGGACGGCATCCGTGTCCACGGCCTTGTCCGTCCAGCTCATGTTGACGAGGCTCTTCAAGGTCAGGGCCGGCGTGAGGGCGTAGTCCGCCGCCAGCGCCGCGAAGATGCGGCCGTACTTGTCGTAGCTGGGCGACGTGCGCATGCTGACGGCCGCGGAGCCGGCGAGCAGCGCGCTGTTGTACTCGACGCCGGAGGTCTGGATTTCCGTCCAGCCCGCCATGTACCCGAAGCCCGGGTTGATCGGCTGGTAATACCGGATGGTCTCGCCGCCGCCCCCAACCGGGTCGTCAGCGTCCATACCGGGCGTCCACATGAACCGCCCCTGGAGGTTGAGCGGGCCCGCGCGGAAGCCGGCCGTGGTGTCGAAGATCCACGTCTGGATGGCGACGGAGTTGTCGGCGCCAGCGCCGCCGGTCTCCTGCTCACCGAACTGGTAGAGGAACGTGGGCTGGACCGTGAACGGACCGGCGGTCCACCGCAGGTCGCCGCCGAGCACGTGCCGCCGCGTATCGAAGTCCGTGTCGGAGATGCCAGCGACGCAGACGTTCGGGTTGAATCCGCCCACCGGGATCGTTCCCAGCGCGGCCGTCCCCTGGCCGTTGCCGCAGGTGTACTGAGCGTATGCGTACGTCGGCTTGACGGTGAGACCCTTGAAGATCTCGAACTCGACGCTGGTCAGAATCGCCCAGTCCTCGTTGTTCACGCTCCGGACCGGTGCCGTGACCGTGTCGAGGCCCTCGCCGATCTGCGCGTAGGTCAACGTGGACTTGAGATTGGGCGCCCACGTGCTTTCGAGCGTGACGCCGGGGAAGTCACCGGCGAACAGGATGCCGTTCTTGTACTCGTGGCCGCGGGCCGGCTGGCCACCGGCGCGCATGATGGTCGACACGGGCACGAACGGCATGATGGAGCCGGGACCCATGAGCGGGGTCTCGACGTACAGCCACTTCGTCTCCACGACACCGGCGATGTCCGTATCCATGTCGAAGTTGGCCGAGTTGCCGGGCGCCACGGTGCCGCCGGCGCCGTTGACGAAGTCGAGCTCGACGGCCCACACACCCTTGGTGCGGCCGACTTCACCCGTGATGGTGAAGACACCGCGCTCGCGGGAGTACCAACCCTCGTCCTTGCCGCCGTCGGTCACGTCACAACCGGCGGGGCATCCCGAATGCGACCAGTTCTTGTACGCCGTCGTCGTGAAGTCCACGAGCCCGTTGATCGTGACCTTCGGAGCCGGCATCTGCGCAGCCGCCGGGGCGACGACCCCGAAGAGCGCGATGACGGCGACTGCCGTGACAATGAATCGCCTCATTTACAGCCTCCTCAAATGTGATGAGTTGCGTTGAGACCCGCACGTCTGCCACGCCAACATCACCAACAACTGCGTAAAGCGGTTGCCCGGCACACCTTTGCAACGGGAACGTTTTACATCGCCATGGCCGTGACGGTCAAGAAAATTACCCTTTTGACAAAAAGTGTCACACCGTCGACAGGGGGTGGCCCGCCCGTGGTAGCCAACCTATCCACCGTCCCCCATCGCTTTGAGGTGGTCGGCGGCCGCCTGCCCGAAGGGCGAGTCGGGCCCGAGCTGACGGGCGTGCCGGAAAGCGGCCCTGGCCTCGTCTTGGCGCTGCTCGGCCGTGAAGAGCAGGCCCAGGTGGTAATAGGCGGCCTGAAGGCGGGGATCGAGCGAGATCGCGAAACGGAGCGCCTGCTCCGCCTCACGGTAGCGGCGCAGGTTGTAGAGCGCCACCCCGAGGTTCTGATGCGCAAAGTCGGGCACGGTGATGCTCGGCAGCGCGATGGCGGTGCGATAGATCGTCACCGCTTCTTCCCACCGGCGCGTTTCCGCGAGCGCGGTGCCGAGATGGAAATGAGCGTCGGCGAACTTGGGATCGATGTGCACCGCACGCTGGAAGTGCTCGACCGCGAGGTCCGGGCGTTGCAGCTGCAGGTAGATCAGCCCGAGCAGGTCGAGGTAGACCGCCACGCTGCCGTCGAAGGCGACGGCCTCCTGCGCCGCCGTCAAGGCGGCGCCCGCCTCCCGCGCCTGCATGTGCACGATGGCGCGCTCATAGGCCCCCTGCGCCTTGAGACGGTCGAGATCGCTCGCCGGCCGCGTCGAAGCGCAGCCTGCCAGCACCAGGCACATCATCGTCAGCGCGACGGAAAACCTCTGTTTTGTTGACACCTTCCACCCTCCCATGTAGCCTGCACTCGTGCCCACCTACGAGTACCAGTGCGACAAGTGCCGGCAGATCTATGAGATCCGTCAACGAATCTCCGAGCCTGCCCTGACGGTGCACGACGGGTGCGGTGGCCCCGTCCACCGCCTGTTGTCTGCGGCCCCCTTCATCCTGAAAGGCGAAGGCTGGTACGTCACTGACTATCCATCAGAGGCCCGCAAAAAGGCGAAAGAATCCGAAAAAGGCGCCGCGACCGGGGGCGACACCAAGCCGGCGGCGAGCACAGACACGAAGTCGGACACGAAGGCGGCGGCGCCGGCCGCCGGCACGGAGACTAAGGCAGCCGCCGCACCCGCTTCTTCGCCGGCGAAATCGTCCGACTGACGAGCACCGGCGTGCCGCGCCGGGCCTTCAGAAGAGCCGCCGCGCTGGCCTCCCGCGCCGCGATCTCCAGCCGTCCGCTCGATCCGCGCAGCGCGCCCACTTCGCCGTGGTCGAGGTCGCCGTACGTGCCCACCATGCGCAACAGCCGTCCGGAGACCCGCAGGCGCGTGTCGGTGCCAAGGCCCGGCACCGAGTCGGCGTGGATCGAGGTCACGAGGTTGCCGAAACGGTCAACGTGCACGACGGAGCCTGCGATGGCGCCCGCCACCTCCCGCATCTCCGCCCAGGCCAGCCGCACGGGGTCGGCGACGGCGGGGCCGAGCTGCCCCGGGGCCAGACCGCCGGCCAGATAGGCGGCGGCGGGCGCGAAGACGTCCCGGCCGTGAAAGGTCCGGCTCACGACGGCGAGCCGGTGTTCCGTGGAGGCGATCTCGAACGCCGACCACTCGTCGCCGGTCACAAACGGTGTGAGGAGGCCGTTGTCCGGACCGACGAACAGCTGCCCCCGGGCGGCGACGACCAGGCCACGGCGTGATGTCCCCACGCCGGGATCCACCACCGCCAGGTGGATGGTGCCGGCGGGGAAGTACGGCGCCGCCGCCTCGAGGGCCAGCGCGGCTTCGGCCACGTCGTGCCGCTGCACCTCGTGGGTGACGTCAACGAGCTGCGTGGCTCCGCCCGTGATGCCCAGGATCACCCCCTTCATCTCCGCGACGTACGGGTCTCGGAGACCGAAGTCCGTCGTGAAGGTGATGATGGGCGCCACGGCTCAGCGGTCGCGGTCCACGACGAAGTCAGCGACGAGCACGAGCGTCTCGCGCTCCTCCGACGCGGGAAAGACCTCGAGGTCGGCCTTGGCGGCCCGGGCATACGCGTGGGCGCGCGTGCGCGCGTATTCGACGCCTTCGTGCTCGAGCACGAGGCGGCGGATCTCCTCGATCTCGGCCGGCTCGAGCGCGCGCCGGCGCAGCAGCGCGCGCACGCGCTCGGCTTCGGCGGCGCGGACGCGCTCGAGCATCGCGATGAGGGGCAGGGTGCGCTTGCCCTCGCGCAAGTCGGCGCCCACCGCCTTGCCGAGCCGCTCCTGGTCGGCCACGAAGTCGAGGGAGTCGTCGGAGATCTGGAACGCCACGCCGATGTCGAGGCCGTAGCGGGTGAGCGCCTCCGTCTGCACGGCGGGGCAGCCGCCCAGGAGCGCCCCGATACGGCAGCACGCCGAGATGAAGGAGGCGGTCTTCTGCGTGATGATGCGCACGTAGTCGGGCTCGGCCGTCATGCCGCTCCGCTTGAGCTGCAGCTGGAAGACCTCCGCTTCCGTCATCGACACCGTGGCGCGCGCCAGCGTCTCCATGATGGCGCGATCGTTGTCGAGCACGAGCATCGCAAACGACTTCGAGTACAGATGGTCGCCCACGAGCACGGAGGCATCGTCCCCCCACTGCGCGTTGGCGGACGGGCGTCCCCGCCGCAGCGGCGCCTGATCGACCACGTCGTCGTGGATGAGCGTGGCCGTGTGCAGCATCTCCACCACGCACGCCAGCCGCACCGCCCGCGGCCCCCGGTAGCCCGCGAGACGGGCGGCGAGCAGGAGCAGGATGGGCCGCAGGCGCTTGCCGCCCGCGCCCGCGATGTAGCCGCCCATTTCCTGGATGAGCGCCACGGGCGAGTCGAGCTCGCGACGGATCTCGCGTTCGACGGCGGCGAGATCGTCGCCCACGAGCGCGGCCACGCGCTCCTTCAGGACCTGCTCGAGGGTGGGCGTGGGCACGGCGGCGTGCGACGCTACTTCAAGACGACGCGGTCGCGGACCTGGATCTGCGCGCCGGCGGCCACGGTCTGGACCTCGGCCACGGAGAACCGCTCACGCAACTCGATGACCCGCGCCGTCGCCACTTCCTCGTCGAGCTCGCCGAGCACCTCGCCGGTGACGGGATGGACGATGGGCACGCGGTCGCGCCGCAGACTGACCATGCTCCCGGGCTTGACGCCGTCGGCGGAGGTGAGGTCGATGACGACACGCGTGGTATCGACGTACACGACGAACCCGCGCTTGACCGGCTCGGCGCCGGTCACGGCGGCCCCTCCCGTCGCCCGCGCCGTGTCGGAGCCGGCCGGCGCGCCGCGAGTTTGTTCCGCGGTGGTCTGATACGGCACGCCCTGCCGCGGGCTGATCTTGCCGCCGCCCGGCGGGGTGCCGTACTTGGCGACGATCTCGGGTGCCGCGATGATGGCGGACTTGCCGCGGAAGATCGTGGTGAGTGTCGTGGGCACCTTGTCCTCTTCGACCCACACGTATTCCGGCTCGCTGCGCACGTCGCCGTAGCGCGGATTCTTGATCAGGAGCCAGCGCGTCTCGGCCGATTTGATGTTGACCGACGGCTCGCCTGCCACCGTCAAGCCCACCACCTCGCGGACCGTGGCACACCCCGAGGCGACCAGCAGCACGGCGAGCAACAACGCAACACGCTGCATCTTCATGCGGCGCCTACGATAACACATCGTGCGCGCCGCTCAGTCCTCGACCCGCGGCTCCCACGGAAACCGTTGCTCCTCGGTGGCGCTGCTGGCCACCACGGGCGCGCGGCGTGAGAAGAGCGCGGTGCCGGTCACCGCGGAGATGTACGTGGCGTCGAGGTAGAACACGCCGCGCCGCTCGATGAGGACGGGCACGATCCAGCCCATGACCTCGAGATTACGCGCGACACGCACGGCGCGCTCGGGGCGGCCGAGGACCTCTTCCACGCGGACCGCCTCGGCGGCGAACATGTCGGACACCGCGAGGGGGTCGATGACGAGGAACCGGCGCGACCGCTCGAGGGCCGTGGCCATGAGGAAGGGCACGCGCCGCACGTCCGGCTTCATCTCCGTCATGTCGAGCACCGGCGTCACCGCCACCTTGATGCGGCCGCGCGTGATGCGGGCGCCGTCCTCGGGCCGCGGCGCCGGCTTGTCGGGCACCGGGACGAAGGTCGCCACCGAGAACTCCGGGTGGACCCGCCGCACATGCGCGTAGCCGAGCACGTCCTCGTAGCGG
Organism: Candidatus Rokuibacteriota bacterium; assembly: GCA_040902295.1. Lineage (GTDB taxonomy): Bacteria > Methylomirabilota > Methylomirabilia > Rokubacteriales > CSP1-6 > JBBDXO01. The sequence goes on along the minus strand of JBBDXO010000137.1, from coordinate 8,677 downwards.
CCGAGCGGCTTGCCCGTGAGCGGGTGCACGAACGGCTTGCCCTTGCGGAAGATCGTGTACTCCTGTCCCACCTGGGCGCCCGTGGCTGCGTTGACGTCGAGGAAGATGTCGCCGCCGTCCGAGGAGATCACGATGCCTTCCGCGGGCTGGAAGGCCTTGATGAAGTCCGCCACCATGAAGCCGAAGGTGGTGCCCACCCGATCGGCCATGCCGGCGGAGGCGGGAGCGGCGCAGACACAGGCGAGGACGAGGGCGGCGGCCGCGATCCGCCACGTGCTCAAAACGTCACCGAGGGCTGGTGCACGCCGAAGACGGCCCGGAGCCGCTCACAGATCTCGCCGAGGGTGACGGAGGCCTCCACCGCCTCGATGATGAGGGGCATCATGTTGCTCCTTCCCCGCGCTCCTGTTTCCAGCGCATCGAGCGCGCGCCGGGCGCGGTCGGCGTCGCGTCCGGCGCGCACACGGGCCAGCCGTTCGCGCAGCGCCTCGCCCACGCCCGCCTCGAGCTGGAACAGGTTGGACGGCGCCACCTCGTCGCTGACGAAGTCGTTCACGCCCACCACGATGCGCGCCTTGTCCTCGACCTCACGCTGGTAGCGATAGGCCGCGTCCTGGATCTCGTGCTGCATGAAGCCGATGGCGGCCACGGAGCCGCCGAGGTCGTCGATGCGCCGGATGTACGCCGTCGCACCCTCCTCGATGTCCCGCGTGAGCGCTTCGACCGCATAGGCACCGCCGAGCGGATCGGCGGTGTCGGCCACCCCCGACTCGTGGGCGAGGATCTGCTGCGTGCGCAGCGCGATGCGGACGGCGCGCTCGGTGGGCAGCGCGAGCGCCTCGTCCATCGAGTTCGTGTGCAGCGACTGGCAGCCGCCGAGGACGGCCGCGAGCGCCTGCACGGCCACGCGCACGATGTTGTTCTCCGGCTGCTGGGCGGTGAGCATGCTGCCCGCCGTCTGCGCGTGAAACCGCAGCGCCAGCGAGCGGGGATCCTTCGCTCCGAAGCGCTCGCGCATGAGGCGGGCCCACAGCCGCCGCGCGGCACGGAACTTCGCCACTTCCTCGATCAGGTTGTTGTGCGCGTTGAAGAAGAACGACAGCTGCGGGGCGAAGTCGTCGACGGCGAGCCCGGCCTCCAGCGCCGCCTGCACGTAGGCGATGCCGTTGGCGAGCGTGAACGCCACCTCCTGCACCGCGGTGCAGCCGGCCTCGCGCACGTGGTAGCCGGAGATCGAGATCGTGTTCCAGCGCGGGGCGTGCTGGCGGCAGAAGGCGAACATGTCGGTGATCAGCCGCATGGAGGGCACGGGGGGAAAGATGTACGTGCCGCGCGCGATGTATTCCTTCAGGATGTCGTTCTGCGTGGTGCCCGACACCGCCCTCGCCTCCACCCCCTGCCGCCGCGCCACCGCGATGTAGAGCGCGAGCAGGATGGAGGCGGTGGCATTGATCGTCATCGACGTGGAGACGCGGTCGAGCGGAATGCCTTCGAACAGGTCCAGCATGTCCTCGAGCGACGCGATGGAGACGCCGACCCTGCCCACTTCGCCCTCGGCGATGGCCGCGTCGGGATCGTGCCCCATCTGCGTGGGCAGATCGAAGGCGACGGACAGTCCCGTCTGGCCCTGATCCAGCAGGAAGCGGTAGCGCTTGTTGGTCTCGGCGGCGGAGCCGAAGCCCGCGTACTGCCGCATCGTCCACAGGCGCGAGCGGAACATCGACGGGTGCACGCCGCGCGTGTAGGGGTACTCCCCCGGCCCCGCCGCATCGCCGTCGGCGGGTGCGTCGGCGGCGCGGTACACCGGCTTCACGGGCTCGCCCCACGACGTCCTGAACAGCGCCTTGCGCTCGTCGTTGGCCATGGCGTCAGAGCGGGATGTTGCCGTGCTTCCTGGGCGGATTGGTGTCGCGCTTCGTGCGCAACAGCTCGAGCACGGCGATGAGGCGCGGGCGGGTGTCACGCGGCTCGATCACCTCGTCGATGTAGCCGCGCTCCGCCGCCACGTACGGGTTGGCGAACTTCTCGCGGTACTCCCGCGTCCTGGCCTCCTTGAGCGCGGCACCGTCGGCCGCCGCCTCCACGTCGCGCCGGTACAGGATGTTCACGGCGCCGTCGGGGCCCATGACCGCAATCTCCGCCGTCGGGTACGCGAAGTTGGCGTCGCCGCGGATGTGCTTGGACGACATCACGCAGTAGGCGCCGCCGTAGGCCTTGCGCGTGATGACGGTCAGCTTCGGCACCGTGGCTTCGCAGAAGGCGTACAGCAGCTTGGCGCCGTGCTTGATGATGCCGCCCAGCTCCTGGCCCGTGCCGGGCAGAAAGCC
>JBBDXO010000137.1:0-6340 GCA_040902295.1 Candidatus Rokuibacteriota bacterium | reverse complement strand
CCCCGGCCACGTCCTCGAAGGTGACCAGGGGAATGTTGAAGCAATCACAGAACCGCACGAAGCGGGCCGCCTTCAGCGAGGCGTTGATGTCGAGGCAGCCCGCCAGGTGGGCGGGCTGGTTGGCGACGATGCCGACGGGCCGCCCACCCAGGCGTCCGAACCCGATCACGATGTTGGGCGCGAACCCCGCGTGCACCTCGAAGAAATACCGGTCGTCGAGGACCGCGCGGATGATGTCCTGCATGTCGTACGCCTTGTTCGGCTGCTCGGGCACGATGGTCTGGAGGATCTCGTCGCGGCGATCGACGGGATCCTGTGTCGGCCGCAGAGGCGGATCCTCGAGGTTGTTCTGCGGCAGGAAGGTCATCAGCTCGCGAATGAGGGCGAGACATTCCTCCTCGCTGTCGGCCGCGAAGTGGGCCACGCCCGAGACGGTGCTGTGCGCAGTGGCGCCGCCCAGGTCCTCCGCCGTGACCGCCTCGTGCGTCACGGCCTTGATCACGTCGGGCCCCGTCACGAACATGTAGGACGTGTTCTTGACCATGAAGATGAAGTCCGTGATGGCGGGCGAGTACACGGCGCCCCCCGCGCACGGTCCCATGACCGCCGAGATCTGCGGCACCACGCCCGAGCTCAGCGTGTTGCGCAGAAAGATGTCCGCGTAGCCGGCGAGCGACACGACGCCCTCCTGGATGCGGGCCCCCCCCGAGTCGTTGAGGCCGATCACGGGCGCGCCCGTCTTGAGGGCGAGATCCATCACCTTGCAGATCTTCTTCGCGTAGGCCTCCGACAGCGAGCCGCCGAAGACGGTGAAGTCCTGCGCGAAGACGAACACGGGCCGGCCGTGGATACGCCCGGAGCCGGTGACGACGCCGTCCCCGGGGATCTTCTGCTCGTCCATGCCGAAGTCGTGGCCCTGGTGGACGACGAACTTGTCGATCTCGAGGAAGGAGCCGGGATCGACGAGGATCTCCACGCGCTCACGCGCCGTCTTCTTGCCCGCCTTGTGCTGCCGGCGGACGCGCTCCTCGCCGCCGGCCAGCTCCGCCTCCGCGTTGCGGCGACGCAGCTCCGCGAACCGCTCGTTCAGCGCCATGCCTCAACATTGGACACGGGACCTGCGAAAGTCAACGGATTTATTGACTTTCGGCACGCTTTCCTCCAATAATTCAGCCCCCATGCACTTGTGGACCCAGCTCGTTCTCGTCGCGTGCGCGGTCGCCGTCACGGTGGCCGTCGTCGCCCTGCTGCTCGCCGTGAAGCGGGCGGCACGGCGGACCGAGGCCGTGCTTCAGATCGTCGAGGAGGAGCTGCGGCCGCTCATCGGCCAGGCTCACTCGCTCACGGACGAGGTGCGCACGCTCACGCGCGAGGCCAGGCTCGAGGTCAAGCGCGTGGGAGAGGTCACCGAGCACGTCAACCACGTCGCCGAAGGGGTGGCGCGCATGGTGTCGGCGCTCGCGGGCCTGACGCGGGCGGGCCAGGTCATCGGCATGGCGGCGGCCGTCAAGAAAGGCGTCGACGTCTTCGTGCAGCGGATGTCCAAGAACCAAGGAGAGACTGATGGCGAATGATCGAAGCGATGCGGCGGGCTATCTCGGCTGGTTCTTTCTGGGCGGTGTGATCGGCGCGGCGGCGGCCCTCCTGCTGGCGCCAAAGCCCGGCCGCGAGACGCGCGAGATCATCGCCGAGCGCGGCGGCGAGGTCGCGCGCAAGGCGCAGGAGCTCGCGACCGAAGCGCAGGGACGGGCGGGCGAGTGGCTCGACAAGAGCCGCGAGCTCTTCGAGGAGCAGACGCAACGACTCATGGGCGCCTTCGAGGCAGGCAAGGACGCCATGCGCGAGGAGATCCGCAAGGGCACCACGCCGCCGCGCGGCTGATCGTCAGCCCGTCACGCGGCGCCCGGCCATCCGCACGCCGAGCCAGAGCCCGACGAGCATGACGCCGAAGGCGCACACGACGGTGGCGCCGGTGGGGAGGTCGAGGGCTGCCGAGGCGGTGATGCCGAGGACACTGACGGCGGTGCCGAAGACCCAGCCCACGAGGAGGCGGGTCGCCACCGTGCCGCCCAGCACGAGGCCCGCGAGCGCGGGCACGATGAGGTAGGAGAAGACGAGGAGCACGCCGCCGATCCGGACCGAGCTCGTCACCACCACGCCGAACGAGGCGTAGAAGAGCAGGTCCCACAGCCGCACGCGCCAGCCGGCGTCGAAGGCGGCGTCCGGGTTGGTGGAGATCAGGAAGAACGGGCGCCGGCATAGCCAGTGGAGCAGGCCCACGGCGGCATAGAGGCCGCCCACCTTCAGGACGTCGTCGCCGCGCACGGTGAGGATGCTGCCCACGAGCATCGTCCGGATGTGCTCGGCGCCGTGCGGCGACCGGTCCGCCAGGACGATGGCCGCCGCCGCCGACACCGCGTACACCACGCCCACCACCGCTTCCTGGGACACGTGGCGGCCGCGCGTGCGCGTGAGCGACAGCACCACGGCGCCGAGCAGCGTGAAGCCGAGGCCGGCGCCGTACGAGCCCCACGACTCCATCTCGAACCCGACGAGGAAGGCGGCGGTGGCGCCGAGCGCCGCCAGCTGCGCCATGGCGATGTCGACGAAGACGACCTCGCGCGCGATGACGTGGATGCCGAGATAGGCATGGATGCCGGTGAGCACCAGGCACATGAGCAGCGGCGCCCACAGCAGCGACAGCAGATCGGCGGTCACCGGGCGCCGCCCCCGGTCAGCGCAGCGCCTGTGCCAGCGTGGTGACGTTGTGCTCGATCGTCGACAGATAGGTGTCGGCGCCCTTGACGCCGCCCACGACGGGGGCGAGCGTGACCACCCGGGCGCCCCCCTCCTCCGCCACGCGCGCGGCGAGGCCGCGATCGACCCACGGCCCCACGATCACGACCTTCACCCTGTCGTCCTTGATGAGGCGGATGAGCCGCGTGAGGTGCACGGGCGAGGGCGGGATGCCGGGGCGATCCTCGATCGTCGCCGCCTGCACGATGCCGAAGCGCGCGAGGAAATAGGTGAGGTCGGAATGGTACGTGACGACCCGGGCGCCCCTGAACGGCTCCAGCGCCTTCGTCCATCGTCCCATCGCCTGCTCCAGCCGCCGGAGAAAATCCTGCCGGTTGCGCTCGAACGCCGCCCCGTGCTCGGGGGCGACACGGGCGAGCCCCTCGGCGATGTTCGCCGTCACCACCGCGGCCTGGCCGGGGTCGAGCGAGTAGTGCGGGTTGCCGAGCGGGTGCACGTCGCCCATCGAGCGATCCACACGCCCGGTGGGAACGTCCAGCACCTGCACGCCGCGCGAGGCGTCGATGACGCCGGGCGCGCCCCGGACGACCCTGGGGTTGTTCGCGCCCCGGACGACGAGATCCGCCCACGCATCGAGATCGAGGCCGTTCTGGATGAGGACGTCGGCACGGCGCAGCTTCAGCATGAGGCTGGGCCTGATCTCCACGTCGTGGACGTTCTGCGTGCCCCGCGCGAGCGAGTCCGCCTCCACGAGGCTGCCGCCCACCTCTTCGGCGAGCGACTTCAGATCGGGAATGGTGGCCACCACGCGCAGCTTCGCCGCCGCCTCCCCGCCGCCGGCGCGCCCGCCGGCGCCGCGGGCAGCGCCGAAGGCGCCGTGAATGAACGTCCGTCTCCGCATGGCGGCCTCCTAGAAGGGGTGCGCCGGATGGGCGCCGAGGATGAAGGTGGCCTGGAAGAGCAGCTCGTCCATGATGCGGCCGCTGCCGCGGCCGTCGTCGTCGGAGATGCGGTGCGTGCGCTCGGTGTGCTTGTAGCCGAGCCGGAAGCGCAGGAACTCCGAGGGCATGAACGCGACATAGGGCTGGAGCGCCCACTCCCGGCCGGGCTCCACCGGAAACTGCGTCCAGTCGTACCGCGCCCCGAAGGCCCAGCGCCGGAACGGCTGGACTTCGGCGTACGTGTACCAGCCCGCGCGATACCGCGTGCGGTCGTCGCGGATGCCGTCGTCGTCGCGGAAGTCCACGGAGCGGCGGCCGTAGAGCGCCTCCGCCGCCAGGGTGAGGAGGACGTGCCGGTAGCCGGCGGGCGTCAGCTTGAACTTCACGTCGCCGCCGAGAATCGTGTTGCGCAGCTCGTCGTCCGTGTCGCCGCTGGCCACCGACACCCCGAGCTGCAGCGCGCTCGTGTCGCCGAGCTCGAAGAACGTGCGCAGGCGGCCCGTGACGAGCGGCGAGGTGAGCGACCCGCGCCCGAAGGCCTCCTCGTTGTCGCCGTTGAACACGCCCACGAGGGCCTGCAGGTAGAAGGGCAGCGGCGCCAGCCAGCTCAGCTCGGCGCCGCTCTCCACGAGCTGCTCTTCGCCGAAGAACCGCACGAGGGCGTTCGGGCGGTCGATCTGGGGAAGGTCGTGCTGGTGCCGCTCGTTGAGCAGGCCGAACCGGTTGCGCATGAGGCCGATCTTCGCCTGCGTCCCCAGGGGCAGCGTCAGCAGCGTCAGGTGCGCCTCCGAGAGGCCGATGTGGTTCTCGCGCTCGCCGTCCTCGAACTCCTCGGCGGCCTCGATGCGGACCTCGCCCCTCGCGTAGGGGTCGATCTGCCCGAAGAAGCTCACCTCGATCTCGCGGGGGAAGAGACGGTTCTCACGGCCCGCGAAGGTGCCGGCGTTGGCGGTGTCCGCGTTGCCACGCGTGAGGGTGGCGACGAAGTCGCCGGCGATGCCCATGTCGAAGAGGAACTGCCCCGCCCCCCGCCGCTCCGACAGCGCGAAGGGCGGCCGGGGACGGGCGAGATCCATCAGGGTGGTGGGCGCGCCGCCCGTGGGCGCCTGCACCACCGCGGGGGTGGGGGCGGCGCTCTGGGGCCGGGCCTCCAGCCGCTGCAGCCGCTCGCTCATCTGCTGCATGGCGCGCTGGTATTCCTGCTGCACGGTCTCGAACTGCTTGCGCATCTGCTCCAGCTCCCTGCGGAGCGCGTCGGCCTCCTGGGCGCCGGACGGCGACGGCAGGAGTGCGGCGGCCGCGACGAGCGCGATGATCCTCAGTGCACGCATGGCGATCCTCCCTGTGGGTGAACGATCGACGCCGCGCGCCCTCAGCGAGGCGCGGCGGCCTGGGAAGAAGCGGAGCGGGCTCTAGCGGGCGGGAGGAGCGCGGGGATCGGCGTGCGCGCGCGCGGGCGAATCCGGGCGGCACACGGCGACGAGCCCCGGCGCGGCGAGCACGACCACGACGCACAACGCGGGCGCGGCATCCGGCAGCGCGGCGGCGGCGCTGCTGACGGCATACAGCGTGAGATCGTGCTCCTGGTTGTAGAGGCCGGGCGCGTCCGCGTGGGTGTGCGGGACGCTGGCCCCCTGCACCAGCAGCATGGCAACGGCGACGAAGAGCAGCGCGCGGCGCACGTCCATCGCGCGGGAGTATAGCATCACGGTGCGAGCGCCTCCATCTGCCCGAGGACGCGATCGAGCACGGCGCCGCCCGGCTGGAAGTTGGCGTCGAGGAACATCTCGGTGACGCCGGCGTCGGCGTAGCGACGCAGATCTTCCCGGATCTCGTCCACCGAGCCCCAGAGCCCGCGCCGGCCCGGCCCCAGCGGCGCCGGCGTCAGATTGAACGAGCCCCGGCAGACGATCGGAAAGGTGGCGGGATCACGGCCCGCCCGCTCGGCCGCCGCGCGCACGCGCGCCACCGCCGCCGCCATGTCGGCGAGCGGGATGTTGCCGCCGGTGTACCCGTCGCCCAGCTCGGCGGCGCGGCGAAAGACCGCGTCGTTGTAGCCGCCCACCAGCAGCGGTGGGTGCGGCCGCTGCACGGGCTTGGGCGCGATGCGCGAGGCGGGGACGCGATAGAAGTCGCCGGTGAACTCCACGACGTCCTGCGTCCACACCGCTTTCAGGCAGCGGATGAACTCGTCCGCGCGGGCGCCGCGGCGGGCGGCCGGAGTGCCGGTGGCCTCGAACTCGTCGAGCGACCAGCCGATGCCGAGCCCCACGTCCAGGCGGCCGCCCGAGACGAGATCGAGCGTGGCGAGCTGCTTGCCGAGCACCACCGGCTCGTAGAAGGGCACGATGAGGACCGAGACACCGAGGCGAATGGCCGTCGTCCGCGCCGCCGCGAGCGCCAGCACGATGATGGGATCGAGCGTGCGCTTGAAGGTCTCCGGCCACGTGCCGCCGGGGGCGCCGTAGTATTCGTTGCGGGGCGCGACGGGATAGAGCAGGCGCTGAAAGGTCCACAGCGACGAGTAGCCCAGCGACTCCGCGCCCCGGGCCACCACGTCGATGGCGGCCGGCGTGGCCCACTCACCGCCCGTGGGAAGGCCGAATCCGAGCTTCATTTTAGGTGGGGGCCCCGACATGGCC
>JBBDXO010000136.1:0-4024 GCA_040902295.1 Candidatus Rokuibacteriota bacterium | reverse complement strand
TCGAGCACGGGCAGGATGTACGTGCGGAACTGGGCGGGGTTCTCGCTCATCGGGAAATGGCCGATCTCGCGCATGATGGTCACGCGCGCGCCCTTGATCCGGGCCGCCGTCCGCTCCGTGTCCTCGGGCGTGCACGAGAAATCGTACTCGCCGGTGAGCAGGTAGAGCGGGCAGCGGCGCGTGTCGATCGCCGCCACGCGGTCGCGGAAGTCGCCGTCGGCGCGGTAGAAGAAGAGATCGCCCTTGAAGACGCCGGGCCCGCCCTGCATGTACATCCAGAGCGTGTCCCAGCGGTGCTCCGCCGGGCTCTGGGGCGCGATGAGCCCCGACATGAGGGCGCCACAGATCTCGCCGCCGTGCACGTCGGGCCGGTGCAGCCAGCCCGTGTCGTCGTACCAGGGCGCCTGGTAGTCCGCGGACTCGAGGCCGATGAGCGCGCGGAACTCCGGCCCGTGCAGCCGTGCCAGCTCGAGCACGATCTTGCCGCCGATGGAGCAGCCGAGCACGACGGGGCGCTCCACGCCGAGGGCGCGGCAGAACTCGCGCACGAGGTCGACGTAGCCGCGCGTGGTGAGCGTGTACTCCTCGTCCTGCCAGCCCGCGGGCGGCAGCGACTTGCCGTGCCACGGCATGTCGAAGGCGATGACCCGGTAGTGGGCCGTGATGGCCGCGTCGTTGAGCAGGTGGCGGAACTGGCGGCCGTCGGCGCCCGCCGTGTGCAGGCACACGAGCGGGATGCCCTGGCCCGCCTCCTCGAAGTAGACGCGATGCGGGCGGCCGGCGAGCGTCATGCGCAGGTAGCGGCCGACGATGGGCTCGATGTCGGCCACTCAGACTCTCCGTCGCGGCGCCGCGAGCACGTCCTTGATATATCGCAGGTTGGCCATGAGGGGCTGGAGGTCGCCTTCCACCGTGGCGTGTCCGCCCTTCGCCATGGCGAAGATGTCGTGGAAGCCCGCCGCCGGCACCGGCGCCCAGAACTTCGTCCACGCGCTCTGCGGGGCGCGCACGGCGAAGGTCCACGCCCGCATCAGGAAGGGGCCGCGCTCGACCCTCTCCACGCGCCCCTCGTGCACGGTGACGAGCCACGCGGTGGCGCCCGTCTCCACGAGGAACGTCGTGGACAGGTAGCGGCCGCGGCGCACCAGGCCCGCGTTGCCGTTGACGAGATCGGCGAGCTGGTCCAGCACGGGCGCCATCATACATGAGGGGTCGGGAGCGGATCGACCGCTTCTACCGGGGCGTGCGGTCGGTCGCCCGCTTCTGGCTGTGGTTCTTCTTCAAGGCGGTGGACGTGCGTCATCCCGAGCGCGTGCCGGAGGCCGGCCCCGTCCTCCTCTGCATCAACCACCCCAACAACCTCATCGATTCCCTCGTGGTGGGCGCCGCCCTCGATCGCAAGGTCCACTACCTGGCGACGGCGTCGCTGTTCCGCAACCCCGTCGCCGCCCGCTTCCTGCTCGCCTGCGGCGCCATCCCCGTCTACCGCAAGCAGGACCGGACCAGCACCGCCCCCGCCGATCCCAACGCGAGCACCTTCGCCGCCTGCGCGGCCGCCTTTGCCGAGGGGCGGCTCATCGCCATCTATCCCGAGGGCACCACGCACGCGGAGTCGCGCGTGCAGCGCATCAAGACGGGCGCCGCCCGCATCGCGCTCGGCTGGGAGAGCGAGCACCCGCGTCACCTCACCGTCCTCCCCGTCGGCCTCACCTTCGAGGCGCGCAAGGCCTTTCGCGCGCGGGTGCTGGTGTCGTTCGGCCCCCCCCTGCCCGTGCACGCGTACGCCGCCGCGTACCGGGAGGATCCGGTCAAGGCCGTGGACGCGCTCACCGACGACCTGCAGCGCGCCATGGAGGCGGAGGTCGTCAACGTCGACCGCATCGACGACACGAAGCTGGTGCGCGCCGTCGAGGAGCTGTACCGGCCGGAGCTGGCGCGCGCGGTGATGGAGACGCGCGGGCTGGCGGCGCGGCAGGTCGACATGGTGCGCCTGTCGCGCTCCATCGTGGACGCGGTGAACCACTTCAAGGCGCGCGATCCCGCGCGCGTGGAACGCCTGTGGCAGCGCATCCAGGCCTACCGCTCGCTGCTCGCGCAGCACCACGTCCGTGACGAGACGGTGAAGGCGCACCCGCAGCGCACCGCCCCCGCCCGGGCGCTCGTGTACTCCGGCGACGCCGTCCTCGGCCTGCCCGTGTTCGCCTACGGCGCCGTCGTGAACGCGCTGCCCTATCTCATCCCCCGCTGGCTCGCGCGCCGCACGGCGCGCAAGGAAACCGACTACGCCACCACGCGCCTGCTCGCGTCCATCGTGGCCTACCCGCTCTTCTGGGGGCTGCAGACGTGGATCGTCGCGCGTGTGCTGGGGCGGCAGGCCGCCGTGCTCTTCGCCTTGTCGCTGCCCATCAGCGGCGTCATCGCGTATCGTTACCTCGTCGGCGCCGGACGCTTTCGCAGCCGCCTGCGCTTCACGGCGCTGCGGGTCACGCACGAAGCGGCGGCGCGCCGCCTCGTCGCCGAGCGGCAGGAGATCCTCGCCGAGCTGGAGCGGGCGAAGACCGAGTACGTGGCCACCACGAGAGGGAGCAGCTTTTGAGCGTGCACCGGCTGGAGGAGATGTCGTCGCCCGCCCTCGACGCGCTCGACCGCGCGCGCACGGTGATCGTGCTCACCATCAGCCCGCTCGAGGAGCACGGCCCCCACCTGCCCCTGGGCGTGGACGCGTTCACCGCGCGCCACTTCGCCGACACCATCGCCGAGCGCCTGGTGGCCGCCCGCCCCCACTGGCACGCCGTCATGGCGCCCACGCTGCACCTGGGCTCCTTCACGTTCGAGACGGTGGGCACCGTCACCGTGCGGCAGCGGGTCGTGCGCGACCTGCTCGTCGATTACGGCACCTCCCTCGCGCGCGCCGGCTTCCGGTACATCCTCGTCGCCAACGGCCACGGCGGCCCCGGCCACCTCAACGCGCTCGATGAAGCCGCCGCCATCGTGTCGCGCCGCCACCGCGTCACCATGGCCTCCTTCACCGGCCATCTCGCGTGGGAGTTCCTGCGCGGGCGCTATCTCGACAAGATCGAGACGGCCCTGGGCCGCGCCCTCACCGCGGCGGAGCGGCAGGCGTTCTCCGAGGACGCGCACGGCGGCTGGTGGGAGACGTCGCTCATGCTGCTCATCCGGCCCGATCTCGTCGACGACTCCTACCGCACGCTGGCGCCCGCGCGCTACTCGTGGCCGGAGCGCGTGAGGCCGAACTATCCCCTCAAGAACGGCGGCCTCGGCTACGTGGGCCACCCCGCCCTCGCCGATCCCGCCTTCGCGAAGGCGACCACGGACGTGCTGATGACGGAGGCGATGGAGATCGTCGACGGCCTCCTCGACGGCTCGCTGAAGCCCTCCGACCGCCACTCGCCGTTCTTCCAGGTGCCGTTCCTGCGCACCGACTTCTGGCGCGCCACGGGCGCGACGGCGGCGGTGGCCGGCCTCGCGCTCGGCATCGCGGGCTGGCTGCACCGGCGCCGCCGCCCCTCGTGAGCGCGCCCGTCCTCCTCGACGCCGACGGCGGCGTCGCCCGGCTCACGCTCAACCGTCCCCAGGCCATGAACGCGCTGAATCGGGCCGTGGCCACCGCGCTGGAAGAGGCGCTCGGGCGCGTGGCGGCCATGGACGACGTGAGCGTCGTGCTCGTGCGCGGCGAAGGCCGCGCCTTCTGCGCGGGCAACGACATCGCGGAGATGGGCGAGATCACGGGCGACGAGGCGCGGGTGCTCTCGCAGCGCTTCGCCGTCATCATGGACCGCTTCTCGAGACTGCCCCAGGTCACGATCGCCGTCGTCGGCGGCTACGCGCTCGGCGGCGGCTGCATGCTCGCCGTCGCCCAGGATCTGCGGATCGCCTCCGACCACGCGAAGTTCGGCCTGCCCGAGGTCACGCTCGGCTTCAACCCCGGCTACGGCATCGCGCGCTTCCTGGACATCGTGGGGGGCGGCCACGGCCGCGACCTGCTCCTGAGCGGCCGCACCCT
>JBBDXO010000135.1:2466-27234 GCA_040902295.1 Candidatus Rokuibacteriota bacterium | reverse complement strand
CTCCTCGAGCGTCCACAGCTGACTCTCGGGCACGACGGCCACCGCCGTCAGGACCAGCGTGCCGTCCGTGCGCCGCTCGAGACGCAGCGTCTTGCCCGCGTAGCGCTTGCCGAGCGAGATCTGCCCGCTCTTTCCCACGACCTTGATTTCGACCTGGCCGGCGCCCGCCTGCCTCGCTTTCATGCCGTCATGCTCATGCCTCGGTGCCGCGGGAAATTGGAGGCGGATCGGGGCCTGCATCGCGGGCTCGCGGTCCGTCAACCCCCACCGTCACAGTCAGGCGGACGATGGTGGCGCCGCGGCCGCCGCGCTCCTCGGGGGCGTCGGCGAAGGCGGCCACGAGCGGATGGCCCGCCAGCATCGACCGCACGATGCGCCGCTGCACGCCGATCCCGCGGCCGTGGATCAGCCGGACTTCCGTGAACCCGTGCGCGCGCGCCTCCTGAAGATACTCGTCGACCACGGAGGGCACGTCGCGCGGCTGGAACGAGTGCAGATCCAGCGAGTCCTCGATGGGGACCCGGACCGGATCGTCGTCACTCACGGATCTACAGCCGCGGCCCCGCCACGAGGTGCTGCTGCCAGTGCTGGAAGCTCGAGAGATCCTCCCCCGAGAGCTTGCACTGTCAGAACGTCGCGGAGCGCTCGAAGAAGGTGACGTCGACCATGCCCACGCGCTCGGCGAGCGCCGTCTCCGCGACCTTCTGGGCCACCATCTGCCGCACGAACGGAATCGGAATGCGGCCGAGCCGGTGAATGACCTCGTCCGTGCACCGGATGCGCGTGCCCGGCAGCACGGGGCCGTCGGCCACCGCCTCCTCCTCACGCTCCGGGTGCTCGCACGTCTCGGGCACGAGCTGCTGCAGCCGCATCGACACGTAGTCCGTGACCCATGCCTGGATGCTCGCCTTGACGTCGCCCGCGTTGACGTGGCCGGGCGGTCCCGCCGACCGCTCGAGCTTGTCGCCCACGGCGCCCAGCAGCGCCTCCAGGCGCCCCAGCCGCGTCTCGAGCGCGGCGAGGCGCTCGTCCAGCTTGCCTTCCGTCATCGATCCCTCCCTCGACTCTGTCCGGCCGGTCATGCTAGCACAGGGCGCCGCGCGTGGAAGTCGGTCAGGCGCTGGTAGGCGTCGGCCGCGCGCAGCACCGTCGCCTCGTCGAAGGGCCGTCCCACCACCTGCATGCCGATGGGCAGTCCGCCCTGCGTGAAGCCGCACGGCAGCGAGCACGCGGGATGGCCGGAAAGGTTGAACGGCCGCGTGTAGCGGATGAGCGAGGGGCGCACCTCCACCGCCGTGGCGCCGATCTGCGTCCGGGCCTCGCCGACGACGGTGGCCGCCATCGGCGTCGACGGGGCCAGCAGCACGTCGCGCCGGGCGAGCGCGCCGTCCACGCCGTTCCGGACGAGGGCACGGACCTGCTGCGCGCGCACGTAGTGCAATCCGCTCACGACGATGCCCTGCATCAGCCGCTCCCGCACGTCGGCCTGGTACTCGGCGGCGCGCGTGCGCAGGTTGACGGCGTGATAGGCGAGCGCCTCGGAGGCGACGATGGCGAAGGAGGCGGCGGCCACCTGCGGCATGAGGGGCAGGCTCACCTCGTCCACGACGGCGCCCGCCCGGCCGAGGGTGGCGGCGGCCTGCTCGACGGCCGCCCTCACCTCGGGGGCGGCGCTGTCCAGGAAGAAGTCGCGCAGCAGGCCGACGCGCAGCCCCTTCACGTCGCCGCTGAGCGCCGCCGCGTAGTCGGGCACGGGCAGCACGCTCGTGGTGGGATCGGCGGCATCGTAGCCCGCCATCGCGCGGAGCATCAGCGCGCAGTCGGCGGCGCTGCGGGTCATCGGCCCCATGTGGTCCATCGACCACGACAGCGGCAGGGCCCCCGCCCGGCTCACGCGGCCGTACGTCGGCTTGAGTCCCGTGATGCCGCACAGCGAGGCGGGAATGCGGATGGAGCCGCCCGTGTCCGTGCCGAGGGCGCCCGCGGCCAGCCCCGCCGCCACCGCCACCCCCGAGCCCGAGGAGGAGCCGCCCGCGATGCGCGGCGCGGCGGCGTCCCACGGGTTGCGCGCATGTCCGTAGCGCACGTTGAGGCCTTCGGGCCCGTAGGCGAACTCGTGCATGTTGAGCTTGCCGAGGACGATGGCGCCCGCCTCGCGCAGGCGCCGCACGACGGTGGCGTCGTCCGCGGCCACATGATCCTCGAGGATGCGCGAGCCGCCCGTGGTCCGCACGCCGCGCACGTCGAAGAGATCCTTGAGCGCGATGGGCACGCCGTGCAGGGGGCCGAGAGGCCCGCCCGCGCTCACCGCCGCCTCCGCCGCGCGCGCGGCCTCGAGCGCGGCGTCGCCACAGACCGTGATGTACGCGCGCAGGCCGTCGAGGCGCGTGATGCGATCGAGGTGCTCGCGCACGACGTCCACCGGCGACACCGTGCCGCCGGCGATCATCCGCGCCAGCTCCGTCATCGAGCTGAAGGCGAGATCGGCCACGTCAGAGCGCCGTGTAGCGCATGGCGGCCTCCACCCCGTCCAGGTCCACCGCTTCGAGGGCGGCCAGCAGCGCGCGCGTACCGTCCACGGCGGGCAGGATCGCCTCCAGCTCGGCGTCGGTCCAGTCGAAGCCGGCGAGGCGTGCGGCGTGACGCAGCGACGGCAGGTCGTCGGCCATGGCCATGCGGCCGAGCATAGGGCTGTGGCATGCTCTTGGCAAGGAACCCTCGTGACCCGCCGCCGCGTTTTCTGGCTCTCCCTCGTCGCTGCTCTCACGCTCACCGTCCTCGTGGCGGGCGCCGTGGGCCTCCATTTCCTGCCGCAGATCGTGCGCCGGGTCGCCATCACGGCCATCGGCGCCGCCACCGGCCGCGACGTCGCCATCGACCGGGTCGACGTCGATGCCGCCACCGGCCGCTTCACCGTGCACGGCTTCCGGCTCGCCGACCGCGACTTTCCGGAGCCGCTCGCGACCTTCGACCGGCTCGAAGGCCGCCTGCACCGGCGCTCGCTGCTGCGGCTGCGCATCTGGCTCGAGCACCTCACGCTCGTCAACCCGGCCCTCCACATCGTGCGCACCGGCCCCGGCGTGTTCAACGTCTCCGATCTCTTCGCCGGCACGGGTTCGAGCCCGCTCGACATCACGATCGACCACGTCGTCGTCACGGGCGGCACCGCCCTTGTCGATGACCGCGTGCTCGTGCCCGCCCGCACGTGGAAGGCCGAGCACATCACCGTGGACGCGCGCGCTGTGGCCACCGTGCGCGAGGGCGGCACCGCCACCGGCTCCACCCTCGTGCAGGGCGCGCCCATCACGATCAGCGTGGAAGAGCTGCGCCTGTCTCCGCTCCACCTGCGCGCCCAGATCACCCTCGGGGTGGCCGACCTCTCCCTCGTGCGGCTGTACCTGCCCCCGGCGGCGCCGGTCGCGCTCGAGCGCGGCCTCGTGAGCGCCGGCGTGAGCCTCGTCCATGACGCGCGCGAGGGCACGCGCCTGAGCATGGGGGCGCGGCTGACCGACGTGGTGCTGACCCGCCGCGGACAGGACGTGCCCTTCTTCCGCGCTCCCGAGCTGTCGGTGACCATCAACGACCTCGCCATGAAGGACGACGCGCTGGCGCTGGGACACGCCGAGATCGAAGGCGACGCCACCGTCATCGACGGCGGGGTGGCGCCGCCCGCGCGGTTCCCCCTCACCGGGCTGCGTCTCACTGCCGGCGACGTCACCTGGCCCGCCACCAGGCCCGGACGTGTGAGCCTTGCGGCCGCCCTCGGCGGCGGCGGCGCGCTCGACGTCACCGGCACCGTGCGCGCCGCACCGCGCTCCGCCCATCTCGACGTCCGGCTCACGTCCGTGCCCTTCACGCCGTTCGCCCGGTACCTGCCGCTCACCGGCGAGATCGACGGCCGCGCGAGCGCGGAGGTGGCCATCGTGGCCACCTTCGATGCGCCCGTCGCCGTGCGGGCCACGGGCAGCGCCTCGCTGCAGGACGTCACCCTCGCGGACGACACGCGCACCGACGCCGACCGGCCCCGGATGACCGTCGCGCGCGCGACGGCGACGGGCATCGAGTACGCGTGGCCCGCGCGCGCAGCGGTGGGCCGGCTGCACCTGGTGAAGCCGAGCCTCGTCCTCGAGCGCGACGCGCAGGGAGCGCTTCCCCTCCTTACCCTGTTCACGCGCCGGCGACCCCCGCCGGCGAGCGGTGGGGAGGCGCCGCCGCAATCGCGCGCGCCCACGGACGTCACCCTCGGCGAGCTCGTGGTCGAGGAGGCGGCGATCACCACCCTCGACCGCACCGTGTCTCCCGCGCGCCGCGTGGCGCTGGCCGGCACGCACCTGAGGGTGCGCGACGCGGCGTGGCCGGCGCGCGGGCCCGCCCGGGTCCGCCTCGCCACCCCGCTGCCGGGCGGCGGCGACCTCCTCGCCGAGGGCACCGTCAAGCTCGACGCGCAGGAAGGCGAGCTGGCCGTCAGGGTGCGCGCCGCCGACATCGCGCAGGTGCAGCCGTACCTGCCCACCGCCGCGCGCGTCGCGGGAAAGGCGGACGCGGACGTCACGGTGGCGGGCACGCTGAGCCCGCTGCAGCTCCGGGTGCGCGGCGACGCCACCCTCACCAGCACGGCGCTGGGCGACGGCGATCGTGCGCTGCTCGGCGCCGAGCACACGGAGATGAAGGGCATCGATCTGCAGTGGCCCGGACGGCTCGCCATCGACCGCCTGCGCGTGCGCAGGCCGCGCACCGTTCTCGAGCGTGACCAGCACGGCGTGCTGTCGCTCCAGACCCTCCTTGCGGGCACCACCGCCGTGCCGCCGGCTCCGGAGGCGGCGGCGCCGCCCGCCCTGGCCCTGTCGGTCCGCGACATGGTCATCGAGGAGGCCGTGACCGTGGTGGTGGATGAATCCGTGCGCCCCGTCGCGCGCTTTCAGATCCCGCGCGCGCGCCTGGCCGTGCAGAACTTCGCCTGGCCGGGCACGCAGCGCGCCGGGGTCCAGCTCAGCGCCACGCTGCCCGCGGGGGGCGAGCTGGACGCCGCGGGCACGTTCGTGGCCGGGCAGGCGCGCCTCAATCTCAAGATCACCCTGCGGGCCGCCGACCTCACGGCGGCGCAGCCCTACCTGCCCATCGCCGGCCGCGTGGCGGGCAAGGCCGACGCGGAGGTGCTCGTGGCGGGCACGCTGAGCCCCGTACGCCTGCGGCTGCACGGCGACGCCGCCGTGGCGGCGCTGGCGTTCTCCGATGGCGATCGCCCCCTGCTCACCATGCAGCGCGTGGCGGTGACCGGCATCGACGCGCGGTGGCCCACCCGCGTGGCCATCGACCGTGTGCACGTGATGAAGCCGTGGGCGGCCGTCGAGCGCAACCGCCGCGGCGTGTTCTCACTGCGCGCGCTCTTCGAGCCGCCCGCCCCGCGCGCGGGCGCGCGGGCGCCGACACCCGCGGTGGCGGCCGTGGTGCCCACGGTGTCGGTCCGCGACATCCTCTTCGAAGAGGGCTCCACGACCGTGGTGGACACCTCCGTGCGGCCCGCCGCGCGCTTCGAGATTCCGCGCGCGCGCCTGGCCATGCAGGACCTCGCCTGGCCCAGCCGCAGCCCGGCCCGGCTGCAAGTCAGCGCCACCCTGCCGGTGAGCGGCGAGCTCGACGCCTCGGGCACGTTCCAGCTCGAGCCGTCGCGCATGGATCTGAAGGTCGCGCTCAAGAACGTCGACATCGCCCCCGCCCGCCCCTACGTGCCCATCCGCGCGCGCCTGCAGGGCAAGCTCGATGCCGACGCCACCGTGACGGGCGCCTTCGATCGCTCGGCCGTGACCATCCGCGGCACGGCGGCCGTCCGCAGCTTCGAGCTGCGCGACAACAACCGGGCCGTGATCACCGCGGAGCGGGGCCTCGCCGAGGAGGTCGTCTTCGAGTACCCGCAGCAGCGCCTGTCCGTGGCGCGCATCGACGTGCGCCGCCCCTGGAGCCTCATCGAGCGCAACGCCAGGGGCAAGTTCACCCTCATGCGGCTCCTGAGCCGGCGCCCGCGCCCGGGCCAGCGAGCGGCGCCACCGCCGGAGGAGACGCCGTCCACCGACGGCACCGCGGAGCCCACCGCGTCGCCCTTCGACGACCTGCACGTCGCCATCGGACGCATCGTCGTCGCCGACGGCTTCGGCCGCTTCGTGGACCGCACCACCACGCCCGACTTTGCCGAGGAGCTGAGCCGGCTCAGCCTCACCGTGAGCGAGCTCAGCACGGATGGGCCCCGGCCCGCCCGGCTGAGCCTCAAGGGCATGATCGGGCCCGCGGCCGCCGTCGCCATCGACGGCAGCCTGGGCGCGCTCGATGGCCCGCGCTTCCTCGACATCACCGCCAGCCTGCGTGACTACGCGGTGCCGCGCGCCAATCCCTACCTCGACCGCCTCGTGGGGTGGACGGCCACGCAGGGCCGGCTGCGCTTCGACGTGCACTACCGCGTGGAAGGCGATGAGCTGGACGCCACCAACCAGATCGGCCTCGAGGCGCTGGAGGTGGAGGTCACGGACCCGCCGCATCCGGTCGTGCGCGACCTGGGCCTGCCCCTCAACCTCGTCGTGTCGCTGCTCAAGGACCGCCGCGGCAACATCGAGGTGTCCGTTCCGGTGCGCGGCTCGCTGGCGTCGCCCGAGTTCGACTTCGCGGACGCGATGTGGGGGGCGGTGCGCAATCTCTCCATTCGACTCATCGCCCTGCCCTTCAGCCTCGTCGGCAAGCTGTTCTTCACCGAGGACTCGAAGATCGAGGCCGTGTCCATCAACCCCGTGCTCTTCGAACCGGCCATGGCGACGCCGGCGCCGCCGATGGCCGAGCATCTGCAGAGGGTGGGCGCGTTCCTGGGCGACCGGCCGGACATCCGGGTGCTCATGCGCGCGGTGGTGACGGTCGCCGACGTGGAGCGGCTGAAGCGGGCCACGGTGGTGGAGCAGGTCACGAAGCTCACGGACGCGACGTCGGGCCCCGCCTTCGACGCCGCGGTGCTCCGCCTGTTCGCGGAGCGCTTCCCGCGACGGCGGGCGCCCGGGACGGCCGAGGCGGCCCTCGCCGTGCTCGTCCGGACCACGCCCGCGCCCGACGCCGCCGCGCAGGCGCTCGCCGCCGCGCGGGCGGCCCACACGGCCGCCGCCCTCGAAAGGGCCGGCGTCGAGCCGGCGCGCGTGCGGACGGCGCCGGGCGTGGCGGCGGTGGAGGCGGCAGGCGCGGGGCGCGTGGAGTTCGAGATCGTCCCGTAGGCTCGCGTTAGAATGGCCGCGCATGCCTATCGCCCTCGTCGTCATCGGCGATCCCCGCCATGCCACGTCCCGCCGTGAGCTGACCGTCGCCGCCGGCACCAGCATCCTCAAGGCCGCGCATGCGGGCGGGGTCGACATCACCGCCACCTGCGGCGGGCGCGGCCGCTGCACGTCGTGCCGGGTGAAGTTCATCGCGGGGACGATTCCGCCTCCCACCATCATGGACGAGGTGCAGCTCGGCCACGACCTCGTGCGTGAGGGCTATCGCCTCGCGTGCCAGTGCGCGGTGGTGGAGCCGCTCACGGTGCAGGTGGCGCCGCCCATCGACGAGCAGGCGTTCCAGATCCTCGGGCCGGGGGCGGGGCCGCCGGCGGGGGTGTCCCTCGACGCCGGCGTGGTGAAGCGGCTCGTGGCCGTCGCCCTGCCGCGCGAAGAGCATCACCAGACCTCCGACCTCGAGCAGCTCGCGCTCGCCGCCGGCGTCGAGCCCGCCCAGGTGGGCACCGGCCTGCTCGCCGCGCTGCCCGACGCCCTGCGCGGCTCGCCGGAGGGCACGACGGTCACCACCTTCGGCACGGGCGCCGAGCGCCGCCTCATCGCCGTCGAGCGCGGCGACACCACCTCGATGAAGTTCGGGCTCGCCATCGACATCGGCACCACGAGCGTGGTGACCACGCTCATCGAGCTGGAGTCCGGCGAGCGCCTCGCCTCCGTGTCGAGCCTCAATCCGCAGGCGGTCTTCGGCGGCGACCTCATGTCGCGCATCGCCTTCGCGCAGTTCAACCCCGGCAACCTGCGCAAGCTCCACACCCGCATCGTGGGGCTGCTCAACCGGCACGTGGAGCAGGTGTGCCGGGAATCGGGCGTGCTCGCGAAGTGGATCTACAAGGCGGTCGTGGTCGGCAACACGTGCATGCACCACATCCTGCTCGGCATCGATCCCTCGCACGTCGGCCTCGCGCCCTACGCGCCCGTCATGCGCCACCCGCTGGTGCTGCCCGCGCGCGAGCTGTTCCTCAAGATCGCGCCCGAGGCGCGCGTGTGCCTGCTGCCCATCGTGGCCGGCTTCGTGGGCGCCGATGCCGTCGCCGTCGCCCTCGCCACGCGCATCGGCGAGCGTCCCGACGTCCGCATCGCGGTGGACATCGGCACCAACGGCGAAGTCATCCTGGGCTCGAGCGCGCACCTGTGGGCGGCCTCCGCCCCCGCCGGCCCCGCCCTCGAGGGCGCGCAGATCCGTCACGGCATGCGCGGCGCCCAGGGCGCCATCGACCGTGCCACCGTGGCCGGCGACATCGCCGTGCACACCATCGGCGACAGCGACGCCCTCGGCATCTGCGGCTCCGGGCTCATCGACCTCGTGGCCGGCCTCCTCGACGCCGGCGTCATCGACTGGACCGGTCTCATCGACGTGGACGGCCGCGAGCGGCTGCCGCCCGCCCTCCGCGACCGCGTGGTGATGCGCGGCGAAGAGCGGCAGGTGATCGTGCTCCGTGCCGGCGAGGCGGGCGCGCGCCAGGAGATCGTCCTCACGCAGGACGACGTGCGCCAGGTGCAGCTCTGCAAGGGCGCCATCGCCTCCGGCATCGCCATGCTGCAGCACGTGGCCGGCTTCCCGGACGACAAGATCGACGAGCTCATGCTCGCGGGGGGCTTCGGCAACTACCTGTCCATCCCGAGCGCGGTGCGCATCGGGCTCATCCCCCCCTTGCCGGCCGATCGCATCCGCTACGTCGGCAACGCCGCCTCCCTCGGCGCGCAGATCTGCCTGCTCTCCGAGCCCGAGCGCGCGCGCGCCACGGCCCTCGCCGCCCGCATCGAGCACGTGTCGCTGGCCGCGCACCCGGACTTCGAGACGATCTTCGTGGACGCCATGAACTTTCCGCGCGCCTGATGACCACGCGCACGCTGTCCGCGTCGATGGTCGGCCTCGAGGTCGCGGCCGCCGTCCACACCATCGATGCGCGGTGGCTCATGGCCTACGCGGCCGCGCTCGGCATCGAGGATGCGCGTTACTTCGACACGCAGAACGCGGCGGGCCCGCTCGCCCACCCGCTCTTCGCCGTGTGCTACGAGTGGCCGCTCGCCCTCGCCGTGCGCGACCGGGTGATCGGCCCGGACATCGCGCCCTTCGGCGTGCACGCCACGCACGCGCTCACCATCCACCGCCCGCCGCGGGCGGGTGACACCCTGCACACCAGCGCCCGCGTGATCGCCGCCGAGCCGCGCCGCGCCGGCACCCTCGTGACCGTCCGCTTCACCACGCGCGATACGGGCGGTGCCGCCGTGACCACCACGGACTACGGCTCCCTGTATCGCGGTGTCGCCCTCGCGGAGCCGGGGGGTTCGGCCCCCCCGCGCGAGCAGGCGGCGGCGGCCCCCGGCGAGGCGGTGTGGCAGGAGCCCCTCGCGATCGCCGCCGGCGCCGCCCACGTCTACACGGAGTGCGCCCGCATCTGGAACCCCATCCACACCGACATCGCGGTCGCGCGCGCGGCGGGGTTGCCCGCGCTCATCCTGCACGGCACCGCCACCCTCGCGCTGGCGGTCTCGCGCGTGATGGCGCGGCAGGCCGGCAACGACGGCCGGCGCGTGCGCGCCGTGCAGGCGCGGTTCACCGGCATGGTCGTCATGCCGTCCACGCTGACCGTGCGCGGCCATGCCGCGCGCGACGGCGCCATCGCCTTCGACGCCCTCGCCGCCGGCGGCGCGCGCGTCCTCCAGGGAGCCCTGAGCCTATGAAGCAGATGAGCCGTCGCGAGCGCATCCAGGCCGCCATCAACCGCCAGCCGGTGGATCGCGTGCCGTATGCGGTGTGGCGCCACTTCCCCGCCGTCGACCGCTCCCCCGCCGGCCTCGCGCAGGCGACGCTGCGCTTTCACGACCACTACGGCTCCGACTTCCTGAAGATCACGCCGCGCGGCGGCTACCCGGTGGAAGAGTGGGGATGCGTGGAAGGCGAGGACGTGCTGCCCACCGGACATCGCGCGTGCGCGCGGTGCGCCATCGCGGACGGCGGCGACTGGAAGCGCATCCGCGCCCTCGATCCCACGAGCGCGGCCGGCTACGTGGAGCAGATGGAGACGATCATTCGCCTGGGCTTCGATCGCCGCATCGGCGACGCCCCCGTGCTGCCCACGATCTTCTCGCCCCTCTCCATCGCCAGGAAGCTGGCCATGACGCGGCTGGCCGCCGACCTGCGCGAGCACCCGGAGGCGGTGACGGGCGCGCTGGAGGCGATCACGGAGACGCAGATCCGCTTCGCGCAGGCGGCGCTCGCAGAAGGCGTGGCGGGCATCTTCTACTCCATCCAGGCCGCCAGCCGCAGCCAGCACTCCGAGGAGACGTACGCGCGCTTCGGCGAGCCCTACGATCGCCGGTTCCTGGACGCCGTCGCGGGCCGCTCCAGCCTGACGATCATCCACGCCCACGGCGACGAGCTCATGTTCGACCGGCTCGCGGCCCTGCCCGGCCACGTGTGGAACTGGGACGACCGCGCCACGCCGCCCACGCTCGCCCAGGCGCGCGCGATGACGTCCGGCGCGGTGCTGGGCGGGCTCGACCAGTGGAGGACGCTGCGCGACGGGACGCCCGAGGAGGCCGTCGAGCAGGCGCGCGATGCCATCGCCCAGACCGACGGCGTCGGCCTCATCGTCGGGCCCGGCTGCGTGCTCGCGGCCAACACGCCCGACGCCACCGTGAGCGCCGTGGTGAAGGCGCTCGGCGGCCCCCTCAAGCCCATCCCCGGCCTGAAGCTCTGAGCGTGCACGCCATCCTCGCCACCACGTGGCAGGCCGTACCGGCGTCCGCGCTTCTCGTCCTCTCCGCCGCCGCCGCCCTCGTCGTGGCCGTCCTCGTGTGGCGACGGGGCGCAGCACCGGGCGCGCGGCCGTGCGCGCTGCTGCTCGTGGCGGCGGGCACCTGGGCGGCGATGGCGGCCCTCGAGCACGCCGCCGTCGATCCCGCCGCCAAGCTGGCGTTCGCCCGGCTCGAATACGCCGGCATCGTGAGCGTGGCGCCGTTGTGGCTGACCTTCGCGCTCACCTACACGGGGCGCGCGGGCTGGCTCACGCCCGCGCGCGCGGCGGCGCTGTGGGCCATTCCGGCGCTCACCCTCCTGCTGGCGTGGACGAACGCCTGGCACGGCCTGGTGTGGCCCCGCGTCACGCCGCAGTCGGCCGCCCCGGGGGCGCCCCTCGTGTACAGCCACGGCATCGCCTTCTGGATCGCGGCCACCTATAACTACGTCCTGATCGCGGCGGGCGTGGTGGCGCTCGTCGCCGCCATCGCGCGCCGGCGCGCGCGCTACCGGCGGCAGGCGATCGCGCTCGGCGTCGGCCTCGCGGTCCCCTGGCTCGGCAACGCCGCCTACCTGCTCCGGGTGCACGGGCTGGGGGGCATCGATCCCACCCCCATCGCCTTCACGATCACGGGCGTCGTCTTCGCCTTCGGCCTCTTCCGCCTCGGCCTCTTCGACCTCGTGCCGGTGGCCCGCGACGTGCTCATCGAGAGCATGGCCGACGGCGTGCTCGTCCTCGACCGCGCCGACCACGTCATCGACCTCAACCCGAGCGCGCGCGAGATGCTCGGGGTGACGCAGTGGCCGGCCATCGGCGCCACCGCCGCCCGGGTGCTCGCGGGGTGTCCGGAGCTCATGGCGCGCTACGGCACGATGGCCGCCGGCGCGGGCGAGCTGCGCGTGGACGGCGCCGAGGGCACGCGCCATCTCGACGTGCGCATCAGCCCCCTGCGCGACGCGGGGGGCCGCCTCGAAGGCCGTCTCGTCGTGCTCAGCGACGTCACCGCGCGCAAGCGCACCGAGAGCGCCCTCCGGGAGAACGAGAGGCTCGCCTCCCTCGGCCAGCTCCTCGCCGGCGTGGCGCACGAGCTCAACAACCCGCTCGCCGTCATCGTCGGCCACGCCACCCTGCTGCAGCGCCGCGCGGCGCCGGACCCCGCCCCCGCCCCCCCCGTGGACAACATCCCCCCCGCCGCCCAGCGGTGCCGCCGCATCGTCGAGAACTTCCTGCTCATCGCCCGTCACCGTGTGCCCGCGCGCGCCGCCATCGAGCTCAACCCGATCCTTCGCTCGGCCGTGGACGACCTCGCCGCCCAGATCGACGGCGACGGCGTCACCGTCACCGTCGATCTCGCCGCGGACCTGCCACCCGTGTGGGCGGACGCCACACAGATCTACCAGGTGGTCGTCAATCTCCTGACCAACGCGCTCTACGCGCTGCGCGAGGCGCCCGGACGGCGGCGGCTCACCCTCGCCTCCGCGTACGGCCCGGAGCGGCGCGTGAGCTTTCGTGTCGCCGACACGGGGCCGGGGATTCCCGCCGCGCAGCACAAGCACCTCTTCGAGCCCTTCTTCACGACGAAGCCCGTGGGCGCGGGCAGCGGCCTCGGCCTGTCGGTGTGCCGGGGCATCATCCAGGCGCACGGGGGCACCATCGAGGTGACGACGCCGGACGGTGGCGGCACGGAGTTCGTGGTGAGTCTGCCCATCCCGGAGGAGGCGGCGGCTCCGTCAGCGCCCGAGCCGGCCGCCGTCACCTCCCCCGTGCGGGGCACGCGCGTGCTCGTGGTGGATGAGGACCCGGGCGTCCGCGACCTGCTCGTCGAGATCCTGAGCGCGGACGGCCACCAGGTGGAGGTGGCCGCGGACGGCCGGACGGCCATGGACAAGATCCAGGGCCTCGCCTTCGACGTCGTGGTGACGGACGTCGGCATGCCGCTGCTCGACGCCCATGATCTCTACCGGTCGTTCCGCGATCACCCCGACCTGCGCCGCCGCATCGTGTTCATCACGAGCACGCCCCTCGGCGATGAGGCGCGCGAGTTCGTGGACGCCACCGGCGTGCCCGTCCTCGCCAAGCCCTTCGACCCCGACCGCGTCCGCCGTGTCGTGCGGGACACGCTGCGCGGCTGAGGGACGACGGGCCTCCCCGGCGGCGGACGTTACGTGCGGGCGCGATACCAGTCGTGGATCTCTTCTCCCGTGGCGAACCAGACGCCCTTCTTCTTGCGCATGTAGTCGTAGACGGCTTCGAAATACTTGATGCGGTGCGGGACGCCGGAGTTGTAGGGGTGCACGGCCATGGCCATCACGCGGGGGTTCGTGGCGCCTTCCATGTAGAGGCGGTCAAACTGGTCGCGCGCGCGGTTGAACCACTCCTCGGAGGTCTGGTGCTGGATGACCATCATGGGGATGTCGTTGCACTCGAGCGTGTACGGCACGGACACGAGCGGGCCCTTCGTGGTGCGGATCTCGTACGGCTGATCGTCGTTGACCCAGTCCGACACGTACTTGATGCCCTCCTCGGCGAGGAGATCGAGCGTCTCCCACGTCTCGGTGAGGCCCGGGCCGAGCCAGCCCTTCGGCCGCTTGCCGGTGAACTTTTCGATGATGTCCATCGACTCGCGGATCACGGCCCGCTGGTCGGGCTGCAGGTGCATGGCGCCCTGCCGAACGGCGTGGCCCATGAACTCCCAGCCGGCATCACGCATGGCGCCCGCCACCCGCGGATAGGAGTTGCAGACGTTGGCGTTGATGGAGGCGGTGGCGCGGATCTTCCGCCTGGCGAGCGCCTCGTGCAGGCGCCAGAAGCCCACCCGCATGCCGTAGTCGTGCCACGCCCAGTTCGGCACGTCGGGCACCGTCACCACACCCTGCGGCGCCGTGAGGTACTGGCGGGGCATGGGCTTTTCGATGTCCCACTCCTCCACGTTGACGATCGTCCACACCGCAATGCGCGCCCCCTTCGGGAGCTTCCAGGGCTTGCGGTCCACGATGGCCGAATAATCGAAGCGCTCGTGCGGCAGCTTCACGGGCACCCTCCTCGACGAGCTGGTCCGCGCCGACCGCGCGGACGTGATGATGCTGCGCCTATAGTACAATCCCGTGCCGTGAGCCGATCCGCCGACGCCGTCGACATCCACGCGCACTTTTTCCCGGAGTCGTTCCTCAAGGTCATCGCGGGCCACGGCGACGTCTTCGGCGCCTCCATCGACCGCTCGAGCCCCAAGGGCCCCGTCATCGTCATGGCGGGATCGCGGACGCCGCCGCTGGATGCCTCCTACTGGGACCTCGACCGCCGCCTGAAGGCGATGAACCGCCAGGGCGTGGGCGTGCACGCGCTGTCGCTCACGGTGCCGATGGCGTACTGGGCCGACGGTGAGCTGGGCTCGCGGCTGGCGGGCGCCTTCAACGACGCCGTCGCGCAGGCGCATACGGCGCATCCCGACCGCTTCGTCGGCTGCGCGACGCTTCCCATGCAGGATCCCACGCGGGCCCTGGCGGAGCTCAACCGCGCCGCCGCGCTGCCCGGCATGCGTGGCGTCTACCTGGGCACCAACGTCAAGGGGCGCGAGCTGAGCGACCCGGAGTTCGCCCCCATCTTCGCGCGCTGCGAGGCGCTGCGCCTGCCCGTGCTCCTGCACCCGATCAACGTCATCGGCGTGGCGCGCCTGAAGCCGTTCTACCTGTCGAACCTGCTGGGCAATCCCTTCGACACCGCCGTGGCCGCCGCGCATCTCGTGTTCGGAGGCGTCCTCGACCGCTTTCCCAGGCTCGAGATCTGCCTGCCCCACGCGGGCGGCGCCATGCCGTATCTCGTGGGCCGCCTGCAGCACGGCCAGCGCGTGCGCCCGGAGAACGCCAGGGTCGCCAGGCGGCCCTTCAGCGCGTACCTGCGGCGCTTCACGTACGACACCATCAGCCACGCGCCGGAGGCGCTGCGATACCTGATCGCCCTCGTCGGCGCCGACCGCGTGATGCTCGGCAGCGATTACTGCTTCGACATGGGCCCGGCGCGGCCGCGCGACATCGTGGAGCGACAGCTCACGCTGTCCCGGGCCGATCGCGCCCGCATCCTGTCCGGGACCGCCCGGCGCCTGCTGCGGCTGTAAGCGCCCCTCGAAAGGGGTGACGATATTTGTCACCAGGATGCCGCAGGCCGTCATCCACAGGCCTCGCCAACCTTCCGGACTCCCGGATAAGTAGGCGTTTTCGCAGGTGCTCGATAGGATAGGCATCAGCCGTGCAATACCGTCTGCCCGTCATGAAACGCGACGAACGCGGATTCACCCTGGTCGAGCTCCTCATCGTCGTGGCGATCATCGGCATCCTCGCGGCGATCGCGATGCCCATCTATACCAACGTGCAGGCGCGCGCCCGAACCGCGAAAGCCCAGGGCGACATGCGAGGCGTGGCCACGGCCATCAGCGCGTTTGCGGCGCACTGTGGCGCGCTGCCCGCGCCGGGGGCCTCGGCGGCGACGGACTGCTCGGCGGTGACGGCGGTGGCGGCCTCCGGTGCCCTGCCCACGGCGATGCTGACGCCGCAGACGAACGCGCAGAACCAGGTGGCGGGGCCGTTCATGAACTCCACGCCGACGCTTCCTACCGGATGGTCGGGCACGGCCGGCACGTACACCTACGCCGTGAGCGCCGCGATGACCTTCATCGTGTGCGCGAGCGGTGACGGCACGGCGGTGAATACGAGCGGCTCGGCGACCTGTCCGTAGCCGATCGGGGCCGTGAAGGCCCCGGCGCTTGCGGCCGCCGCAGTGCTAGCCTGGGCGCCATGCCCAACTTCGATTTCGACCGCGTCGTCGACCGCACCGCCTCCGACAGCAACAAGTGGCGCAAGTACCCGCCCGACGTCCTGCCCCTGTGGGTGGCCGACATGGACTTCCCCTCGCCGCCCGCGGTGGTGTCGGCACTGCGCGCCCGCGTCGAGCACGGCTTCTTCGGCTATCTCACCGAGCGCCACGAGCTGCCGGAGATCGTCGCCGAGCGCCTCGGCAAGCGGTACGGCTGGCGCGTCGAGCCCGACGCGGTGCTCGCGGTGCCCGGCGTCATCTCCGGATTCAACGTCGCCTGCCGCGCGCTCACCGCGCCCGGCGACGGCCTCCTCGTGCAGACGCCGGTGTACCCGCCCATTCTCCGCGCGCACGGCAACCACGGGCTCACGCGCGAGGAGCACGCGCTCACGCGGGGACGGGACGGCCGCTACGCCGTCGATCTCGACTCGTTCGCGGCTGCCATCCGCGAGCGCACGCGCCTCTTCCTGCTCTGCAACCCGCACAACCCGGTCGGCCGCGTCTTCACGAGGCACGAGCTCGAGGGCGTGGCCGCGGCGTGCCTGCGGCGCGACCTGCACATCATCGCCGACGAGATTCACGGCGATCTCGTCCTCGACGGCCGGCCCCACGTCCCCCTGGCCTCCCTGGCGCCGGAGATCGAGGCGCGCACGATCACGCTCATCGCCCCCAGCAAGACGTTCAACCTGCCCGGCCTCAAGTGCGCGGTGGCGGTGATCCCGAACGCCGGCCTCCGCGCGCGCTTCGTGGCGGCGGCCGCCGACATCGTGCCGAAGATCAACGTGCTCGGGTACACGGCGGCGGTGGCGGCCTACCGCGAGGGCGACGCGTGGCTGGAGGCGCTCCTGAGGTACCTGGAAGCCAATCGCGACTTCCTGCTGCGCGAGGTGCCCAAACAGTTGCCCGGCGTGACCATGACACCGACGGAGGCGACGTATTTGGCGTGGCTCGACTGCCGCGAGGCGCGCCCTCCCGGCGGCGATCCCTACACGTTCTTCCTGGACACGGCGCGCGTGGCGCTCAATGACGGGCGGACGTTCGGCGCCGGCGGCGACGGCTTCGTGCGGCTGAACTTCGCCTGCCCCCGCGCCATGCTGGAGGACGGGCTCTCGCGAATGCGCACCGCCCTCGCCGCGCAGTCGCGGGCTTAGCGGGCGGCGCTGGCGGCGGCGCTGTTGAGCTTTACGTTGTCGAACCGGGCGTCGATCGAGACCGTCTGCCAGATCAGCTCTTGCCCCGCGCCACAGAATCCGGGCTGCGACTCGACGCGCAGGTCGTAGGCGTAGCCGCGGGGCGGCGCCGAGTCCGCGACCGCATAGGCGACCGTCCGGGACTCGGCGGCGATGCCTCCGCCGCTCACGGTGAACTTGAACCGGTCCGAGCCCGGCTGCCAGGTGATCGTGAGCACGTGAGCGGCGCCGACCGTCCACGTGCGCGTGAAGAGGATGGCGTCCCACGTCATGCGGCACTCCGGCGTGTTGCACCGGCCGACCCGCGCCTCCACCACGTCCCGCACCGCCGGACCGGCGCTCGTCTCCTCCACCCGGCGCTCCAGCGACACCGACGCGAAGACATCACCCGTCAGGTCCCCGGGTCCGGTGCTGCTGCCATCGTTGAAGAAGTGACCGAACACCTGCGCGCGCGCCGAGTTGTACCAGCCACAGCTCTCCGTCACGGGATCAGGCGGCTCCGCGGATACTCCGGCCACCGTCACCGAGGCGCGAAGGGTGGTGACCACGGCACTGTCCGCCAGGCCCGGGTGGTTCATTCGCAACCCGGCGCGCGCCCTGCCGTGAGAGGTCGTCCCCTGGAACCCGCCCCGCTTGGAGCTCGTGAGGGTGATCTGGGCCCGGCGGTTCAGGACGCCTCGCCGGCTTTCGCCGACCGAGCTGGGTCCATAGAACGACTCGCCCCTGTACCGGGGCACGTCGTTGTACCCGCCGAAGAGTGCCACCGTGCGACTGGAGGTGCCCTCGACCGTGTACTCGTACCCTCGCCACCGTACCGGGTCCAGCTCGCCGGCGCCGAACGCGTCGTAGACCTCGAGGGCTTGCCCGCGTGCGGGCATGGGCACGGAGACGGCGGCGGCGACCATCAGGAATGCGACGAGGGACCGGACCGTCATGCTCACGGTTCCGGCACCGCGGAGGCATTGATGCGGACGTTGTCGAAGCGGACGTCGATGCTGACCTCCACGCGCTCGCTCGCGGCGGCGCCGGTAGCCGGACAGTTGGCCGGCGAGTTCTCCACCTGCACGGCGAATCCGTGGCCGGCCCTCTCTTCCGGGAGCGGCGGCGAATACCGCAAGGTGCGACTCTCGGCCGCGACGCCGCCGCCGGCGACCGAGAAGACCACGCGGGCGTTGGCCCGTCGATGCGTGATGGTCAGCGTGTGGACGCTCCGCAGCGTCCACGACCGGCTGAACGTGACCCAGTCGAGGTCTTCAGCAACCGCGCAGGCGGAGTCGATGCAGCGACTCAGCACGGCCACGATGGCGTCGTTGCCGGAGCTGCTGCGCTGCAGCGAGAGGGTCGCGAACATGCTGGTGGCACTGGCCACATTGCTGATGGCGGCGTACAGCTGGGCGCGCGTGCGGCTCTCTGCGGTAGACCGGCACGGCTGCGCCTCGGCCGCCATGACGGTGACCTTGGCCTGGGCACGCGTCACGAAATCGTTGAATGACCTGCCGCGCAGGGCCAGCCGGCCATGGCCGGGCGCCATCGTGTTGTCGTGGGTGCCGCCCCGGGTGACGAGGTGCAGCTGGAGCTTGCCGCCGACGAGCCGGCGCTCGAAGGCGGTATTGACGACGGAGAATTCCGGATGGTACGTCCACTGGTTTTCAATCTCGTTGCTCCATCCACCGGCCGGGTTGCCATAGCGGAGGGCGTGCTCCATGCCGGCCCAGAGGGCGGGATTTATCTGCTCGGACGTGAAGTTGTCGAACGTCGCGAGCGTCTGGGCCGTCAGTGGATGCGCGGTGAACAGGGTGGCGACACACACGAAGAGAAGCCCCACGCGACCGCCTCGCCACCGCATACCCCGCGATGGGATGCAATCCCCACGCCGCTGGCCGGCCGCGTTACTTGGCGACGTTGAAGCGGAAGTGGCACACCTCGCCGTCGCGGACGATATAGTCCTTGCCCTCCAGACGGAGCAGGCCCTGGGCGCGCAGGTCGGCGAACGACCCCTTGGCGGCGATCAGCTCGTCGTAGCCGTTGACCTCGGCCCGGATGAAGCCGCGCGCGATGTCGGAGTGCACGGCGCCGGCGGCGTCCTGGGCGCGCGTGTCGCGCGGGATCGGCCACGCGCGCACCTCGTCCTCGCCCACCGTGAAGAACGACACGAGGCCGAGCAGCTCGTAGCAGTCGCGCAGCACGCGGCGGATGGCGGGCTCGGCAAGGCCGAGGTCGGCCAGGAACGCCTGCTGCTCGTCGCCCTCGAGCTGCGCCACCTCCGTCTCGATGACGGCCGACACCCAGCCCACGCGCGTCCACGCCTTGGACGCGGTCTCGGCGAGGCCGAAGCGCTCCACGACCCGGGGACCATCGGCGATCGCCTTCTCGTCGAGGTTCACGCAATGCAGGATGGGCTTCTGCGACAGGAAGGTGAAGCCGCGCACGACGCGCGCGTCCTCGGCGGCCAGCGTCACCGCGCGCAGCGGCGTCTCCTTCTCCAGCTGATCTTTCAATCGGGCGAGCACCTCCTGCTCCTTGACCTCGGCCTCCTTGCGCTGCTTCTTGAGCGAGGCCTCCAGGCGCTCGAGCCGCCGCTCCACCACCTCGAGGTCGGCCAGGATCAGCTCCATCTCGAGATCGACGATGTCGCGCTTGGGATCGGGCGCCCCCAGCGCCTCGTCGGCGAACCCGCGCACCACGTGCAGGAGGGCATCGGCGTTGCGAAACTCCTTGGTGTCGAGGCCCGCGCGCTCGCCCTTGGCAATGCCGGCGAGATCGACCACCTCGAAGGTGGCGAAGGTCGTCTTCTTGGGGTTGAACAGGCCCCGCAGCGTGTCCACGCGCGGGTCGGGCACGCGCGCGATGCCGGTGTGCAGCTCGCTGCGGCCGCTGTCGTAGCGCGAGGTGGCGATGCTGGAGCCCGTGAGGAGGTTGAACAGCGTGGTCTTGCCGCTCTTGGAAAGTCCGATCAGCCCGATCTTCATGCCTTCGATCATAACCGACGTGGCGCGGGCCGCCCGCGGCGTACAATCCGGCGCAGGAGGACCACTCTGCCGATCGACCTCCCCGACGCCCGCGTGCGGGCCCCCGAGCTGACCGGCGGCGAGGACTGGCTGAACACGGACCGGCCGCTCACCATCGCGGGACTGCGCGGCAAGGTCGTCATCCTCGACTTCTGGACCTACTGCTGCATCAACTGCATGCACGTGCTGGCCGAGCTGAAGCGGCTGGAGCGCAAGTACGCCGCCGCCCTCGTCGTCATCGGCGTGCACTCGGCGAAGTTCACGAACGAAAGTCACACCGCGCACATCGAGCAGGCGGTGCGGCGCCACGGCATCGAGCACCCCGTCGTCAACGACCGCGACCTGGCGATCTGGCGCGCGTACGGCGTGCAGGCCTGGCCCACGCTGCTCGTCATCGACACCGGCGGCCGCCTCGTCGGCGGCGTGGCGGGGGAAGGGCACGGCGCGGTCATGGACGAGCTGGTGAGCGCGCTCGTGGCCGAGGGGCAGGGCAACGGCTCGCTGGATCCCGCGCCGCGCTTCGTCACCGCGCGCCCGGCGCCGGCGGGCGGGCTGCTCCACTACCCCGGCAAGGTCGTCATCGACGAGCCCTCGGGGCGCGTGTTCATCGCGGACACGAACCACCACCGCATCCTGGTCGCCGCCGTCGACGGACAGATCACGCGGGTGATCGGCGCCGGCGAGCCCGGCGCCGGCGACGGCGACCTCGCGCGCGCCCTCTACCAACAACCGCACGGCCTCCCCGTGGTGGACGACGTCGTCAACGTGGCCGACACCGGCAATCACCTCATTCGCTCCGCCGATCTCGCGTCCGGACTGGTGTCCACCCTGGCGGGGACGGGCGAGCAGGCGCGGATCGCGGGCGGCGGCGCCGGCGCCGCGCGCGCCGTCGAGCTGAACTCGCCATGGGACGTCACGGTCGCCGACGGTGACCTGTTCATCGCCATGGCGGGCGCCCATCAGATCTGGGTGCTGGAGCCGGAGAGCGGCACCATCGGCCCCTACGCGGGCACGGGCCGCGAGGCGCGCGCGGACGGGCTGCGGTGGGACGCGGCCTTCGCGCAGCCGAGCGGCATCACCGCCGACGGCCGCTTTCTCTACGTCGCCGACAGCGAGACGAGCTCGATCCGGTCCATCGACCGCCTCACCGACCGCGTGGAGACGGTGGTGGGGATCGATCTCTTCGAGTTCGGCGACCGCGACGGCGTGGGCGACGAGGTGCGGCTGCAGCATCCGCTCGGCCTCACGGCGTGGAAGGGCCTCGTGTACGTGGCCGACACGTACAACCACAAGGTGAAGGTCCTGGACCCCGTGACGCGCCGCATGCAGACGCTGGCCGGCACCGGCGCCCCGGACGTGCTCTTCGAGCCCGGCGGGCTCGCGGTGGGCCTGGGCTGGCTGTGGGTGGCCGACACCAATCACCACGAGGTCAAGCTCGTCGATCTCACGACGGGGGCCGCGCGCCCCCTGCTCCTCGCCGCCCTCTGAGCGTCCGCAACGTCGATGCCCCGGGGGCGCTGCTCGCCCTCCTCGTGTCCGTCTTCTGGGGCGCCAATCCCGTCGCCATCAAGCTCGGCCTGATGGACACGCCTCCGCTGCGCCTGGCGTGGATGCGCTTTGTCGTGGGGGCGGTCGCCGTCGTCATCTGGGGGGCGTGGACGGGCCGGCTCACCGGCCTGCGCATCGCGCGCCACGAGTGGCGGCCGCTGCTCGTCCTGGGCGTGCTCTTCACCGCGCAGATCGGCAGCATGAACATCGGCACCTCCCTCACCAGCGCCGCCCACGCGGCCATCCTGCTCAACAGCTACGCCGTGCACACGGTCGTCCTCGCCCACTTCATGATTCCGGGCGACCGGCTGTCGCTCCAGCGCCTCGCCGGCGTCGTCATCGCGTACGGCGGCATCGTCCTGCTCTTCGGCCGCGAGCTGACCGCGGGCGGCTCCACCCTGCTCGGCGACGCCATCATGTTCGGCAGCGCGTTTCTCCTCGCCGAGCGCACGATCTATCTCGCCCGTGCCGTCCAGAATCTCGACCCCCTGAAGCTGATCCTCTCCCAGGCGGTGATCGGCGGCACGCTGTTCCTGGTCACCTCCGCCCTGTTCGAGACGCGGCCGACGGAGTGGACCGGACGCCTGGTGGCCGTGATCGCCTACCAGGGCGTGCTCATCGCCGGCTTCAATTTCGTCGTGAACCTCTGGCTGCTCAAGCGCTACCGTCCCAGCAGCCTCGCCACGTACTTCCTCACGCAGCCGATCTTCGGCGTGCTCGCCGCCGCCGTCTTCACCGGCGACGCGCTGACGATCGAGGTGCTCGTCGCGAGCCTGGCCGTGGCCGCCGGCATCGGCCTCACGACCATCCGGCCGCTGCGGCGTCCGGCGATATAATCACGCCATGCCCACGCAGCCCTCGCGGCGGCTCGACGTCGTCCCCAACCCGCACCCCGACCGCGATTACGAAGTCTCGATGGCGATCCCCGAATTCACGTGCCTGTGCCCGATGACCGGACAGCCGGACTTCGCGACCATCCGGATTCGCTACGTGCCCGACGCGCATCTCGTGGAGCTGAAGTCGGTGAAGCTGTACATGTGGTCGTACCGGCAGGACGGCGCCTTCCACGAGGACGTCACGAACCGCATCCTCGACGACCTCGTGGCCGCCGCCCATCCGCGCTGGGCGGAAGTCGTCGGCGACTTCGCCGTCCGCGGCGGCATCAAGACCGAGGTCCGCGCCACGTACGGCAAACGGCCCGAGATGTAGCCGCCGCGGGGTGAAGGGCCCGTGGGGGGCCCCACCCGATGGATCAGGCCGCGTCGGACCGGCGGCGCCGGCTCCCTGGCAACCGCCTTGCTAGCAGTGCACCGGCAGGAGGAACACCATGATCCAGTTTCTCATTGGAGCCGTCGTCGGTGGTGTCGCAGCCTGGCAGTACCGCGACGACATCCGCCGCTACATGGACCAGAAGCTGCCGGACGTGCGGGCGAAAGCGGCGGATCGCCTGGAGTCGCTCGAGCGCAGCGCCGACAGCGTGATGGATCGCGCCCGCACCCGCCTTGGCGAAAACCTGCGCGCCGGTCAGCGCGTCATCCGGCCCGCGAGCGTGACCGCGATCCCACGGGACGACACGCCCCGCGAACAGCATCGCTGAGGCCGGCGAATAGAGGCCTCCTGGCCAGCGTCTACCTGACGAGAGGCAAGGAGGCTGACGATGTTGAAGATGCGCATTCTTACACCGCTGGCAGGGCTGGGCATGCTCGCCATGGCGACCGCGTCGTGCGGAACGCTCATCGGCGCCGGCGTCGGAGCCGGCGCAGGCGCGGCGATCGCCAAGGGCACGGACAAGGACGTCGGCAAGGGGGCGCTCATCGGCGCCGGTGTTGGGGGTGTCGCGGGCGCGGTCTACGACGTCTACAAGAGACGCTGAGCGTTACTCTGACGACAGACAGCGCGCCCTTGGGTACGCAATTACCCCTGGGCGCGCGTTAACCCCGTGATTTCACGGTTGGGCATTCCCCTTGCACAACGCGATCGTGGAGGTCACGCCCATGACGACAACCCGCCTTGCTGTTGCCGCAGCCTTCATGACGGTCGGCTTCCTCGTCGCCCCGCATTCCTCCCTCGCCGGCGAGCCGGGCGACCAGCTCAATGACGGCATCCAGCGGGTCTTCGCCAGCCTTCGGGACCCCGATCTCAAGCCTGCGAGCAAGGAGGCGGAGCGCCGCCTCGCCGTGCGCCGGATCGTGGACGAGCTGTTCGATTTCGAGGAGACGGCCAGACGCTCACTCGGGCGGCACTGGCAGAGCCGCAGCATGGACGAACAGCAGCAGTTCGTTCGCCTGTTCACCGAGCTGATCGACCGTGCCTACCTCCGGCGGGTCGATCGCTACGACGGCGAGCAGGTCGTCATCCTGTCCGACGCCGTCGACGGCAACCAGGCCGTGGTCGACACCCGCATCATCACGCGCGACAAGTCGGAGATTCCCGTCGAGTACCTGATGCACCGGACGGGCGCGGATCGCTGGCGCGTGTGGGACGTGAAGATCGCCGGCATGAGTCTCGTGGCCAGCTACCGGGCCCAGTTCAACAAGATCATCCACGCCGAATCGTACGGCGACCTCGTCCAGCGGATGCGGGCCAAG
Organism: Candidatus Rokuibacteriota bacterium; assembly: GCA_040902295.1. Classification (GTDB taxonomy): domain Bacteria; phylum Methylomirabilota; class Methylomirabilia; order Rokubacteriales; family CSP1-6; genus JBBDXO01. Next base: position 3,050 of record JBBDXO010000135.1, on the reverse strand, counting down.
GCCACGCCCTGAGCGGCGCCGCGGCGCGGGGCCGCCAACGGATGTAGAATCCCCGCCATGGAGATCATCAGCCGCATCCTCGAAGGCTCGCTCCTCTCGGAGCACCGCGGCGAGCCGGGCCGATTCTTCGAGGGGCGCGTGACGCAGGACGACAAGATCGCGCGCCTCGAAGAGATCCCCCTGCTGGAAGCGTGCTCGCACAAGCAACTGCGCGCGGTGGCGCGGATCACCGACGTGCTCGAGCTGCCCGCGGCCACGACGCTCGCGCGCGCGGGCGAGCCCGGCCACGAGTTCTTCCTGATCGTGGACGGCTCGGCGCGGGTGGAGGTGTCCCCCCGCAAGCGCTCGCGCCTCGGGCCCGGCGATTACTTCGGCGAGATGAGCCTGCTCGACGGCGGCCCGCGCTCGGCCACCGTGGTCGCGGAGACGCCGGTCCGGCTGCTCGTGATCAACCGCCGCGACTTCACGACGCTGCTGCGGGAGGCCCCCGGCCTCACGCAGAACATCCTCGCCACCCTCTCCAGGCGCCTCCGCCAGGCCGAAGCCGCCGGCCGGTGAGGCCGGGGGCCTCGCGGCCCCCCGCC
>JBBDXO010000135.1:0-2456 GCA_040902295.1 Candidatus Rokuibacteriota bacterium | reverse complement strand
GAGCGTCCTCGCTACCGAGACCGCGGAGCGGCCGACGGCGACCCGCCCGGGATGGTGATGTCGAGCTGCACGGTGTCGCCCTTCCTGATCGAAGGGGCCATGTGCGCCGGCACGCGGACCTCGAACGACCCGCCGTTGTCGGTCTTGATCTCGATCTCGTCGCGGTCGACGTCGGTGACCCGGCCCCAGATGGTCTGGCGCAGGCCCGCCCCGGCGGGCGGCATCACCTGCACGTACCGGCCGTCACGATACTCGACCGGGTATCCCTGCTGGACGGTCACGCGCGTGCCGGGCTGGATGGTGCCGATCACCCGCGGTTGGCTGTCGACGAGCACCATGCTGTCGCCGGCCGTCTGCCACATGCGGCCGTCGTCGAACACGAGCACGCGCTGCCCCTCGTCGATGCGCACGACCGTGCCCGAGTACGGCGGCATCGAGGTGACCGTGGTGCCGCCGGCGCCGTGCTGCTGCACGACGACGTACTGGCCCTCACGATAGGTGACCGGCCGCGCGGAACGGAGTACGACCCGGCTGCCGGGGCGCACCGCCGTCACGAGCGCGGGGTGGTTGTCGACGAAGACCGTCGAGTCGCCCGCGACCTGGTACATCCGGCCGTCCTCCATCATGACGACGTTCGACGCCGGATCGACGCGCACGACGGTGCCGGTGATGTCGCCTGCCGTCGCGACGTAGGTCTGGGGGCCCGGGCCCGCCGGATAGTTCTGCGCGCCGGTGGGGGTGACGGGATCGGTGTGGGTCGCGCACGCGGCGGTGACGAGCGCGGCCACGAAGCCGCACGCCATGGTTCCGAGTTTCGATCGCATGCCTTGTTCTCCCTCTGCGCCCGAGCAGGCGCATTGCCCTTCTGGATGTGCGCGCTCATGGAGCAAAGCGGTTGCCAGCGACGACACGGTTGTAAGCCTTGCACGGGCGCGGCGGGCGGCACCGGCGCCGCCGTGATGCGCCGCCATGGCGGCGGCGGGGCTCAGCTCGCGAGGGCCAGCAGCACCATGCCCACGAGCATGACGGCGGCGCCGAGCGCGGACTCGCGGACGCGCTGGGCCTCGCCGAAGGCGAGCACGCCGATCGCCATCGCGAACACGATCTCGATCTGCTTGACGGCCTCGACGTACGACGACAGGGTCAGCGTGTAGGCGTAGCCCTGGCTGATCGTGGTGAGCGCCGCGAAGAGGCCGAGGGCCACGAATTCCTTCCAGTGGCGCGGAATCGCGGCGAAATGGCGGCGTGAGGTGCGCAGCACCAGGGGCGTCATGAGCGCGCTCGCCGCCAGATAGCCCCCCAGGGTTCCCATCGGGGCATTGGAGGCGAGGATGGCCTTCTTGATGGTGATGACGGAGGGAGCGAACAGCACGGCGGCGAGGAGCGTATAGCGCTGTCCGCGATCGGTGAACAGCACCTTGAGCGGCGCCCACACCGACACGCGCGCGCGCGAGATGTTGAGCAGGTACACGCCCGCGGCACTCAGCAGGACCCCTGCAATGCCCAGCACACTTGGCCGCTCTCCGATGGCGTAGGCCATGCATAACAGGACGAGCAGGCTGACTTTCCACAGGGCGGTCACGAGCGAGATCTCGGACAGCTTGAGCGCCTTGGACAGCGCCAGCGTCGACAACGTCTGGCACACGCCGAAGGCCAGGCACCAGGCGAAGAAGTCCGGCCCGAGCGTGGGAAAGCCCGTCACGAGGCAGGCGACGAAGGCGAACGGCAGCAGGAACGTGAAGCGGCCCCAGACGTTGATGTACTCGTCCAGGGCATGCCCGAGGCGCTTCATGGTGGTGTTGCGGAGCACTTGACAGAGCGCCGCCGCCACCGCGAGCACGATCCACATGGGTGGCAAGACTACCCGAATTAGCCGGACGAGGCCCGACCGAAGGTCGGCAAGGAGACACATATGGTCCGTAGAACGACCCTGACGCTGGTCGCGGGCGTCCTGCTCGCGGCGACCGGATGTGTGACCGCATCGGACCCGGCGGTGGTCACGTCCGTCAATGTGATCCTGGCGCCCGACCACGCCGTGGCCGCCACGACGGAGGCCATTCGGGCCGAGCCCGGTCGCGCGCCGGAGATCACCGCGGCCGCCGTGACGTCCGCCCCCGGCCAGGCCGCTGCCATCACGCAGGCCGCCTATGCCGCGGCCCCGGATCAGCGTGACGCCATCGACCGGGCGTTGGCGAGCCGCGCGGCCCCCGTCGACCTCACGCTGCCTCCCGCCGCCATGCCGCAGGGCGTGATGGCGCAGGCACCGTACACCGTTCCCTTTCGCGCCCAGAGCCGTGTGCAGTTCATGAGCGGCTCGCCGCTCTCGCACTCCGGAGCGTACTAGCGCGGGTTATTCGTGAGGCGCAGGCGTGCGGGTGTCGGGGTGCGGAGACCACGTGGATCGTACTCGATGGGGTCCTCGATGGTCACGATGTTGATCGTCTCGCTCGCGATGT
>JBBDXO010000134.1:0-4081 GCA_040902295.1 Candidatus Rokuibacteriota bacterium | reverse complement strand
ACGAGGCCGCCCCTGATCTCCTGGAGCTCGTCTTCGATCGCCGCGATGTCGGTCTCGGAGAACTCGCTCATCGACGCATCCTCCCCGCGCCCGCACTGCCGCAAGCGCTCCACATGCGATCGTACCGCGCCCGGGTCACGAGCGCACGGAGGTCCTCGCCGGCTCGCTCGCCTGCCGCAGCGTCTCGACGAACCGGCTCGCGGTGGGGGTGAGGGGCTTCTGCCGGCGGTGGATGATCCCCACGGGGCGGCCGAGGTCCGGCGCCGCCAGCGGCACCGCCGCCAGCGTGCGGATGGAGGCCTCCTTCTGCACGGTGTGGCGCGGCAGCACGCTCACGCCGGAGGCGATGATGATCGCCTGCTTGATCGTCTCGATGTTGTCGAACTCCATCACCACGTTGACGCGGGCGTTGTGCTGCCGCAGGGCGCGATCGATCGCCTTGCGAATGGGCAGGGAGGCGTCGAAGGCGATGAAGGCTTCGCCGTTCAGGTCCGACACCACCACGCGGCGGCGGCGCGCGAGGCGGTGGCCGGGATGGCAGACGACCGCCATCGGCTCCACCCGCAGCGGCACCACCGTGAGGGAGCGGTCGTTGGGCGGGTACGACATGATGCCGAGGTCGGCCTCGCCGCTCAGCACCGCCTCCACCACCTTGTGCGGGTGCAGGCACTCGAGCTGCACGCGCGCCTGCGGGTGGAGCGACATGAACTGCTGCATGGGCCGGCTCATGTCGTGCAGGCCCACCGAGTAGATGGCGGCCACGCGCACGGTGCCGTCCACGCGCGCCTTGACGGCGGCCACCTCCGCCTTGGCCTTCTCCCACGACTCCAGCAGGGAGCGCGACGACTCGTAGAAGGCCTGCCCCTCCGGCGTCACCACGAAGGGCCGCCTGGTGCGGTCGATCAGGACGACGCCGAGCTGCGCTTCCAGGTGCTGCACGGCCTGGCTCGCCGCGGACTGCGAGACGAAGTTCTGCTCGGCGCCCCGGGAGAAGGAGCGGTGGCGCACGACGTCGCAGTAGAGGCTCAGCGTCTCCAGGTGCACGCGCCCATCGTACACCATTAGCAATACTGATACGCACCATACGACTTTTCGCTAATGACTAATAGTTGGGCGTCGGGTACTATCCGGCCAACATCCGACAGGGAGGCGCAATGAGCGAGCAGCATCCGCCCGCATACGCCGGGCAGCCTCCTGCCCGGGGCCTGTACGACCCCGCCCACGAGCACGACGCCTGCGGCGTCGGCTTCGTGGTCAGCATCAAGGGCGTCCGCTCGCACGCCATCGTGCGGCAGGCCCTCCAGGTGCTCTGCAACCTGCTGCACAGGGGCGCGTGCGGCTGCGAGGTGAACACCGGCGACGGCGCCGGCATCCTCCTGCAGATCCCCGACCGCTTCCTGCGCCGCCAGTGTGCGGGCCTCGGGATCACCCTGCCCGCCGCCGGCGACTATGGCGCGGGCCTCGTGTTCCTGCCGCGCGACCTCGCCGAGCGCGAGAAGATCCAGGGCCTCATGGCCACCATCGTGGCCGAGGAAGGCCAGCGGCTGCTCGGCTGGCGGGATCTGCCCACCGATGACAGCACCCTGGGCGCGAGTGCTCAGTCGGTGGAGCCGCACATGAAGCAGGTCTTCATCGGCCGCGGCGGCGGCATCACCGACCAGGCGCACTTCGAGCGCAAGCTCTACGTGCTGCGCAAGCGCTTCGAGCACGCCGTCGACGCCCTGAACTTCCCGGGCAAGCGGTTCTTCTACCTGCCCAGCCTGTCCGCGCGGACGATCATCTACAAGGGCATGCTGAGCGCGGATCAGATCGACCCCATGTTCCCGGACCTCGCCGATCCCGAGGTGGAGAGCGCGCTCGCCCTCGTGCACCAGCGGTTCAGCACCAACACCTTCCCTTCGTGGCCGCTCGCGCACCCGTACCGCTACATCGCCCACAACGGGGAGATCAACACGCTGCGCGGCAACATCAACTGGATGCGGGCACGCGAGGCGCTGTGCCGCTCCGACGTGCTCGGCGACGATCTGAAGAAGGTGTTCCCGGTCATCCGCGAGGGCGGCAGCGACTCCGCCACCTTCGACAACGTGCTCGAGTTCCTCGTCATGAACGGCCGCTCCCTGCCCCACGCCATCCTCATGATGATCCCCGAGCCGTGGGGCGGCCACGAGTCGATGAGCCCGGAGCGCAAGGCGTTCTACGAGTACCACTCCTCGCTCATGGAGCCGTGGGACGGCCCTGCCTCCATCGCGTTCACGGACGGCACCGTCATCGGCGCCGTCCTCGACCGCAACGGCCTGCGCCCCTCGCGGTACTACGTCACCAAGGACGAGGTCGTGGTGATGGCCTCCGAGGTGGGCGTGCTCGACATCCCGCCCGAGAACATCCTCATCAAGGAGCGGCTGCATCCCGGCAAGATCTTCCTCGTCGACACCGCGCAGGGCCGCATCATCTCGGACGACGAGATCAAGGCCTCGCTCGCCGCCGAGCACCCCTACGCGCAGTGGCTGGCGGACCACCTCATCGACATCGAGGCGCTGCCGGATCACCCGGTGCCCGCGCCCGACCACGACGCGGTGCACGCGCACCAGATGGCCTTCGGCTACACGCACGAGGACCTGCGCCTGCTCCTGGGCCCGATGGCCGCGCAGGGCGAGGAGCCCATCGGCTCCATGGGCACCGACACCGCCCTCGCCGTCCTCTCCGACAAGCCGCGGCTGCTGTACGACTACTTCAAGCAGCTCTTCGCGCAGGTGACGAACCCGCCCCTGGACGCCATCCGCGAGGAGCTGGTGACGTCCATGGCGAGCACGGTGGGGCCCGAGCGCAACCTGCTCCGCCCGGAGCCGGAGTCGTGCCGGCAGATCGGGATCAAGTACCCCGTGATCGACAACCGCGAGCTGGCCAAGCTCGCGCGCGTGAGCACGCACGGCTTCCGCGCCACCACGCTGTCGATGCTCTACCCGGTGGCGGAGGGCAGCGCCGGCCTGGAGCGCGCGCTCGACGCGCTGCGCGCGCGCGCGAGCGAGGCCATCGCCGCCGGCCACGACATCGTGATCCTCTCCGACCGTGGCGTGGACCGCACGCACGCGGCCATCCCCAGCCTGCTCGCCACCGCGGCCGTGCACCATCACCTGGTGCGCGAGGGCACCCGCACGCGCTGCGCGCTCATCCTCGAGACCGGGGACGCGCGCGAGGTGCATCACGTGGCCCTGCTCATCGGCTACGGCGCGGGCGCCGTCAACCCGTGGGTGGCCTTCGAGACGATCGACGACATGATCCGCCAGGGCCTGCTGGTGGACATCGAGCCCGCGCAGGCGGTGAAGAACTACATCAGGGCGCTCAACAAGGGCATCCTCAAGGTGATGTCCAAGATGGGCATCTCCACGCTGCAGAGCTACTGCGGCGCGCAGATCTTCGAGGCCATCGGCCTCGACCGAGCCTTCGTGGACCGCTACTTCACGTGGACGGCCTCGCGCGTGGGCGGCATCGGTCTCGACGTCGTGGCCGAAGAGGTCCGCCGCCGCCACGCCGACGCCTTTCCCGCGCGCCCCGTCGGCCGTCCCGAGCTCGACTGGGGCGGCGAGTACCAGTGGCGGCGCGACGGCGAATATCACCTCTTCAACCCCGACACCGTCTTCAAGCTGCAGCACGCCACCCGCTCGGGGCAATACAAGGTCTTCCGCGAGTACTCGAAGCTGGTGGACGACCAGAGCCGCCACCTCGCCACGCTGCGCGGGCTCTTCGCCTTCAGGCCCGCCGCCTCCCCGGTGCCCATCGGCGAGGTGGAGTCGGTGGAAGCGATTTTCAAGCGGTTCTCCACCGGCGCCATGTCGTACGGCGCCATCAGCCAGGAGGCGCACGAGACGCTCGCCATCGCCATGAACCGCATCGGCGGCAAGTCCAACACGGGCGAAGGCGGCGAGGACCCCGCGCGCAATCAGCGCGACCCCAACGGCGACTGGCGCCGCAGCGCCATCAAGCAGGTGGCCTCGGCGCGGTTCGGGGTCACCAGCGAGTACCTCGTCAATGCCGATGATCTGCAGATCAAGATGGCCCAGGGCGCCAAGCCGGGCGAGGGCGG
>JBBDXO010000133.1:18192-27575 GCA_040902295.1 Candidatus Rokuibacteriota bacterium | reverse complement strand
ATTTTTCATCAGCCTGCTAGCGGGGACGGCGCGCGGCGCCGCCGAGGAGGAGCAGCAGCACGAACACCGGCGTGCCGAGGGCGGCGATCACGAGGAACCACGGCGCGCGCCCGAACGCCGCCAGCAGCACGATCAGGTAGATGAAGTCGCGATGGGCGAGGGCGTCCGTGAGGCGGGCGGCGGCGGAGCCCGCGGCGCCCACCGGCTGCGCGCTCACGAAGCGGCGGGCCACGGTGGCGGCGGCGCCCAGCGAGCTGACGATGGCGATGGCGCCCGCCAGCAGCGGCCACCACGAGTCGGCGGCGCGGCTCCAGCCGAGCGCCATGCCGCCGAAGACGGCGACGTGCACGGCGTTGTCGCCCCAGAAGTCGAGCAGCGCTCCCATTCTCGACTCGCGGAAGGTGAGGCGCGCGAGCTCGCCGTCGCAGCCGTCGAGGATGGAGTGGAGCAGGAACAGGAGCGCGCCCGTCAGCTGCATGGACGGCGCCGATGACAGGAAGAAGGGCGCGCCCGCGAGGCCGAGGGCGAGGCTGATGAGGGTCATCGCGTTGGGCGTGATGGCGGTGGAGACGAGGCGGCGCGTCACCGCCAGCGAGATCGGCCGCTCCACGTGGCGCGACATGAACCCCTCGCTCGGCTTGATGAGGCTGCGCAGCAGCCACGCCTCCGCCTGCGCGAGGTCGGCGGCGCTGCGGACGGGGAAGCGCCCGCCCTCGTCCGCGGGCAGCGGGGCCCGCCGCAGGGTGCTCTCGAGCGCCCTCGCGAGCTCGCCCGCGTCCCCGCAGCGCGCGGCGGCCTCGAGCACGTGCGCGGGATCGGCGGTCTCGACGACGACCGCCGCCGGCCCGTCGACGTGGACGGTCTCGGGCGACAGCGGCGCCACCAGCAGCGTATGCAGCCACGCGGGCTGGACGACGACGTTGGCGGCGAGCAGGACGATGCGCCGCGGCCGCGCCCCCCCGTCGCCCGCGGCGGCCGGCGTGTCCCGCACTTCGGCGAAGCCGGCGCGCTCGGCGGCGAGCATCATCCGGCGTCGGAGCGTGAGGCCGGCCAGCACCGTGTCGGAGGCGACGGCGGGGCGGGCGGGACCCGGCAGGATCACGAACAGGCTCTCCGCCGCGGCGGCGCGGGCCGCGGCGGTGTTCAGCCCGTCATCTCCAGCGACACGGCGCGGCCGCCGCGCCGGTCCGACTCACGGGCGGCGCCCTCGAGCATCGCGCACTGCATGGCCTCGGCGAGGTTGCCGCCGCCGGGCGTGCGCCCCCGGACCTGCTCCACGAACTCCTCCGCCACCCCCGCGAACCACTCGGGGTGCTGCGAGCCGTCGGAGAGCGGGGGCGGACACTCCCAGCTGCGCTCGGCGCCGCCGGCCGCGTGCAGGTGGAGGGTGCCGTCGCGCAGCTCCAGGCGTCCGGCGCTCCCGATGATCTCCGCCCAGTTGCGCCGCTCGTCCGCCGCCCAGGTGAGGAGGATCTCGGCCGTCGCGGGCGGGAACTCGATGCGGACGGTCGCGGTGTCCTCGACGGTGATCGCGCGGTGCCGCCGGCGCTCGAGGGTGGCGCGCACCACCGTCGGTGCGTGCCCGATCCAGCGGCCGACGACGTAGAGGACGTGCCAGCCGTGGTCGGTCAGGATTCCCCCGCCGGCGACGTCGCGGTCGAGGCGCCAGTTCACCGCGGAGGCGTCGGCGACGGCGGCGGGCTGGGTGCGCAGCGTATGCCACCGCACGCGCGTCACCTCGCCGATGGCGCCCGCGCGCACGAGGCCTGCCGCGCGCAGGATGATCGGCGCGTAGTGCCAGTTGTGGACGGTGTGGAGGACGCGCTCGCTCTTGTCGGCCAGACGCGCGAGGGCGGCGGCGCCGTCGGGCGAGCCGGCGAGGGGCTTCTCGCACAGCACGTGCAGGCCGCGGTCGAGGGCCTCGCGGACGACCGCCGGGTGGCTCGAGGGCGGCGTGCACACGTCCACGAAGTCCAGCGCCTCGCTCTCGAGCAGCCCCTCGAGCGTGTCGTGCCAGCGCGCGTGCGGCAGGCGCGCCGCGAGGTCCGCGCGGCGGCCCGCGCGCGTGTCGGTGGCGGCCACGATCTCGACGTCGCGGCGCCGCGCCCAGGCGGGCAGGTGACCGTGCATGGCCACGTTGCCGAGCCCGACGACGGCGCCGCGCAGCATGCTAGGCGAGGCCGTGCTCGCGCACGACCGCCTCCAGCGCCTCTTCGAGAATGGCGAGGCCCGCCAGCGCCTCGTCCTCGCGGATGACCAGCGGCGGGTTGATCCGGATCGTGGGCGCGTAGGTCATGGCCACGAGCCCGCGGCGCAGGCATTCCTGGTAGAGCGAGCGGGCGACCGCCTTGTCCACGGGCTCCTTCGTCGTGCGGTCCCGGACGAGGTCGATGCCCAGGAGCAGGCCGCGGCCGCGCACGTCACCCACGCAGCGGAAGCGCTCCTTCATCGCGTGCAGGCGCGCCAGCATCACCCGGCCCACACGCTCGGCGTTCTTGACGAGGTCTTCCTTGACGATGATCTCGATGGCGGCGAGGCCGGCGGCGGCGGCGAGCGGGTTGCCGCCGTAGCTCGACGAGCTCGCGCTCGGATTCGACCACGGCGCGGTCGCCGTCAGCGTGTCGGTGGAGATCACGCCGCTCAGCGGAAAGCCGCCCCCCATGCCCTTGCCCACGGTCATGATGTCCGGGATCACGCCGTCGTGCTCGTGGCCCCACCACTGGCCCGTGCGTCCGAACCCCGTGATCATCTCGTCCACGAGCAGCAGCGCGCCGTGCTCCTGGGCGATCGACTTCACCGCGCGCAGGAACCCGTCCGGCGGCACGATGTTGCCCGCCGTCCCCTGCACGGGCTCGACGATGATGGCCGCGATGTCGCCCGCCGTCTGGTGCTTGATGACGTCGCGGATGTACTCCGCGCAGGCGATCCCGCACGAGGGATAGGTCAGCTTGAGGGGGCAGCGATAGCAGTCGGCGTACGGCGTGAGGTGCTGGCCGGGCATGAAGGGGCCCAGGTGGTGCTTGAAGTCCGAGCCGAGCAGGCCGAGCACGCCGCCGGTCTTGCCGTGAAAGCCCCCCCAGAATCCGAGCGCCTCGTGGCGGCCGGTGACGATCCTGGCCAGCCGCAGCGCCGCCTCCACCGCCTCCGCCCCGCCCGAGAAGAGCTGGATGCGCGACAGCCCGTCGGGGGTGAGCGCGCCGAGCGCCTCGAGGAAGCGCGCGCGCGTCTCGGTGGTGAAGGAGCCGAAGGTCAGTCGCTCCACCTGGCGCTTGAGCGACTCCACGTAGTGGGGATGGCAGTGGCCGACGCTGCCCACGGCGATGCCGGCGATGAAGTCGATGTAGGCGTGCCCGTCCTCGTCGTAGAGCGTGCTGCCTTCGCCGCGCGCCATGGCCAGCCCCGCGTACTGCGCGAAGCCCTGCAGGCCGGGCGCGATGTGGCGCTGCTCGCGCGCGACGATCGCCTTCGACCGCGGCCCCACGTCTCTCCGCTCACTCATTCGCTCACGTGGGGGGCCCCGATATGGCCCCCAACCCCCCCGACGCTCGGCGCGCGATTGATGTGATGGGGGGGCGAGGCCGGCCCCCCCCCCCCCCCCCCCGACGCTCGGCCCGCCCCGGCAAAGCAGTGGCGCGCCTCGACCACGGGATGTCTCATCGGCGCACCGCGCGGAAGCGGAGGGCGAGGTGGGCGGCGATCACGGGCGCGGCCTCGTCGCGGAAGAGGGCGAAGCTCGGCCATGCGTTGAGGTCGAGGAGCACGAGGCCGCCGGCGGTGGCGATCATGTCGCCGCCGTAGATCTCCAGCCCGAGCGCGCCCGCCGCCTGGCGCGCCAGGCGCGCGAGATGATCGGCGTCGACGGGATGGCCGGCCAGCGTCTGGTCCTTGTGATGGAACCAGCGAAACCACGCGGGCGCCCGGTGCGGGCCGCCGCCGCCGATGCCGTAGAACTTGATGACGTCGCCGGGCACGTGCGGCTGCAGCACCGCCTGCGGGATGCCGCGCGCGGCCAGCGCCCCGAGCGCCGCGCCCACGGCGGACGCCGTCCGCGCGAGCACGACGTCGCCCTCCTGCGTGTTGTGCACGTCGGCGCGCTTGACCCACACCGGTTCCGCCGCCTCCACCTCCGCGCCCGCCGTCGCCACGAGGGTGCTCGGGATGAACGGCACGCCGGCCTCCTCGAACTGCGCGATCATCCGGGCGCGATAGGTGTTGAGCACGGCGCGCGGGCTGTTGACGTGCGGCACCCCCGCCGCCTCCCACGCGCTGAGCCGGTCCAGCGCCTCCACGCGCTCGCACATGAAGAAGACGGAGGCGGGCGGCCCCTCGTGATCGGCGAACGCCTCCTCCGGCGTCTTGAGCACGACCTGCAGGCCCTTGGCCTCCAGGTGCTTGCCCGCCAGGCGCAGGATCTCGGCGTCGTCGGACTCGCGGCCGGGCGAGTGCGCCCGCTCGCGGAAGATGCCCCAGCAGGCGGGCACCCTCATGCGGACTCTTCCGCACGGGCCATGTCCTCCGCCAGCGCCACGTCACCGGCGCGATCGACGTCGATCACGCGCTCGATGACGTCGCCGTAGACGGGCCGGCCGCTCGCCACCAGCCAGGCCAGGTACTCGCGCAGCCGCCCGAGAGCGGCGGGGGGGGCCAGCGCGCGCACGGGCGCGGGGATGACGTACACGCCCGCGGTCACCACGTCGCCGCCGTCGCCGCCCAGGGTCAGCACGCGGCCGTCGCCGTCGAGCGTCGCCCACAGCGGCCGCTCGTCGTGGACGAAGGGCGTGACCGCGAGCACAGTGGCGCCGGCCGGGCGCGCGCCCGCGGCACGGACGAAGCCCGCGAAGTCGCCGGGGCGGCACCACGCGTCCACGGTGGAGACGACGAGGGGGCCGGGTGGCGCGGCCGCCAGCACCTCGGCGAAGCTCTCCAGCGACGAGGCGGTGGTCTTGACCAGGAAGCGCAGATCGAGGGTGGGGAAGCGGCCGCGCGCCCACGTCACGCACGCGCGCTCGTCCTCGTTCACGATGATCGTGAGCCGCTCGATGCCGGCGGCGACGAAGTTGGTGACGACCGTCTCCAGCAGGGGCACGCCGGCAATGCGCACGAGCGGCTTGGGCTCGGCCCAGCCGTCCCGGCGAAGCCGGCTGCCTTCGCCGGCGGCGATGATGCCTCCCGTCACAGCACGTCCTCCAGTTCCGTCAGGGTGTGGATCACACGGTCGGCCGCGCAGCACGGCGTGCGGGCGCCGCCGCCGGCCTCCACCAGCCACACGTGCGCCATGCCCACCGCGCGCGCGCCGGCCATGTCGCGCGTCGGAGAGTCGCCGACGAAGATCGCCTGCGCGAACGTGAGCCCGAGCGCGTCCACGGCACAGCGAAAGATCCTGGCGTCCGGCTTCGTGTAGCCCACCCGGGCCGAATCCACGATGACGTCGAGCAGCGAGCGGATGCCGGCATCATCGCATACGGCTTCGAGGTTTCCGTAGAAGTTTGAGACCACGCCGAGGCGGTAGCGCCCGTGCAGCCGTCCGAGCACTGCCCGGTTGGCGTGCAGCCGCGCGAGCGCGTCGTCGACGAAGCGGGCGGCCACCCGGCCGCCCGCGCCGGCGTCGAGCCTCAGCCGTGCCGCGAGGTCGCGCGCGAGCCGGTCCACGCTGTCGCGCAGGCCCAGGGTGGCGGGCACCGTGCCCACGAGCGAGTCGTCGGCGGCGTAGAAGTGGGGATCGAAGGCGGCCGGCGCCAGGGAGCAGCCTTCCGCGCGGAAGAGGTGGAAGAACCGGTCTTTCCACGTGAGGCCGTCGGCGTCGAGGGTGCCGCCGAAATCGAAGAGGAGGCCCTGCGGCGTCGCGCGAGCTACAGGTACCGCGTCGGCCACATGATGGTACGCCACATGTGGGCGGCCGGGCTGTCGTCGAAGCCCAGTCCCTCCTGCGGCTGCTTGAAGGTACGGCCGACGACGTCCGTGAACTCTTCGAGCTCCACCTGGACGCTCGGATCGAAGGCGTAGAGGTCGTTGACGGTGAGCAGGCGCGAGGTCATGTACCACTTGTGGCTGCGCGCGTACGCGTGGGCGCGCTCGATGTACGGCTCCGGCTTGTAGTCGGCGCCGAACAGCTTCGTGTACATCGCCGGGTACTGGTAGCCGACGGACTCGTCCGGGAAAAACCGCAGCGCCTGGTGATAGCGGATCGCCCAGCTCACCTCTTCGTCGACGTACGGCGCCACGAGCTGTGCTGCCCAGTAGCCGTGGTCGCCGCGGATGAAGCCGGCGATGGCGATGTCGTGCAGCAGGCAGGCGAGGACGAGCGTGTCGCCCGCGCCGCTCTTCTGCGCCAGGCGCGCGCTCTGCAGCAGGTGATTGGCGGGGGCGAAGCGGTACTTGAAGAAGTCGAACAGGGTCGGCCTGGCCGGCATGCGCGGCAGGCGCGGGTCGTCCGCCATGAGGTAGCGCCGGCCCGCATCCGGCGGCCGCGGGGCGGGCACCCGCGGGTCGCGCTCGCCGGAGGTGTAGATGACCGACTTCACGATGACCAGCCGGTCCAGCTCCTCGCTCAGGGCGTGCTCGGCGGCCTCGGCCCGTTGCAGTGTCGTCATGGCAGGATCATCGGCCTGCCGGCTGCGCACTGTCAAGCACGGGCCGGGGCAGGCAGCGTATCCTGCCCGGCAGGGTGACTGCCCGCACCGCCGCCGGCTCGACCTCGCCGTGGCTCATGATCGTGACCGTCTGGCTCACGCTGGGCGTCGCCTTCGGGCTCATGTTCTCGTTCTCGGTCTTCCTCGTGCCCCTCCTCGAGGAGTTCGGCTGGTCGCGCGGCCTCGCCGCAGGCGCCTTCTCGCTGTCCGCCATCGTGCAGGGCGTCCTCTCGCCGGTGGTGGGGACGTTCGTCGACCGCGTGGGGCCCCGGCGCGTGATCCTCACGGGCGCCGTCGTGATCGGCGTGTCGTGTCTGCTCTCCAGCCAGATCACCCAGGTGTGGCACCTCTACGTCGTCACGGGGGTCTTCACCGCCGTCGGCGTGTGCGCGGTGGGGTTCGTGCCCTCGGGCGCGCTCGTCGCGCAATGGTTCGCGTACCGCAAGGCGAGCATGATGGGCATCGTCTTCTCCGGCATGGGCGTGGGCGTGCTGGTGGTGGGGCCGCTGGCGCAGTGGCTCATCTCCGGCTACGGCTGGCGCCGCGCGTACATGGTCCTCGGCGCGAGCGCGCTCGTCGGCCTCGTGCCTCTCGTGTGGATCGGGGTGCGCGACCGCGTGCCCGTGCCGGCTCGCCAGCCTCGCGGGCCGGCGATCGCAGAGGCGGGCATGGAGGTGCGCGAGGCGCTCGCCACGCGCGCGTTCTGGGCGCTGTTCTTCGCCTACGTCTGCACGCCGCTGGCGGTGTTCACCGTGGTGACGCACCAGGTGGCGTTCGCCGTCGATCACGGCTTCCCGCGCCTCTTCGTGGCGTGGATCTTCGGCCTCGCGGGCCTCATGTCGATCTTCGGCCGCATCATCTTCGGCATCGGCGCCGACTACATCGGCCGCGCGTGGTCGGCGACGATCTCGTACGGCTGCACCGCCGCCGGCATCCTCGCCCTGCTGTCGATCGAGACCTCGCCGCACCCGGCCGGGCTGTACGTGTACGCGCTGCTCTTCGGCCTCGGCTTCGGGGCGCGCGGCCCCATCATCACCGCCATCGCCGCCGACCTCTTTCCCGGCCGCCGCTTCGGCGCCATCTACGGCTACCTGAGCCTCGGCAACGGCATCGGCGGGGCCATCGGCCCCTGGTTCGCGGGGGCGCTGTTCGATGTCACGGGCAGCTATCGCGCCGCGTTCCTGGTCGCCGCCATGTTCTGCGTGCTGGGCTCGGCGTGCTTCTGGCTGGCGCAGCCGCGGCGGACGGCGGCCGTCCCGTGACGTACCTCGTCCCCGCCATCGCGCTCTCGAGCGCGCTGCTCACGGCGGCGGCGACGATCCTCATCCGCCGCGGCTACCAGCGCTACGGCCCGTACACGGCGATGTGGATCAACGTGGCGGTGGGGATGGTCTGCGTCTGGGCCGCCGTGCTCGTCACGGGCGGCCTCGGCGGCCCGTCGCCGGCGGGCATCGCCTACTTCGCGCTCGCGGGGCTCATCGGCACGGTGGCCGGCCGCCTCCTGCGCTTCATGAGCATCGAGAGGGTGGGCGCCTCGATCACGGCGGCCCTGTCCAACCTCAGCCCGCTCGTGTCCACCGTGCTCGCGGTCCTGTTCCTCGGCGAGCACGTCACGGCGCCCATCCTGGCCGGCACCGTCGTCATCGTCTTCGGCACCACGCTGCTGTCCTCCTCCGGCCGCGGCTTCGCCGTGAGCCCGCGCAAGCTCGTGCTGCCCCTGCTGTCCGCGGTGTGCTTCGGCGTGGTGGCGGTGCTGCGCAAGGCGGGGCTGAGCGGGATGGCGCCCATCCCCGGCTTCGCCGTGAACGTGACGGCGGCCTTCGTGGCCTTCACGGCCTTCCTCGTCGCCTCCCGCCAGATGGGCGCCATCGCCTGCCGCGGCTGGAGTCTCGTCTACTTCGTCGCCGCCGGCGTGGCGGAGAACGTGGGCGTCTTCATGATCGTGCTCGCCCTGAGCTACGGCACCGTCAGCGTGGTGGCGCCGCTGGCGAGCGTGGCGCCGATCTTCGTCCTCGTCCTCTCCTTCTTCTTCCTGCGGGGGCTCGAGATCCTCACCGCCCGCATCGTGATCGGCACCCTCCTCATCGTGGCCGGCGTGTGGCTGCTGACGGCGCTGGCCGGGCGGTGAGCGGCGAATCCCTCCGCAACGGCAACGATCCATTCCACCTCGGCGCCCTTCGTTGCCGCGACGTCTTGCCGGCGCACAGCGTGCGGGTAGAGCGTCTCGCTTTCCCGCTTCGACGACCGAATCGAAAGCAATCGCCGGCCGTTGCTGCCTGACCTGCAACGGTGGCAGGTGCCGTCGAGCGCGGAAGGCTCCGACCAGACCGATCACGCGTGGGGCACGGAGCTGCTGTACTGGAACGCCGAGTGCTTCTCTTCAGTACCGGCGACCGCTCGAACGACTCGAACGAGGTGTCAGCGCGCGCCTACCTGCACGCCGGCGGCCGGCAAAAGGGACTGATCGCGCCGTGGAGACACAACGGATCCCGGGGAGGTGGTGACCGCCGCACCGGCGAGCGCTGCCAGCCCGAGGTCGAGGCCGGCGAGCGTGAACTCGATGGTGTTTTTCAGGCGCCCTCGCGGAGCGAGCCGTCGGCCGGTGATAACCTCGGCGGATCGCCATCACGGGCGGCGCCCTTGCACTGCACGCCGCCCGCGGCATCGGTCAGCGCATTACTGGGTCTTCGTGCCGGGGGCCGGCGACGTCACGCTGGGCGCCTTGGCAGCGCACGGGTTTTTGCCCGCGCACGG
>JBBDXO010000133.1:16917-18092 GCA_040902295.1 Candidatus Rokuibacteriota bacterium | reverse complement strand
TTCACCGCCGCCGGCATCGTCGCCGGGGTGGGCGCCGTGCGTCCGATGACGGCCCCTCCATCCCGCGGTGCGTGCGCCTCATCGAGGTCGGCGCGTCCCGTTGGATAGGGACGCTCCGGCTGCGCGGCGCTCGGTCCGACTGCGAATGTGACTCCGGCGACGGTCGTGATACCGAGCAGCAAGCCTCTCATGCTCATATCGGTCCTCCTGTGCGCTACAACACGCGCGGGCACCGCCGCATTCCGCGATGACGTGGTCGTGGATGACGCGGCTCGGTGGAATACGGTGGATCGATGGTGTGTTCATGCCCGTCATGGCGCGGGGTGAGCGCCGGTCGCGCCATGCACCAGATGAGTGAACGCTAGGCGGTCTGGATGCGCACAAGGGCGCGGTGGTGGCGTGCGTGCGGATGCCCGGGCCGCGCGGTGGCGTGGGGCGCACGCACCGCGTGCAGACGCCCTGCACGACGGCTCCGGCGCTGCTTGCCTGCGCTCAGAACCTGCGCAACAGTTCGCGATCCAGTCTTTCCACGAGCTCGACGTCCATCAGCCGCCCATCGCTGACCGTGACTTCGAGCCGGCCGAAGCGTCGGGCTTTGAGCTGCGCGAACAAATCAAGGAGGAATTTCGCCTCACCGATGCCTATCCCGGCCGGCACGATGCTCCGTTTGGGTGATTCTCCTTCGACCTGTCCCATGGCTCCCCGCTCAGCACGCGTCGACATGCGACGCGGCTCTCCGCGCTGGGGCGATTCCCAAGAGTCTCGACGTTGGGCTCGCACACCGAACGGTGCATCCCCCGCGCTTGGGTGTCGCACCTCGGCCGGCGCGGCGAGCCTCTCCGTCGCTAACA
The DNA here is from genome assembly GCA_040902295.1 of Candidatus Rokuibacteriota bacterium. Lineage (GTDB taxonomy): Bacteria > Methylomirabilota > Methylomirabilia > Rokubacteriales > CSP1-6 > JBBDXO01. Next base: position 17,241 of record JBBDXO010000133.1, on the reverse strand, counting down.
GAAACCCCCTCGCTGCGAATCTATTCCGCTGAATGCAGGATCCGCGGGCGTTCGTGGGTGCTGCGGTCAGGCGTCCCCGGGTCGGGATGTCGGCAGGGAGCGGCGATCGGACGAGCACGTGGCCCAGCGGGGTCGCATCCTGGCTGTGTTGTCGTCGTTTGCACACGTGCCCGTGATCATCAGGAAAGATGAGTTCGTCGAGCTGGGCGAAATCTTTCTACGGTTCGTCAGGGGTTCGGGTAGACTCCGTCCGATAGGTAGCGGCTGACCCGACCACGGGAGGCCGCCGGCCAGCCTGCGAGGGCTTGCCGGCGGCCTTTTTTT
>JBBDXO010000133.1:0-16817 GCA_040902295.1 Candidatus Rokuibacteriota bacterium | reverse complement strand
GCGAGCTGCGTCACGCGGAGGAAGGAGCAGACCTATGGGCGGTTCGGGACGACGCGAGCCAGTGGGACTCCTCGTGTGCTTTGCGTGGCTGCTGCTGGTGGGTTTCGTGATGACGCCACCGTTGATGGCGCTGGCGCAGGGTTCCGAGACGGACGGACAGCTCGAAGAGGTGCGACGCCTGACTCGAGACGCCGAGAGGCTGTCTGCCGCTGGACGGTTTTCGGAGGCGGTCCCCCTCGTGCAGCGGGCCCTCGTGATCCAAGAGAGGACCCTGGGAGCGCAGCATCCGGAGGTGGCGAAGGGCATCAGCAATCTGGCGCTCCTCTACGCCGCCCAGGGCAAGTACCCGGAGGCCGAGCCCCTGTATCGGCGCGCCCTCGCCATCCACGAGAAGACCCTGGGATTCGAACATCCGGATGTGGGGACGACGCTCAACAACCTGGCGATCCTGTACAGCACCCAGGGCAGGTACGCAGAGGCTGAACCACTCTATCGGCGCGCGCTCGCGATCCGGGCGAAGATCCTGGGACCGGAGCACCCTGCCGTGGCGGCAAGCCTCAATAACCTGGCGGTGCTCTACCGCGCTCAGGGCAGGGACGTGGAGGTCGAGCCACTGTATCGCCGCGCCCTCGCGATCCGGGAAAGAGCATTCGGATCACAGCACCCCAGCGTGGCGGCAACCCTCAACAACCTCGCGAACCTCTATGGTGCCGAGGGCAGGTACGCCGAGGCCGAGCCCCTTCTTCGGCGCGCCGTCGCCATCCAGGAGAAGACCCTGGGGCCGGGGCATCCGGATGTGGCGAGGAGCATCAGCAATCTGGCGCTGCTCTACGCCGCTCAGGGCAAGTACCCGGAGGCCGAGCCCCTGTATCGGCGCGCCCTCGCGATCCAGGAGAAGAGCTTGGGGGCGGAGCATCCGGATGTGGCGACGACGCTGGAGAACCTCGCGCTCCTCTACAGCGCTCAGGGTAAGGACGCAGAGGCCGAGCCCCTGTATCGGCGCGCCCTCGCGATCCTGGAGAAGATCCTGGGACCGGAACACCCGACCGTGGCCGTCCTCTTGGAGAGGTTGGCCGCCCAGTTGCGAAAGACCGACAGGAAGGCCGGGGCAGCGGAGATGGAGGCCCGCGCCACGCTGATCAGAGCCAAGCACCCACCCACCCACACCCCAGAGTGACAGATCATCGACGAGGTGTCAGGGGCGGTGTCCCGCGTGATGTGGAAAGGCGCTGAGCGCATCTTCCGGCTCGGCGGCGATCTTGTCGTCGCCGTCGAGCTTGCGCGGCCGGCCTGTGGCGACGAGGCTGTACAGCAGGAGCCGCGCGGTGTCTTCACCCGGCAGTGTGGAGGTCGACCCGCGGGCCACGCTGGACGCCACGCTGGTCGACGCGCTTGCCAATCGCCGCCGCGCGGACGCACCCACGGCGTTCGCACGACACAGAACGTCGCGCGGCCTCGGAAATTTCTTGCGCTTCTGGACAGGCTGGAATAATCTCGGGCCGTTGTAGGAGCGGCTGACCTGACCACAGGAGGCCGCCGGAGAGTCCCGTAGCGCGGGGCTCTCCGGCGGCCTTTTTTTTTGGTCGGCCCCGCCCGGCGTGGAGGTCGATGGATGCTTGATCTGGGATCGCGGCGTGCAGGCCAGCCGTGGAGCGGACGAGGCTAGGCCGCGATGCGGTACAGCGCCTACGGTCAGGAATTTCGCGGCCCGAGTGAGTCTCGCAAACGTGATCGAGCCGAGTCGAAGGGCCCGGGTATGAGGATGCAAGAGCCACCTGACAGGTCGGAAGCAACGCTGAGTCTGCCCCAAGGCGTCACGGAAGACGAGGCCGCGTTCTTTCTCGCGCTCTGCGCGCGCCTCAAGGAGAAACGGTTCGGCCGAGTCGAGATGACGGTGAGCGATGGCAGGGTGACTGACGTGCAGTTCGTCGAAAGGGTCGACCGAAAGCTGTTCCGGTTCAGCGAAGCGTAGGAAGTCGATCATCGCTGTCTTCGCGGTGGCTGACCCGACCACGGGAGGCCGCCGGCAAGCCTGTGCAGGCTTGCCGGCGGCCTTTTGTGTTTGGTCGGGACCGCATGGCGTTAGCGCGGGACTGCTGCGACCAGGAAGGAGGCGTTGGCGGACGGGTCGGCGGTGGCTGTTCGTGACGAAACCGCTTCGAATCACACAAGGAGGAAGTGATGAGACGAACGTTCAATGTTGTCGCGCGCCTCGCCGCCATCGTCGCCGTGCTGGCGTCTGCGTCCCCGGCTTTCGCGCAAGCGCCGGCTCCGAAGGTGACGATCACCGGCCTCATCGACAACCTGTACAACTACAACCGCAACCTGTCGATGACGCATTCCGACTTCGACATCACGCGATCGCAGGACGAGGCGTACGGCCGGACCCGAGGCCGGTTTGACATCATCGGCCAGGTCGGCAAGGCCAAGGCTGTCCTCGGCCTCGAGATCGATCTGCTGTACGGCCAGACGGGCGCGACCGACTCCTGCGCCGGCCCGTTCCAGACCACGGGGTGCCGCGCCGATGGCACCAGCGGTGGCTTCGACGCCGACAACGACGTCCGCAACGCGATCGAGCTGAGGTGGATGTACGTCGAGGCTCCCCTGACCGGCCCCGGCTCGCTGGCCCCGTTCATTCCGGTGCCTGGCCAGATCCGCCTCGGTGGCCAGCCGTACACCATCACCTACAAGCCGGTCATCTTCGCCGCGAGCGACTTCGGCGGCGCGCATATCGACCTCAACGTCGCGCCGAACGTGAAGGCCAGCGGCACCTTCGTGCAGTTCGAAGAAAAGCTGACGGGTACCCAGGGCCCGCCGCGCAACTTCGCCGGTCCGTTCCGCTCCGAGGACATCGGGTTCATCGGCACGCTCGAGTTGAGCCCGTTCAAGGGTCTCGACGTGAAGCCCATCTACTCCTACCAGGAAATTGGCGGGACCACCTCCGCCAACCTGCGCCGTGGAACGGGCGGCCTCGGCAACAACCCCGTGAACTTTCCCAACGCCGCCCAGGAGATCCGTCATTCGATCGGGTTCGACGCGCGCTGGACGGCGGGCCCGTTCCGGGTGGCGCCGACGTTCTTCTACCAGTTCGGTGACCGGGAGGTCGCCGTTAACCCCACCACATTGCGGGAGCAGGACCTCAGCGCCTGGATCGTTGATGTCGAGGCGGGCTGGCGACTCGGCCCATTGAACCTCGAGGTCCGCGGCATGGCAACGTCGGGCAACAAGGCGAGCGACAATCTCGGTGACGACTTCCAGGTCTACCAGCCCTTCCAGTCCGGCAATGCCTACTGGATCGGCTGGGGTGAGGCGGTCGGCATCGGCAGCGTCGACTACCTGTCGTCGCTCTTCGGCTTCTCCAACGCGCTGTCGCTTCCGGCGCAGCCGTCCTATGATCGCTATGGCCGCATCATGTTCGCCGCCCGAGCGACCTACAGCGTGACGCCGGCGCTCAACGTGTATGGCATCGTCACGCCGATGTGGACGCTGGAGAAGGTGGACACCGACGGTACGGCCAGCCCGGCCACTGGTATCACTCCGTCGGCCGGCGCCAGCGGCGATTCGCGGTACCTCGGCACCGGCCTCACGGCGGGGTTCACGTACCGGTTCGCCCCCGGTGTCACGTTCGACGCAGTATACGGCTACCTGGTTGCTGGTTCGGCGCTGGACATCGCCCCGGCCGCCGGCGCCGGCTCGCGCGACGCCAAGGACGTCCAGACGGCGACGGCACGCGTGAGGTTTACCTTCTAACCACTCGTGTGCTTCTCGGCATCGAGGGGGCACCGGGACAACCCGGTGCCCCCCGTTCTCTTTTCCCGGCGGCGCGGCCACCGCTGGCAGAACCTGGAGTCGGCGATGGGTCGTATAGCGATTCGGTGGACCGCAGACGCAGGCCGTCGTACCGGCGCGGCGGCGGCACTCCTACTGACGCTCCTGGCGGTGCCGCTCACGGCCGGGGCCGTGGAATACCGGCTTCAAATCGTCAGCATCTACGAGGAGGCATTCGCTGCCTTACTCCGGCCCAACGAGTTCGCCGACGGGGCCTCCGGTCCGGGGCTCAACCGCCTGGAGGCGAGCCTGGACCGCGCCGAATTTCCGATGGGCGCCATCCTGTGGGACCGGCCGCTGCAGACTGTAGGCGAGGAGACCGCCCGGGCGTACGGCGCGGTGACCGTGCGTCCTGATCTGCCGGAGGTGACGGGGGGTCGACGACTGTGGCACGAAGTGCGCTGGGAGGGCCGACCGGGTGAGCAGAGCGTGTGGAAGGTGGCGCCGAGCGGCCTGCGCGTCGGCGAGTTGGATCGCGTGGCGTTGAAGGGGCGTGGGCCGCTGAGACACTTTCTTCCGTTCACAGCATCGGCGAGTGGCCGTCGCGGTCATGCGCTCAGCGTTCCTCTCCTGTATCTGTGGGCCGAGGAGGAGCGCGGGACCGTGTGGCCGGGTTACCTGTCTCGTATGCTCGAGTTGTCCGATGGGATCGCGGCTGTCATCGGAGTGAACGCCAATCGATCGTTCGCGGACCACGTCTACCTTCTCGTGCGGCACGGCGAGGAGCCCACGACTTACAAGGCAGTGCTGAGCTGGCGTCCCCGCGACCGCTCGCATCTGAATGACCTCGAGACGCCCGGTGCCGACCATGCCCGTTAAGTGGCAGACTGCGTTCACCGCCGTCGGCTTGGCCCTCGTCCTCTGCGCCAGCGCTGCCGCCCAGACCGCTCGGCCGCCTCTTGGCGTGCTGGTCGAAGAGGTGCAAGCGTTGTTCCCGGTGGTGGCGGGCGAGGTGATCGAAGTCCACGGCCGTCAGGTCACGCTGAGCGTGGGCCGGCGTGATGGGCTTCAGCCGGGCATTGGGCTGTCACTATACCGGGAGGGACGTGAGCTCCGTCACCCCCGCACGGGAGAGGTCCTGGGACGCACGGAGCAGCCACTGGGTCGCGCCTCCGTGACCCAGGCCTTCGAGGCGTACTCGGTCGCCACGCTGCCGGCAGAGGTGGACCTGAGGCCCGGCGACCGAGCACGGCTGTCGGCCGGCAAGCTCCGGCTCGCCGTGCTGGCGCTGTCGGGCGGTGTACGGGACCGGCAGACCGAGGCGGCGGTGCAAGAGCTGACCGACGAGCTGAGCCGCAGTGCGCGTTTTCAGGTCAGGATGGGTGACGCCCTCGGAGTCCGCCTGGCCCAGGCGGGGATCCGTCCCGACGAGGCCATCGACGGTAAGGGACTCGAAGAGGCCGCCCGGCAACTTGGCGCCGACTATCTGCTTGTCGTCCTCTTCAAACGGGTCGAGCGAAAGCCGTACATGGAGGTGCGCGTCTTCGGTGACGGCCGCGCGCTGCTCATGACGACGGCCCTGTTTGTGCCGCCTGCCGTGAAGCCCCCTGCCGAGGGACAATTCTCGGGCGATGCCCGGGGGGGCCGGCCGGCCGGGACCGTGAAGCGGGCCTCACTGCTCACGCGGCTGCTGACAGGTGACTGGGAGGGCACGACGTACTCGTCCGCGGAGAGCACCATCCCCCTGCGCGAGATCGCCCGCTTTCCCTTTGCGGTGCTTTCCATGGACGTGGCGACGGCGCCCGTGGACAGGCAGCCGCGAATGGTGGTCACGGATGGACAGAAGGTGTACCAGTACCGGATCGCGGGCACCCGACTGGAGGCGGAGTGGACGTTCAACGCGCGCGCCATGGGGCACGTCGTCTCCATACAGTTCGTCGACCTGGACGGCGACGGCGTGCTGGAGGTCGCGGGCAACCGCTGGGACCCGAATGGCGGACTGAACTCGTTCATCGTGACCACCAGGTCGGGCCGGCCCGAGTATCTCGCCGACAACCTCGAGTCGATCCTCTTCGCCGTCGATGCGGCCGGCCGCGGTGTGAAGCACGCGCTCTGGGCGCAGCGGCTCGATGCAGGCAAGTTCTTCACCGCCGGCCAGGCCGACGAAGTGGTCGTGGAGCACGGGCGCCTCAAGGTGGTCCGCCCGATCTCCGTCCATTCGAACTTCCGCGCGACTGGTGCCACCTTCGCGAGCATCACCGCCAAGGACCGCCGCACGCTCGTGTTCGTCGATCCCCACCACCGGCTGCAGGTCGACGACCATGGGCAGGATCTCTGGCGCTCGTCTTCCTTGGTAGGCGGCGGCTACGCGGTGGTCGAGGTCATCAGGCAGAGTGACCAGGCCGGCCGCCACTACTTCTACAAGATGGAGCCGACGCCGCTGGCCGTCGATCTCGATGGCGACGGTATCGAGGAGATCGTCGTTCCGCAGAACATCGTGAAGGAGGGCCTCCTGGCTGTGATCTTCCGGGGGCCCGCGGGCTTCCGGCTGCAGTCCGTCGAGTCGGGGTTCGAGGGGCCGATCACCGCGGTGGGCGCCTACCACTCGCAGGCCAGTGACGAGCACATCCTCGTCGCCTCGGTGGTGCGATTCACTGGGCTCCTCCGGCAATCGGGCGAAACCCAGATCATCGTGACGATTCCCCGAGACTAGGATCACGGGCGCGAGGCCTGGCCACTCGTGTTCGCGTCAGTCGCCGTCCCGTGAGAGCGCCTGGCCATTGAGCACCGTGTGCCCCGTCACGGGCACCGGCCGGATCAGCGCCTGCATCACGAAGCATCCGCGCTCCGCGTTGCGGACGACCTTGGCCACGCGCTCCGGCGCGTCCGGGGACTCGATCTCGAGCGTCGTCTCCGCCCCCAGCATCTCGCCGTCGACGGTGTCATTCAGCACCGCGCCCGTCACGCGGAAGCTCGCCTTCACGTGCATCGTCATGCGCGTCACGTTGACCTTCAGCATGTGCCCGTACCGGGCCACCTGGGTCATGAGTCAGAACGCGAGCGCCGCGCTGAAGTACATGAGCGGGGTGGGGGCCGACCCCAGACCTCCGAGGCTCGGGCCCTCGTCGCAGGCGAAGCTCATGTGGCCCGTGCCGCCGCCGCTGACGGTGGCAAGCTTCAAGAAGGGCGTGACCGATGTCACGTCGGCTTCGAAGGTGATCTCGCGACGCTTCACCGCCGGGTCCAGTCCTTCCGGGCTTCGGTCCATCACTCGCTCCTCGGGTTGAAATCGGGCTGGAGCTGCAGCGCGTCCGCGATCTTCGTCACCGTGTTGAAGAGCTGGACGACTTCGACCGCCTCGGTGAGGCCCCGGTCGGTCAGCCCGAGGCGACGGGCTTCGCGCAGGTGCAGGTCCACGCCGTAGTCGGATTTTGCCGTCATCGAGGCGGCCAGCGCGAGGATTGCCTTGGTCGCGCGGTCGAGCGTTCGGTCAGTGAAGGCCTCGCGCACCGCGCCCCAGTAGCCCTGCAGGAAGATCGGGTCGCGGGCCATCCAGCGAAAGACGGCGGGAACTTTGTCCATGGCGTAGAACGCCTGAATCTCGTCGAAGACCGTCTTCACCTCCGGGGACGGCTCGTCAATATGTGGCACCACCACCACGGCGCTGCGGCTGGAGTCTGCGAACTCCAATGGCAGGCGGAGACCGTCGGCCACCGCGTTGAGGGCGTGGGTCGTTCCCGCCACGTAGGCGACCTCGTACCAGATCCGGTCGTCGCTCAGTCCTTGCAGCTTCCCGGCTGCGCTGTGAGCGACCGTTCAGTACTCGCAGACGTTGATCGCGCTCACGGTCGCCGCGATCATTTCCTTCTGCGCGCGGCTCAGCGCGCCGTCCGTCATGGCGCGCCGTGATGCACGGCCGTAGGGCCGGCCGAACTCCGGGACGGTGAGCAGAACCCGGCTCATCTTCGGAACAAAATCGATCTTGAACCAGCTCCTCGTGGCCTCCAAGAACGGCTGATCCTCAGGGGCCAGCTCGTGTGGGTCAGGAATCCTCACGATCTCCATGGTGTCCTTCCTTTTCGATGTGGGGTCTCGCCGCCAGGGCGCTGATTCGGTCCTCGCTGCCGCTGCCCTGCTGGCTCAGGGTCTTCTTGAGCTGCCATCAGGCGCCTGGTGACCTTCGGTCCGAGGAGCAGGGCCACCAGCCCGAGCGCCGTGACGGCCACCAGCGTCCACATCAGCGCGGCGCCGGACTCCGCTCCACGCTGGCCCAGATAGCTATACAGGAGTGTCCCGGGAATCATCCCGATGGCGGTGGCGGCAATGAACCCCGTGAATGACATGCGGGTCAGACCGGCCCCGTAACTCACGACGTCGAACGACACGAACGGCAGCAGGCGGCCGAGGAGTACCGCGTAGACTCCGAATCGCTCGAAGAAGGGGCTGCTCCACTCCACGGCGCGGGGGCTCATGAGCCGTTCTGCGAGGGGCCGACCGAACTGTCGGCTCAGTCCAAAGCAGATGGCGGCGGCCACCAGCGCACTGGCCCACGAGAGCACGCCGCCCCACCACACACCGAAGAGCAGACCATTGACGTAGGTCACCGGCGACGCTGGCAAGGGCGCGATCAGAGCCTGAAAAATCATGAGGCCAGCCAGGATCAGGGGGGCCCAGGCGCCGGCCTCGAGCACCCGGGCCCGGAGGCCCGCCACGTCGCCTTCTGCGAGCAGCGCGGCTGCATGGAGCACGGCATGTCCGACGGGGGTCATGACGACGACGACAACGACAACGAGCACGGCCGCGATGCCGACGACCGTACCGACATGGCGACGAAGTGGCGTCACCAACTCAGCCACGCGACGAGCGCTGACCGCGCGCGCCTCATCCACGGGCGGAGTCGGCCGCGAAGGGCACCGACGGCCGCTGCGCCGGCCGCCATGGCCAAACCCCCGGAGCCGGCACCGAGGACGATCAGGTTGTATCTTGCATTCCGAAATGGCATCCGTCACAGCCTCTGCACGTCCATTGTCACGCCGTTTGGGATGCTCGATGCGGCCATCATCGATTCCGCGGCGCCCTGTCGATGCCGGCGTTGACACCGGCGAAGAAATCGGGAATAGATCGTTGCGGCCGGGTGTTTCGCCGTCCGAGAACGCGCTGACAGCGAGAGAGGAGCTCTTGATGGCCCGAGCAGGAACAAAGATCCTCGATAGTGGCGAGCCGCTTCCCGCGCTGACGATGGCGTCGGTCGCGCACGGACAGGTGACCCTTCCCGACGCCTTTGGCGATGGATGGGGCGTGCTGCTGCTCTACCGCGCCCACTGGTGACCGTACTGCAAGCAGCAGTTGGCTGCTTTCGAGAAAGCGCGCCCGAAGCTGGAAGACGAGAACATCCGCGTCGTCGCCGCGTCGACGGATCCCATCGAGAAGGCGACGGAGACGGTGAATGAGCACGCCCTCGGCTTTCCCGTGGGGTACGCGCTCCCGCTCCGGGAGACGGCGGCCACGCTCGGCGCCTTCTACGAGGACAAGCGCGGATTCTTCCAGGCGACCGGCTTTGTCGTCAAGCCGGACCGAACGATCGCCGTCGCCCAGTACAGCTCCGGGCCGATCGGCCGTCTCGTCTGGCAGGACATCCTCGGGCTCGTCCAGTTCTACAAGAAGCAGGCGACGTAGGGGATCGGCGACGGCTTACCGCACCCGGGTGTTGAGGAGGGCGCCCCAGGTCGCGACGATGAACGGGACGAGGTACGTCAGCGGCACCTTCCAGGCGAGCGCCGCGTCCCCACGGCCGGCGAGGATGACGTCCCCCTGGTTGATGGCCAGTAACACGGACCCGACGATCAGGGCGATGACGGCGGAGCGACGGACGAGGGGGGGATAGCGAACCGCGCAGGCGAGACACTTGGTCGCCGGCCCGTGCCGGGTTTGCAGCCGAAACCCGCCCCCCTCGCGCGCATGGCGGCCGCACGTCGCGCATCCGGGGCTGGCAGCCGTCTGCCGCACCGGCGGCTGGATCAGCGGCCCGCCGGGGCGGACAGCAAGCCGGCGATGAGCGCCTTGCCCGCGGGTGAGCTCCAGTCCCTCGGTCCGACGACGCGGCCCAGCAGACGTCCCTGCCGGTCGATCAGCACCACGGTCGGCGTCGCGATCACGCCGTACCGGGTGCTCATGTCACCGTCAGCGTCGAGCAGGATCGGGATCGTGAGGTTGCTCTCTCTGGCCCACGCCGCGACTGTTGACCGGCCTTCCTGCAGGTTCACGGCGAGGATCGACAGGCCCCGTCGAGAAGCATCGCGGTGCAGCGGCTCGATGGTCGAGGGCAACTCCCTCGTGCAATGCGGTCACCAGGTGGCCCAAAAATAGATCAGCACGACGCGACCGCGGTGGTCGGCGAGCGCCACCGGTGTTCCGTCGAGGGTCTTCAGGGTGAACCCCGGCGCCGGCTTGAGCCCGCCGGGCATCACGCCGAACTCTTGCATGAGCGCGCCGAGATCCGTCGCGACACTCGGGGTGGCAAGCCCCACGCCGGCGAGCAGCAGGGCCACCGACAGCAGTCGGATCGAGCGGATCATGCTGGCTGTTCTCCTCTTCAGGAGTGGGAGATCGTCGAGACGACCTCGCCGCCGCGCGCGCGGACATCGACCTCGACACGGCTGAGGACTTCCAGCGAGCGGTCTTCGAAGACGTCGAGGCCGGGATGCGCGGCCCGGTGGCCGGCAAGCGCCGCGATCTTCTCGGTCTGCAGTCGCTCGATGTGGGGGCCGAACGTCTCGAAGATCAGATTGACGAAGCGGACGAGTGCAGGTGGGCCCACCTGCTCTGCGAGGCGAAAGCGACGGACGCCATGGCGGAGGTTCCCCGCGCTTTCGTACGCATCGCCGATCGCCCAGAGATTGAGGGTGAAGAGCGCCTGCGGCCAGCCGTCGGGCGTCATCGAGATCGCGACCAGGTGCGCCGTGTGGTCCGAGAAGAGGCGAACGGTATGGAAGTGGCCGGCCTCGTGGTCGACTCCGTGGCTGTGGTAGTAGAACTGGTAACGCGTGGCGGGATCGAAGATCCCGTTCTCGCCGGGGTACAGGCGCCACGGTTGCGAGGGTTGGCCGTCTCGCACGAGGTCGATGACGCTCGTGCCCTTCCGCTCCAGCTCTTCGAGGAGATGGCGTAGCTCGAGCGCCGGCTTCATCGCTCGCCGTAGAGGGAGGTGGCGGGGTTGAAGGCGGCCCATGCGAACCAGAACGCGTCGACGTGGGGGAGCGCCGTCAGCCGCCGTCCGGCGAGCGGTCCGCTGACCGCGTGCCCGAGCAGCGTCCACGTCGATCCCGTCTCGCGGTCCCGGAAGCCTTCGGCCGTCGCCTCGAAGGTGAGCGTCCGGCCCTCCACCAGGCGACCGAAGGCGGCGGTGGCTCCCACGGCGCGCGAGCGCTGGATCTGCCCCTCGTCGAGCGCCGACAGCGTGCCCGGCTGATAGAAGATCACGAGCGCCTGCTCGCCCAGGCGATCGTGGACGACACGGCGCTCGACGAGCACGGGCCAGGGGTACGCGCGCGCCGTATCGCCGAGCTTGAGGCCGACGACCCGTTCCTTGGGCGGACGGCGTGGGTCGAGACGGCCGCGGAACAGGAACGGCCCGGTGTGCGGCTGATCGTACGACTCGTATGGATTGATGCCGTAGTTGCGCGTGTGGCCGGTGTCACGCGACAGCACCTTGCCGGCCGGGTGCATCGTGCGCCAGTCCTCGAACGACAGCGTGTTCGCGGGAATGGCCTTGAGCTGAGCGCCGGCACGAGCTCCCACGATCGCGCGGCCCTCGATCTGTGCCCAGAGTGAGTGACTCTGCCGGTCATACATCACGAGGTCGCTCTTGTAGAGCTTGCCGGAGGTTCCGAAGTCCAGCGTGGTCCCGTCGAGGACCCGCTCGAAGACGATGCCCGAGTTGCAGAGCGGGCAAAAGGTGACGGCAACAGGCACGCCGCCCACCACGTCGTTGACGATCTCGTGCCACATGAGGATCTGCAGCGGATACGCGCGCGCGTCGCCCTTGACCTCGAGGGCGAGCACCGGCTCCTTCGGGGCGATCCACCGCGCAGCATCGGCCGGCGTGACGAACGACGGGCGATCGATCGCCGGGATGCCGTCCGGCGGGGGACCGCCGGAGATGATCTCTTCGAGGGGCACGAGCGCCCTGGACGTGTCGGTGCGGAGGGTCTCGGCCTCGCCGGCGGCGGCCGCCGCCAGCGACGCCAGCGTCAGCACGGTGAGCGTCCAGCGGCGCATCGCGCTACAGCCGCGTCTGCCGTGACCGCTCGGCCCGCAGCCGGTCCGCGCACTCGAGCAGCGCGTCGTAGTCGAGCATCGAGACGAGACCGTAGACGGCCTGCCCGTCGCTCCACGAGACCGTCCGGAACCCCTTCTGCTCGTACGCACGATACTCGTGGTCGCGATAGGACACCTGCCGGCCCCGCAACGGTGCCTCGCTCGCCGGGGCGGGAACCATGAAGACCGACAGCAACGTGCTGCCCTTCTCGTAGAGCAGGTAGGCGGCCTTGCGCTCGTGCGCGTCGGCGAGACGCGCACCCGCCAGGTGAATCCCCGAGGGCGAGTAGTCGGGCACCGTGACCCGCATGCCGGCACGCGACTGGAACCACTCCGCGACTTCACGCGGGTCCGTCGAGGCGAACTCGGCCGGGCGCTCGATCTGGGCATACGCGATGTGCTTGTCGACGAGGTCGGCCACGAGCGGCGGCGGCGTGTGGGCCGGCAGCAGCACCGCCGCGATGATCGCGGCCGCCACCGCGATGGCCGGCACCGGAAGCCACCGGCGCGCCTTCGCGACGGCCGCCTCTCGTCGGATGCGGTGGACAATGTGGGCTCGAAGCTCGGAGGGGGCTGCCTCACGCGGCTGCCGCCGGAGGAGACTGCGGAACTCACGCTCGGCGCCGACCAGGGCCGCGCACCGGCGGCACTCCAGGCAGTGGCCGTCGACGTCCGCGATGTCGCTCACCGTGAGCTCACCGTCGACGTAGGCATGGAGCCTGGCCCGGGTCTCCGAACAGTTCATTCGTCCTCCTTCACGTATCCGTGCTCGCGCGCGAACCGTCCCAGCGCTCGCCGCAGCAGCGCCCGGCCCCGCGACAGCCGCGACATCACCGTCCCCACCGGACAGCCGACCACCTCGCCCACCTCGCGGTACGTCAATCCCTCGATATCGACGAGCATGACCGCTTCCCGGAACGCCGGCGGCAGCGTCGTGAGCGCGCGATCGACGTCGCCGTGGAGCATCGTCTGGAGGAACTGCTCCTCCGGGTTCCGGTCGACACGCGTCTCGCTCGTCAACTCCGCGTGGTCCAGGTCGCCCATCTCGGCTTCCAGCACCTCGCGTCCCTGCGTTCGTACCCGGTTCAGGAATACATTTCTCAAGATCGTGAAGAGCCATGCCCGGCAATTCGTTCCGGGATTGAAGCGATGGAAGCTGCGAAACGCCCGGAGCACCGCCTCCTGCACGACGTCCTCGGCTTCCGCACGGTTGCGCGTCAACCGCAGGGCGACGCGGTAGAGCGCGTCGAGGTGGACCAGGGCCACCCGCTCGAACTCCGTCGTCTCACCGTCCCCTGCCTTCCAGCGGATCAGGCTCTCCCCCTGTCATCCATGCTAACCCTCCGGCATCGCAATCTATTCCAGCCGGTCAGCTCCACGCCGCGACGCCGTGGCCGAACCTCGGGAATAGGGGAGAGCGTAGAGTGTTGTCTTTACACATGTTCCCGGGACTGAGGCCTCCACTGGCCGTCGCTGCCGCCCTCGTCATGCTCGCGGGTGCTGCCGTGGCCGGTGACGCGGTACGCCCCCCGCTCGACAGGGGCTCCATCCGAGAGTTTGTCAGCCGCCACTGGCGGCAGCCGCTCGCGCCGCAGGGCGCTCCGCCCCCCCGATTCTCGCCGCTCGAAGCCTCGCTTGCACCACAGAGCTGCGGCACCTGCCATCCTGCCCAGCTGGCCGATTGGGGGACGTCGCTCCACTCCAGAAGCATGGGGCCGGGGCTCACGGGGCAGCTGGTCGAGCTGTGGCGGACCGACGCGGAATCGGCGCGCCTCTGCCTGACGTGTCACGCCCCCCTGGCCGAGCAGCAGCCCGAGAACCGAAAGATCTTCGACGCCGCCCTGCAGCGCGAAGGCCTCGTCTGCGCCGCCTGCCATGTTCGCGAGCACCGGCGCTTCGGGCCTCCACACCGCGAGCAGCCGGCGCAGGCCTCGCCGAAGCCTGCAAGCCTGCCGCACGGCGGTGCCACGCGGTCTCCGGCCTTCATGGCGTCCGAGTTCTGCTCGAGCTGCCATCAGTTCGATGCCGACGGCTTTGCGCTCAACGGCAAGCTCCTGGAGAACACCTACGAGGAATGGAAGGCCAGCCCTGCCGCGGCGCGAGGCGTGCAGTGTCAGGGCTGCCACATGCCCGATCGCCGGCACCTGTGGCGGGGGATTCACGATGCGGACATGGTGCGTTCAGGAGTCGCGGTCGATGTCGCCACCGAGCGGCCGCGCTACCGACCCGGTGACGAGGTGCGGGTGCAGATCACGCTCACCACCCCGGGGGTCGGGCATCACTTCCCGACATATGTCACACCGCGAGTGGTCGTGCGCGCCGTGCTCGTGGACTCCGCCGGCCGCGAAGTGCCGACAAGCGCCGGCGAGCGCGTGATCGCACGCGAGGTGAGTCCCGACCTCTCGCGAGAGCTGTTCGATACCCGCATCCCGGCCGGCGGCCGCTTCACGTTCGATTATCGGCGGCGCGCCGACCGCCCCGGACTGAGCGTCCGCGTGCGCGTCACCGTCTACCCGGATCACTTCTATACGGGGTTCTTCGAGTCGCTCCTGGGCTCCGGCGCCGGCCGCGGCCGGGCCGAGATCCAGAAAGCCCTGGATGCCACGCGCCGATCGACGTTCGAGCTCTACCGCCGCGACATTCCTCTTACCTGAACGAAGGAGATGTCATGCATCGACGCCTGCGTGCCGTGCTGCTCGTCGCCATCGCCACCATCGTCACCGGGATCGTGCCGGCGCCGTCGGCAGCCCAGGACGGCCGCATCACCGTGAAGTCCACCGCCCCCTTCGGCCGTGTCGCCGAGGCCCTCGAACGCGCAGTCACCGATGAGAAGATGGCCCTGGTGTGTCACGCCAACGCCCAGCGGGGTGCCGCCGGCCGGGGGGTCACCATCAAGGGGAACCAGGTGTTGATGGTCTTCCGGAATGACTTTGCGGTGCGACTGCTCGCCGCGGATCCAGCGGCAGGCTTCGAGGCCCCGATCCGCATCTACGTCCATGAGAATCCCGACGGCACCGCCACCGTGTCCTACATGCCTCCGCGCGCCGTCTTCGCGCCCTATCGGCACGCCGAGGTCCAGGCCATCGCCGGGGAGCTGGACGTGATCTTCAAGACCATCGTCGACCGCGGTGTGGCGGCGCGCTGATCATCGCGAACGGCAGCCGATCAGCACGCGGTCATCCGGGCGCCGTGAAGGCGATCGTAGGCTGAGGGGTCGCAGTCCAGGGGTGCCGGTTCGAGAGAGCCCGCCGGCGCCGCGGACGGGTCGGCGCCGCTCGCCGGCAGGACGCAGGCCGCGAGCGCGGTGAGACGCTCCCTGACCGCACTGACCGATGGATCGCCAACGGTCCCCCACGGGGGGCCCGCGACTCGGCCGGCCAGGATCAGGATCACGGCGAGCACGACGATGAGCACGAGCCATCCGACGCGGTGTGACGTCATCATCCCGCCTCCCTCGTCATGTGCAACCCTGGGATCAGGCGACGTATTCCCGGCCAGGCGACGATGGCGACGGCGGCCCCGCTGACGATCGCGGCCGTGGCGATCAGGCTGTTCATCGCCAGCGCCGAGAGGCCGGTCAGCGCGTTACCGATGTTGCAGCCGGCGGCGAGCGTTCCGCCGACGCCCATCAGAACGCCGCCGGCGAAACGGCGGCCGGCCTCGGCCCGCCCGGGGGCGCGCCACGCGACCGGACCACGCGCGCGCGCGCTCAGCCAGGTCCCGACCGGGATGCCGACGACCAGCGCCGTTCCCCAGCCGGCGGCGCCCGGCATGCCGAGGAAGATGCTCTCGACGAGGGACCGGCTCGGACCGGTGATCGACAGTCCCCATCCCCACCCGGCGACTGACCCTGTCACCCACGCGAGAAGCCCGACACCGCCGAGCGCCAGCCCGGTGACCGGCCAGGGCCAGGCGTAGGAGGGCCCGGTCCGTAACCGGCCCATCAAACCCAGCGCGATCAGTCCGATGAGGCCCACGATCGTGGGCCAGCGTGGCAGCGCAACCGCAGCGTGGATGGACGCCGGCAGAGTGGTGGCAGTCGTCGCGAGCCAGTCGTTGACCGGGCGAAGCGGACCGTGGCTCGCTGCGGTGGCACCGAGGGCGAATCCAATGACGGCGGCGCCGGCACCAAGGCTTCCGGCCCCGACCCGGGACCAGATGGACGTCGCTCAGCCCTTGCCTGCCACCATGCCCACCCCGAAGAGCAGGCCGCCGACGATGGTGGCGGTGGGCGTGACCGGGGGGAGCGCGAGCGTGATGATCCCGGACGACGCCAGCGCATTGACCGTGAGGAGCAGGACGCCGAGGGCCAGGAGGTAGGCCCGTACCTGACGCCCTCGGGTGCCGCCGATCGCCTCCCGCATCGCGGAGTGCATGCAGAAGTCGCCGCGATGGACCACGAAGCCCAGCAAGAGCCCGACCGGCAGGCCGAGGAGCGCCTCCATAAAACACATAACTCCGCGAACCGCCGCAATATTCCACCCTGTCTCTGTTGCCGGGAGGAATAAAGCCCATGCCGAGCGGGTTCTGGACAGCGATACGCCACGAAGGGGGGTGAGTTGGATGATGAAGAAAACCGCTGTTGCGCTTGCTGTGGCCGGTGCCCTCGGGCTCGGCACGTCTGGCGCGGCTCTGGCCCAGAAGTCGAATCCGTGCGCCGCGAAAAATCCGTGCGCGGCGAAGGCGGCCAACCCCTGCGCCGCCAAGAACCCGTGCGCCGCCAAGAACCCGTG
>JBBDXO010000132.1:526-4139 GCA_040902295.1 Candidatus Rokuibacteriota bacterium | reverse complement strand
GAGCGCAGCTCGGGGATCACCCACAGCGGGGGACGGCCCGCGGCCACGCGCTGGATGTTGTCGAAGGCGTTGCGGAAGGTCTTCGTCCAGTTGTCCCACGTGGGGCCCGCCATGTGCGGGGTGATCGTGCAGGTGTCCACGTTGAGCAGCGGGTTGTCCTTCGAGGGGGGCTCGTCCACCATCACGTCGAGGCCGGCGCCGGCGATGCGCCTGGTGATGAGCGCCTTGTGCAGGGCCACCTCGTCCACCACGGGGCCGCGGCACGTGTTCACGAGCACGGCCGTGGGCTTCATGAGCGACAGCTCGCGGTCGGAGATCATGTCCTTCGTCTTGTCGGTGAGCGGCACGTGCAGGGAGACCACGTCGGAGGTTTTGAGCAGCTCGTCCAGCAGCACGTACTTGACGCCGAGGGCGTCCTCCTCGTGCTCGGCGAGACGGATGATGTCGTTGTAGACCACCTGGCAGTCGAAGCCGGCCAGGCGCCGCACCACGCGCTTGCCGATGTTGCCCAGGCCCACGATGCCGACGCGCTTGCCCGCCAGCTCGTACAGGCGCGTCTCCGCGAAGTCGCCCACGCGCCACTTGCCGCCCACCACGTTGTTGTGCTGCCAGGCGAGCTTCTTGAGGGCGGCCAGGATCAGCATGATGGTGTGCTCGGCCACGGCCACGGAGTTGGCGCCGCCGTTGTTGGCCACGGGCACCTTCGCGCGGCGCGCGGCCTCGATGTCCACCGTGTTGTAGCCGGCGCTGATGAGCTGCACCAGGCGCATCTTCCTGGCCGCCTGGTAGAAGTCCGCCCCCAGCGGCGTGCGCGCGAAGCCCATGTAGTATTCGGCCTCCTTGCACGCCTCGAAGAACTCGGGGGCGTTGGGATCGCACACGACGAACTCGAAGTCGGGGGGCAGCATGTTCATCGCGATGTCGATGACGGGCTTGGGGAGCTTGGGGGCAAAGACGATGCGGGTTGGCATGGCTAGGCGCTCGGCTCCGATCCGACGACGCTGACGAATGACACGCATTCGCCCGGAGCGCCGCCGAGGTTATGGGTGAGGGCCAGTCTGCGGCCGCGCGCGATGCTGGCGATCTGGCGCTTGCCCGCCTCGCCGCGAAGCTGCAGCCAGCATTCGAACAGCATGCGCAGGCCGGAGGCGCCGATGGGGTGGCCGAACGACTTCAGGCCGCCATCGGGATTGACGGCCAGCTCGCCGTCGAGGTCGTAGGTGCCCGCGAGCACGTCCTTCCACGCGGTGCCCCGCGCCGCGAAGCCGAGGTCTTCCATCAGCACCAGCTCGGTGGGCGTGAAGCAGTCGTGCACTTCGGCCATGGCCAGCTCCGCGCGCGGGTCCTTGATGCCGGCCTGCGCGTAGGCGTCGACGGCGGAGGCGACGACCTCCGGGAAGGTCGTGTAGTCGTAGTCGGGATCGATGGGCCCCGCGGCGGGGCCGGCGATGAACGACAGCGCCTTCACGTACAGCGGCCTGTCCGTGTAGCGGTGCGCATCCTCGGCGCGCACGACGATGGCGGCGGCGGAGCCGTCGCTCACGCCCGAGCAGTCGAAGATGCCGAGGCCGCCCGCCACCAGGGGCGAGCAGGCGATGGTCTCCTTCGGCACTTCCTTGCGGAACTGCGCGCGCGGGTTGAGGGCGCCGTTCTTGTGGTTCTTCCACGCGATGTGCGTCATCGCTTCCTTGAGTACGGCATCCTCTACGCCGTACTTCCTGGCATAGGCGGGCGCGAGGAGGCTGAACATGGCGGGGGCGGTGAGGCCGGCGAGGGTGCCGTCGCCGCTGCTGCGCGTGGTGGGCAGGCCGGAGAAGCCGGAATCCTTCAGCTTCTCGACGCCGATCGCCATCGCCACGTCATAGGCGCCCGAGGCGACGGCGTAGCAGGCGTTGCGGAAGGCCTCCGAGCCCGTGGCGCAGAAGTTCTCCAGGCGGCTCACGGGCTTGTAGTCGATCTTGAGCGGGCGCGACAGCGTGAGCCCGCTGTTGCCGGAAAAGAGCGTGCCGAGCCAGTAGGCGTCGATGTCCTTCAGCTCGATGCCGGCGGAGGCGCAGGCGTCCTTGGAGGAATCGACGAGCAGGTCGCCCGTGCTCTTGTCCCAGCGCTCGCCGAAGGGCGTGCAGCCCATGCCGACGATGGCCACGCGGTCCCGGATGCCATTGCTTGCCATGACTCAGGCTCCTCTCACGGGTCGGGCTTTCCAGAAGTAGTTGTGCACCCCGCCCACCGTCATGAGGCGGCGGAAGGTCATCTCCACTCTATCGCCGATCTTCACGGCGGCGGGGTCGACGTCCGTCATCTCGCACTGAAAGCGCCCGCCGCCGTCGAAGTCGATCACCGCCACCACCACCGGCGGTGACAGCGAGAAGGCGAGGCGATCGACGGTGAAGGTGGCGATGCGCGCGGGCACGTCCGCCATCCTCTCGTCGGACATCTTGTCGATGGCGTGGCACTTCACGCACACGCGTTGCGGGGGCAGGTGCCGCGCCCCGCACGCCTGGCACTTGCTGCCGATGAACGCGTACTTCCATCCCTCGGCGCGCAGCGCGGCGGGCGACTCCGGCGCCTGCGGGTCCGGCCGCCGCGGCGGCTCGCGCCTGAGGAAGCCGCGCCACGTCAGGAAGGTCGCGTACGCCACGGGCGCGCCCTCCTTCGCTTGCTGCGCGACCGTCCGCGCCGGCTTGTGGCTCGTGATCGCCGGCGTCGTCCGCCAGAGGGTGACGTCGGCGCCGTCGGCGAGCGAGACGACCATGATGAGCTGGTCGGGCCCCGCCTTCTCGAGCGCGTCGGCGAGCAGCAGGCCCGCGTGCGCGGCGCCCGTGTTGCCGATGAGGCCGGTCAGATCGTCGACGAGCGCGGCCTTCCTGGCGCCCACCGCCGCCGCCACGCGCTTGCTGGCGCGCCCGTGCGGCCCGGCCACGATGACCGCGTGCAGCGCGTTCGCCGTGACGCCCGCCTGCTTCAGCGCATCGGCCACCGCCGCTTCGCCGAGCGGCACGTAGGCGTGCTCGCCGAAGCGCTCTTCCCACTGGCGGGAGGCGTTGTCACCCGGCAGCCGCCAGCGGTCGAGGAACTCCGAAGTCCGTGACGCCGTCGCGATCGGCTCCGCGAGCACCGGCTGGTCTTTCGTGCCGTCGCCGCAGAGAAAGGCGACGGCGGCATCGCCCCCGTCGCGCTCGTCGGCGCCGCCGGGCAGCCCCGTGCGGATGTCCGCCATCACGGCCAGCGTCGGCACGCGCGCGTCCAGCGCGGCGCGCAGGGCCCCCGCCGCGGAGCGCACGGAGCCCACCATGTCGAAGGCGGGGACGGCCGGGTCCAGATCGAGCGCGGCGTGGATGGTGGCGGCATTGGTCTTGTCCAGGTAGCCGGGATCGGACGTCGCGAAGTAGAGGCCGCGCGCCGCCCCGCGCAGGCGATGGCCGCCGGTGCGCGCCGCCTCCACGGCCAGCGACGTCGTGTTCTCGTCGTAGGAGGCGACGGCGCGCGTGCCCGCGCCCCCGGCCACGTCGAGCGCCTGCGCCACCGCCTTGCGATCGAGCCGATAGTGCGGCACGTAGGCGGCGAAGGCGAGGACGCCGCCGCTCATGTCTGTACGTGGGGGGGGGGGGGG
>JBBDXO010000132.1:0-516 GCA_040902295.1 Candidatus Rokuibacteriota bacterium | reverse complement strand
CCCCCCCCCCCCACGCCCCCCAACGCTCGGCGCGCCCCGGCAAAGCCGTGCCGCTCCTCGATCACGCGCTTGCTCTTCCGCGATCGGCGAGAATGTGGGCCACGCACGCGGTGACCTTCACGCCCGTCGGCACGTGCAGGAACTCGTTCGGCCCGTGCGCGTTCGATCCCGGCCCCAGCACGCCTGTCACCACGAACTCCGCCTTCGGGAAACGCTCGCCGAGCATGGCCATGAAGGGGATGGTGCCGCCCGTGCCCTCGAACATCGCGGGCTGGCCGAAGTACTGCTGCGAGGCGCCGTGGACCGACTTCAGGAGGGCGGCGCTCATGGGCGGCGCGTTCCAGCCCGTGGCGTGGGTCTCGGCCTTGAAGGTCACCCGCGCGCCGTACGGCGGGTCGGCCTCGAACAGCGTCGTGAGCCTGCGCGAGGCCGCCTCGCCGTCGGTGGTAGGGGCCAGCCGCAGCGAGATCTTCAGCGACGTGGACGGGCGCAGGACGTTGCCGCCGTCCTCGATGC
>JBBDXO010000131.1:0-4150 GCA_040902295.1 Candidatus Rokuibacteriota bacterium | reverse complement strand
CATCGACAACACCCACGCCATGGCCGACGCCTTCGAGAACAAGTTCATGCCCGCCTACTTCCTGTTCGACCGCGAGGGCAACCTCAAGTCCCGCACGGCGGGCGACGCCGGGCTCGCCATGCTGGAGTCGGCGCTCGCAAGGCAGTTCGAGTAGGCCGCTACAGCTTCATGTGGGGGTCGAGCCAGTCGCGCAGGGCGTTGCCCATCAGGTTGATGGTGAGGGTGGTGATGAAGATGGCGGCGCCGGGGAAGGCCGCGATCCACCACGAGTTGAGCATGTAGACGCGGCCGTCGCCCAGCATGTTGCCCCACGCGGGCGTGGGGGGCTGCACGCCGAGGCCAAGGAACGACAGGAAAGACTCCAGGATGATCACGCGCGCCACCTGCAGGGTGGCGATGACGACGATCACCGAGACCAGGTTTGGCAGGATCTGCCGGAAGATGATGCGCGCGTGGCTCATCCCGAGCGCGCGCGCGGCCGTCATGAAGTCCCGCTCGCGCAGGGCCATCGTCTCCGCCCGGATGACGCGCGCATAGAGCGGCCAGTCGGCCACGCCGAGCACGATGATCATGTTCGTGAGGCTCGGCCCGAGGACGGCGATCACCGCCAGCGCCAGGAGCACGAAGGGAAACGTCAGCATCACGTTCACCAGCGTCATGATCGTCCAGTCCACCTTGGGTCCGAAATAGCCCGCCGCCAGCCCCAGCAGCACCCCGATGGAGGCGGAGACGAGCACGGCCGCCACCGCGATCACGAGCGACACGCGGCCGCCGTACATCATGCGCGAGAGCAGATCACGGCCGATGGCGTCGGTGCCGAGCACGTGGTCGGGGGTGCCGCCCTCCATCCAGGCGGGCGGCGCCAGTCGGTGCCGGATGTCCACCTCCACCGGGCTGTAGGGCACGAGCCACGGCGCGGCCACCGACACGCCCACGATCAGCAGCATGATGGCGGCGGCCACCAGGCCCCATTTCAGGCGCCACAGCCGGCGCCACGAGCGGTGGGCGCCGGTCGACAGCCCGTCCGCGGCCGCCGGGCTCCTGAGCGGCACCTCCCCCGCGTTGACCGCGCTCACCCGCCCACCCGGATGCGCGGGTCGATCAGCCCCACGATCATGTCCACGAGGAAATTGACGGCCACGATGATGAGCGCCAGCAGCACCACGGCGCACTGCACGACGGGGAAGTCCTGGTTGCGGATGGCGTCCACCGTGAGCGTGGCCACGCCGGGCCAGGCGAAGACGGTCTCGGTGACGACGGCGCCGCCGAGGAGCTGGCCGAACTGCAGCCCGAGCACGGTGATGACGGGGATGCAGGCGTTGCGAAAGGCGTGCTTGACGACCACCACGCCCTCGCCCACGCCCTTGGCGCGCGCCGTCTTGATGTAGTCCATGTTCATGATCTCGATGACGCCGGAGCGCACCAGTCGCATGGTGATGGGCGCCAGGAAGGCCCCCAGCGTGAAGGCGGGCATCAGGAAGTGCTGCCACGTGCCGTAGCCGGAGGCGGGCAGCAGCCGCAGCTGCACGGCGAAGATGATGATGAGCATGATGCCGAGCCAGAAGATGGGCATGGCCTGGCCCGCCACCGCGGTCATCGTGCACAGGGTATCCACGAAGGTGTGCCGCTTGAGGGCGGCGAGGATGCCGAGGGGCAGGGCGATCAGCAGCGCCATCGCGAGGCCGGCCGTCGTCAGGTAGAGCGTGGGCGGCATGCGCTGGAGCACGAGCGAGAAGGCGGGCGTGTCCGCGTACCAGGACTTGCCGAAGTCGCCCTGCACGGCGCGGCTCGCGAACTTCCAGTACTGCACGTAGATCGGCTGGTCGAGGCCGAGCAGCTTGTTGTACCGCGCGTACTCTTCCTTGCCGGCATTCTGCGGTAGCAGCAGGGTGACGGGGTCACCGATGACGTGCAAAATCCCGAACGCCAGCATGGAGATCCCCACGATGACGACCGCGAGCTGCACGAGCTGGCGCAGGGCGTAACGCTTCATGACGGGAGCGTGCCCGACCGGCGCCGAAGCCGGCGCCGGTCGGGTTCGCGGGCAGCCCTACTTCTTTCTGGGCGTCACGAGGAACATGCGGTCGACCTCGTCCGGCGGCGCCTCGTAGTTGATCCGGTTGGAGATGCCCCACACGCCGCGCAGCCCCCACTTGTAGAGGTAGGCGGCCTCGTCGAAGAGGAGCTGCTGCGCCTTGACGTAGACCTCGGTGCGCTTCTTCTGATCGAGGGTGGAGCGCCCCTGGGAGATGAGGTCGTCGAGGGCGGGGTTGCAGTAGTAGCTGTAGTTCTCCCCGCACTTGAAGACGTCGTACAGGATGGCGTCGGCGTCGAAGACGGAGTAATAACCCCACGACCAGTTGAACATCGAGCCCGCCTTGCCGTCCTTGACCCGTGCCACGAAGACCGTGTTGTCACCGATGTAGTTGCGCTTCACCCGGAAGCCGGCCTTGGTGAGGTCGGCCACGATGGCGTCGTTGGTCTGCTGGGTGCCCGGCTCCACGACGGGCGGCCCCTCGTGGAAGACGATGTCCACGCCGTTCGGGAACCCGGCCTCGGCGAGCAGCTTCTTGGCCCGCGCCAGGTCCTGCTTGTAGGGCTTGAGGTTCGGATCCCAGCCGAAGGCCATGGGGTTGACGCCGGTGGCCACGCGGTCGCCGAGGCCGTTGAGCACGAACTTGATGATGGCGTCGTTGTCGACGGCGAGGTTGGCCGCCTGGCGCACGCGCTTGTCGGTGAACGGGTTGGGGCCGCTGCGCGCCGCCTGGTCGAGCTGCAGCATGGCCGTGCGCAGGATGGGCGAGGTGGCCGTGCGCGCCTGGCCCGACTTGTTGATGACGTCCATCTGGTCCGGCGGCACCGCCTTGATGATGTCCACGCCGCCCGAGAGCAGCTCGGCAATCTCGGTGGCCTTCTCCGGGATGATCCGGACGCGGACGTG
This sequence comes from Candidatus Rokuibacteriota bacterium, assembly GCA_040902295.1. Taxonomy (GTDB): domain Bacteria; phylum Methylomirabilota; class Methylomirabilia; order Rokubacteriales; family CSP1-6; genus JBBDXO01. The sequence goes on along the minus strand of JBBDXO010000131.1, from coordinate 1,209 downwards.
CTTGAAGGCGGGCTTGGCGCCCCAGTAGTCGTCGTTGCGGACGAGCACGTGCTCCTGCTTGCGGCTCCACTTCACCAGCTTGTAGGGGCCGGTGCCGATCGGGTTCTCCTGCATGAACTCGTGGCCCTTCTCCCGGATCACCTTGTCGGACTGCATGACCTGGGCGGTCATGCGCTCCACGAAGAGCGGGTAGGGGCCGTCGGTCTTGAAGCGTACCGTATGATCGTCCACGATCTCCACGCTCTTGATCTTGGCGTGGTTGCCGCGGGCGGTCATCTTCTTGGTGGGGTCCAGCACGCGGTCGAAGGTGGCCTTGACGTCACGGGCGGTGAAGGGATTGCCGTCGTGGAACTTCACGCCCTGGCGCAGCTTGACCTCCCACGTGGTGTCGTCGATGTTCTTCCAGGAGGTGGCGAGGTTGGGGATCACGCGCCGGGTCTTGAGGTCGCGCACCGCGAGATGATCGAACACGTGGTAGCCGAGGATGATCGCTTCGCGCAGGACGGAGTTGGGCGGATCCCAGTTGTCGATGTCCGACTGCAGGCTGTAGATGAGGGTCTCTTCCCTCGACTGCGCGTCCGCGGGCGGCACGAGCCCGAGGGCGAGGGCGAGGATGACGAGCATTCCGATGGCAAGCGAGTGACGCATGAAAGCCTCCTTCTGGTGGACCGTCAGGACGGGCGTGAGATGAACTCCCTGCATGCTGGGTGCGGGAACAGTAGCCGCTAGGGGTCCGGTGAGTCAAGGGACGCCGCTTCAGACCCGCCGCCTGCGCCTGCGCCGCCTCGTGGCCGCCGACGAGGCCGATCTCGTCGCCCTCGACAGCGATCCCGAGGTGATGCGCCACGTGGGCAGCCCCGCCGGCGTGAAGTCGCCCGCGGAGACGGCGGAGCGGGTGCGGCGGCGCGTGCTGGAGAGCCAGGGCGGGGAGGGCGGCGGACTGGGCTTCTGGCGCGTCGAAGGCCGGGACGACGGTGTGTTTCACGGCCTCGGCGCCCTCATCCGCATGCCGGACGGTGACGACGTCGAGGTGGCCTATCGGCTGGCGCGCAGCGCCTGGGGGCACGGCCTCGCCACCGAGGCGGCGGGCGCGCTCGTGAGCCACGCGCTCGGCACGCTCGGGCTGCCGCGCGTGGTGGCGGTGACCTATCCCGACAACCTCGCCTCCCAGCGCGTGCTGGACAAGCTCGGCTTCGAGCGCCGGGGCCT
>JBBDXO010000130.1:0-4165 GCA_040902295.1 Candidatus Rokuibacteriota bacterium | reverse complement strand
TTCGGCTCGACGCACGGACGGCCTGCCCGGGTTGGCTGGGTGAGCGCCTCGACGTGGGCTGGGCGATCGACGTTCTGCATCCGCTGGCCGTGGGGTCGCCCATCTCGCCGTAGACGGCATGGCGCGCAAGGCGAGTTACCGTTGCTCGTTGGCCGAGCGCCTTACGCCGGCGGCAAGCAGGCGTGACACGGCGTCGATGAACTGGTCGGCCGCCTCCAGCATCGCCTGGCGTCGCGGAGCGCCGCGTAGTGTCGGCGGTCGAGACGGCCGGTGGCGACATGGCGCCGAGATCGCCGATGGGGTCGAGGACGACGAGCGTGTCAACATCCGAGGTGGGCTCGGCGTTGCCGCGCGCGCGAGCCATACAGGATGAGGCAGGCCACTCGGACAGCCGGCAAGCAGTTCAGGAAGGGGGTTAGCGGCCTCCCTGTCGCGCGGCGGCGGGGGCTCCGAAGTATCCGAACCAGGTGAAGTAGCCCCCCACGACGAAGCACACCAGCAACACCCCCGTCAGCACGTCGGCCCGTCCCAGCAGGCTGGCTTTCGCCGCCACGACACCGGGGAAGAGGATCAGGGCCGAGGCTTTCACGATCCCGCCCCAGGCCATGATCCGGATGAGGACGGCGGCGAGGCTGGACGAATCCGTGTGGACGACCGCCAGCGCGATACACGCCATCAGCAGCACGATGGGAAAGACCGAGAAGGAGATCGTGGCCACTTCCCGCTCCAGCCCGTCGAGCATCGCGGCGAAATGCGGGCGGTCGATGAGGATGGAGACGGCACGAAGCAGCAGGACAGGGCCGACGATCTTGGCGATCAGCGCTGTCAGCCTCATGCTTTCGTGCCGCACCCGTGCGGAGCCGGCGCCGGCGGCCTAGAGCTTGGCCCCCGATTTCGCCCAGTCGTCGAGAAACTTCTTGATCCCGATGTCCGTCAGGGGATGCTTCATGAGCATCTCGAGCACGTTGAACGGCATCGTGGCCACATGCGCGCCCGCCTTGGCGGCGTCGACCACGTGCAAAGGGTTGCGGATGGACGCGGCGAGCACCTGTGTCTTGAAGCCGTAGTTGCGGTAGATCTCCGTGATGTCGCGGATGAGGTCCATGCCGACGGCGCCGATGTCGTCCAGGCGTCCCAGGAAGGGGCTGATGTACGTGGCGCCCGCCTTGGCCGCGAGCAGCGCCTGCGGCGCCGAGAAGCACAGCGTGACGTTGACCTTGATGCCCTTGCCGGAAAGGTACTTCGTCGCCTTCAGGCCGTCCTTGGTGAGGGGGCACTTCACGACGGCGTTCGCCGCCACCTGCGCCAGCTCCTCGCCTTCCTTCACCATGCCGTCGAAGTCGGTGGCCACCACCTCGAGGCTGACGTCGCCCGGCACGATGGCGCAGATCTCCTCCACCAGCGGCCGGAACGGGCGCTTCTCCTTGGCGATCAGCGACGGGTTCGTGGTGACGCCGTCCACCACGCCGATGGCCACGCCTTCCTTGATTTCGGCCACGTTCGCCGTGTCGAGAAATATCTTCATCGCGCTCCCCTCTCGAGGCGGACCTTCGCGCCCGCCCGCACCTTCGTGAATACTTTGCAGTCGCCCGCCACGCGTCCCACCACGGTCACCGCGCTCGCCGGCCTGATCTCGTCGCCGCGGCTCATCGGCGTGGGCCCGAAGAACACGCAGAAGGCGCGTCCCGGCGGCCAGAAGCCGAGATCGCCGAGATCCACCACCTCTTGAGACGCGTCCTGAACCCCGGGGATGCCGATGTCGAAATAGATCTCGTCGCCCCACGTGGAGGCCTTGGCCTCGATGGGCAGCGCGTCCCAGATGGCGCCCGCCGTGGGCGAATCGTTGAGCTCGGCGGTGGCGATGACGTCGCCCGCAATGATCCGGATCGCTCGTGCCACGTCGCTAACGTAGTCCCCGCCCGACGGCAGGTCAAGGCGGCAGGCCGCTCAGGGCTCTATGAGTCCGAGACTGACGGCGAGCGCCCGATCGACCTTTGCCATGGGCATGCGCCCAAGGTGGCCAAGACGCCTGACCAACCGGATGCGGTCAATCGACCTCAACTGGTTGAGCAAGACGACGGAGTCGCGCGTCAACCCGGCCTCCCCCGCCCCCAGCAATACTTCGGTGGGAAAGAGCCGGTCGTCGACCTTCGACGTGATGGCGGCCACGATGGTCACGGGGCTGTGCCGGTTCGCGATGTCGTTCTGAACAATGACCGCGGGCCGGCTCTTTTGAATCTCTGCGCCGACGGTCGGATCGAACGATACGACGTACACGTCGCCGCGACGCAGATTCGCTATGGGCGTACCCGGCGGCGCACGGGACGATCCAGATCGGACCATTCAGCGACGAGTAGCTTGTCGCGCGCCGCGCGCTGGACAGCACCTTCCTTCAACCGCCGTTTCAATTCGGTGCGGCGCGCCTTCGTCACGTACTGGCGGATCGCTTCCGCGATCACGCGGCTGCGATCACCGCGAGACGCCACCTGATCAACGAGATCGACCGTCTTCTCGGGCAGCGTGATGTTGAGGCGGCGATACGCTTTAGGCCCCTCGGCCATAGAGGCAGGATACACACTCAGAATGTGTCAATCAATTATGGCGGCCCTGGACAGGCACACCGCGCACGCCGGGGTGCACGGACGGCCGATAGCCCGCCTCGATCACCGCCACCGTGCTCGGCGGCGTCAGCACGGTCACCACGCCGCTTCGTGGGCGCTGCCGGCTCTCGGCGTAGCCGCCGGCCGACCATCTCAGAAGCCAGTCCTTCCACACCAGCCACGCGGCTCCTCCCACCTCGACGTACGCGCCGTCCGGCAGCGCCGGCATCCGCTCGCGGTACGTACGTTTGGTCCCGGGCGCGGCCAGCCGCTCGGCGTGGAGGCGCCGGTCCATGTCGTCCGCGCCCGGACGGCCGCCGCGATGGACGGCCGCCCACGCGTCACGAAAGCGCACGTAGGCGTCGTGGCGGCATTCCGCGCACGGCCGATGGCCGGCGGCGAGCGCGGCGGCCTCGTCGAGGAAGAAGAGCTCCGTGTACGAGCCGGGCGTCATGATCCGGCGCCGGCGGCCGCGGAACTCGAGACGGCAGATGATCCAGCGCCGCACCTGCGACCACCGCACCACGCGCCGCCGGTCGTCGTGGAGAACGCCGCGATTGCCCATGAAGAGACCGCGGCCCCCGGTGGCCACGATGTCGCCGAAGGGGGTGACGCGGTTCTGGAGAGGGCGCCGGCGATTCACCGGTAATCGTGCGGTGGGTGCTGTACACTGCTGGTGTCTGCGCGGTATCGGCTCAACGCGAGTCCCCCGTTCATCAGGCAGCGTCTCCGGATTCCTCCGCGGTTCGAGGGGCGTTTTCAGCAACGCGGATACGCATCAAGGAGACGCCCCATGGCGCAGAAGCTTTTTGTCGGCAGTCTGGCTTTTACCACCACCAGTGATTCCCTTCGCTCCTTCTTCGCGCAGTCCGGCACCGTGGTGTCGGCGGCCGTCGTGACCGAGCCCGGCTCGGACCGCTCCCGCGGCTTCGGGTTCGTCGAGATGTCGACGGCCGAAGAGGCGACGCAGGCCGTGAGCCAGCTCAACGGGCGCGAGCTCGATGGGCGTGCGCTCAAGGTCGAGATCTCGAAGCCGAAGGCGGCCGGCGGCGGCGGCGGCGGCAGCCGTAGCGGCGGCGGCGGCGGCAACTGGCGGTAGTCGCATAGCACGGGGGGGGGGGCCCCCCCCCCCCCCCCCCCCGCTTCCTGTCAGCCCGCGGTCAGCACCATCTGCGTCTGAATCACCTGCGCGAGCAGGCGGCCGGTCTCGTCCGTGATGCGTGTCTGCCACACCATCGTGCGCCGGCCCTTGTGCAGCGGCGTCGACTCCGCGCGCACCACGCCCGCGCGCCCCGCCGAGAAGAAGTTCGTCTTGGACTCGATGGTGGTCGTGCTCGCCCCCGGCGGCAGGTTGATGAACGTCGCCGTCGCGCCCACCGTGTCGGCGAACGCCATGATGGCGCCGCCGTGCAGCGCGCCCCCCACCGTGCGCAGGTCGTCGCCACGAGCCGGTCCTTGTCCGCCTCCACCCATCGGATGCCGAGGACCTCGGACAGCGTCCCCTTCTGGTGCTCGGCGATCGTGCCCACGTCCATGCGAGCCTCCTATGACGTCGTGTCGTCGCG
>JBBDXO010000129.1:0-27928 GCA_040902295.1 Candidatus Rokuibacteriota bacterium | reverse complement strand
GGGCCCCCCCCCCCCCCCCCGCTGCACGCGTCAAGACGGCCCCGCCCATTCGTTCGGGGCGTTGGATTCCTTCGCGGCTGTTCCTGCACTCCCGTAGCGGTGGGGGAGGGGGACGGGGCTCCTCCGGAAATCCGTCTATGTAAACCGCTGGCGAAGGCGAATCGTAGGTCTCCTCCAGCGCGACTCCAGGAACTCGCGGATTTCAGGAGGAGCCCCGTCCCCCTCCCCCGCCGCGGTGGAACGTGACCGACCTAACGTGGGGAAGCCGAACGAGCGTCGGAGATCATGCGGGAGACGCGATCGCGATCTTCGCCGGGTGGGGAGACCTTCAGGAAGTGTTCCCATGATTTGATGGCGCCCGCGGTGTCCTTTCTGGCTTCGAGCAGGACCTGGCCGCGGTACAGGAGGGCGGGGGGGTAGTCGGGGTCGATGGCGAGGGCGCGCTCGAAGGTCTCGAGGGCGCTGTCGGCGTGGCCGCCGATGGCCACGATCAGCCCCAGGTGGGTGATGGCGTCCACGTTCTTGGGTTCGCGCTTGAGCACGGCTTGGTAGGCGGCGATCGCCTCGCTGTAGCGGCCGTCGAAGAGGCTGGCGCGCGCGGCTCCGAGCATGCCCGCGAGCATCTCGGGGGTGACGGGGCCCCGAGGCGCGTTGGCGGCGCTGGGCGCCTCGCCCTCCGGCGCGGCGGGCGCGAGCGAGGCGAGCGGGCGCGAGCCTACCGGCGGCACCCCCGCCATGGGATCGGGCTCCGTGTAACGCACGATGCCGACGCCGAGCGTGACGCCGAAGACGACGAGCGCGACGGCGGCGGCGCCGATGGCGAGCGGGTGGCGCCAGCCGCGACGCCCCCGCCCGGCGGCCGCCGCCGCGACGGGCGCCGCCGCCGCCGCCGGCGCCGGGCCGAGGCGGTCGAGATCCGTCAGGATCGCGGCCGTCTCGCCTTCGTAGCGCGCGCGCAGGTCGGCGTAATCCGCGTCGGAGACGTGGCCGGAGTCGTGCTCGAACTGCAGCTCGCGCAGCGTCCGCAGCGCGGCGCGCTTGCGCTCGAGCAGCTGCTCGCGCCCGTCGGCGGGCAGGGGCAGGAAGGCGGTGGTGGCGCCCCCGCGCCGCAGCAGGGGCCACACGGTGAACACGACGGCGGGAACGCCGATGGCCAGGGCGGCGATGAGGACGCCCGTCACGACTCCTCGCCCATCTCGCGGCGGATGCGCGCGCTCATGGCGGCGTCGACGGCAGGCGGCGTCGCCCGCGCGCGGCCTGTGCGGGTCCATCGCCGCAGGAGCAGGATGGTCACCGCGAGACCGACGGCGACGGCGACCACGGGGAAGCCCCATACGACGAGGTTGAAGCCGCGCCGCCGCGGCGAGAGCAGGATCCACTCGCCATACCGGTCCACGAAGTACTGGCGCACCTGCTCCGGACTTTCGCCGGCGGCCAGGCGGTCGCGCACGATGGCGCGCATCTGGCCCGCCATTTCCGACGGCGAGTCTGCCACGGAGAGGTTCTGGCACACCACACACCGCAGCTCGGAGGACACCTCGTAGACCGTTTGCTCGGTGGCGTGCGTGGCGGGTTGCTGCGCCGCCGCGGGCGTCACCGCGGCCAGGGCGAGCAGCAGCCAGAGCAGGGTCAGTGGCACCCGCGTTGCAGCCCGTAACCCGTCCGCGATTGCGATACGAGAGGAGCCCACGCCATGGAGCCTCGGGAGATGATCGAAGACCTCGTCACCAAGATGGCGCCCAACGCCACCGTGATCGGCATTTCCGAGGATCATGAGCGTTATCGCGTCAGCGTGGCCGGCACCACGGGCGTCGTGGCGGACTGCGTGCTGCCGCGCAACGAGGTGGAGGCGGCGGCGGAGTGGGGTGACGCCCGGCGGCGCGTGGCGGCGGCGCTCAAGCGCTGCGCGGACGACGTGGTGGCGCCCATCGGTGACGGGCGAGCCTGAGGCCGGCTCACCCGCCCTCCTGCAGCAGCGCGTCCACCCGGGTGCGGAAGACGTCGTCGGTGACCGCGCCCACGTGCTTGCCACGGATGCGGCCGTCGCGCGAGACGAAGAACGTCTCGGGGACGCCGTACACGCCGTAGTCGACGGACACCTTGCCCGTCACGTCGCGCGCGTTGGGAAAGGTGAGGCCGAAGTCCCGAATGAATTTCTGCGCGGCCTCCGTCTGGTCCTGGATGGCCACGCCCACCACGACCACGCCGCGGTCGCGGTACGCGCGCCAGCCGCGCTCGAGGACGGGGGCTTCGTCGTAGCACGCCGGATAACACCACGAGGCCCAGAAGTTCACGACGGCGACCTTGCCGCGCAACGATTCCAGCGACACGGTCGCCCCGTCGAAAGCGGTGAGCGTGAAGGCGGCCGCGGGCCGGCCCACCAGCGGCGACGGGATGTCGCGCGGGTTGACGCGAAAGCCGTAGGCGAGGAGGGCCAGCACGGGCAGCGCCGACAGCGGCAGCAGCCATTTCCATCCGCGCCTCATGCCGGCCGCCGCCGCTCCGGCATGATCGACAGCGCAGCACCGAGGGTGAGGATGGCACCGCCGATCCAGATCCAGCTCACGAGCCGGTTGATCTGCAGCTTGACGGTCGCTTCCGAGCCGTCGCGCGCGAAGTCGCCCAGCACGAGGTAGACGTCCTCGAGCAGGCCCAGCCGGTAGTCCACGTAGGCGATCGGCGACTGCTCCTGTGGATAATACTTCTTGGCCGGCAGCAGCACCGTGGAGAGGTTGCGGCCGTTGGTGACGCTGAAGGTGCCGGTCACCTTCATGTGGTTGGACTCCTCGCTGGCGTTGAGGCCGTCGAAGCGCACGCGGTAGCCGCCGAGGTCGGTGTGCTCGCCCCGCTGCAGCGTCGTCTCCGTCTGCACCGACCACGCGTGCGATCCCGTGATGCCGAGGGTGATGACGAGGATGCCCAGGTGGACGATGAAGCCGCCGTAGCGCCGGTTGTGGCGCAGCAGGAGGCCGCCCGCGGCCCGCACCGGGTTCTCGCCCAGCCGCACACGCGCGCGCGTGGCCCGCACGACGTCGACGGCGATGGTGGCGGCCACGAAGGCCGTGAGCGCGATGGCGGCCACCGCGAGGGCGGAGCCCACGCCGAGCAGGCTGAGGACGGCGGCGGCGACGAGGCCGATGAGCACCGGCCACAGGAAGTTGCGCTTGAGGTTGTCCAGCGACGCGCGCCGCCACGCGATGAGGGGGCCCACGCCCATCAGGAAGATGAGCGACAGGAAGAGCGGCACGTTGACCTGGTTGAAGAAGGGGGCGCCCACGCTCACCTTCACCCCGCGCACCGCCTCCGAGACGAGCGGGAACACGGTGCCGAAGAACACGGTGAAGGTGGCCGCGATGAGCAGCACGTTGTTGAGGAGGAAGGCCGACTCCCGGGAGATGACCGAGTCCAGCTCGCCTTCGGCGGCGAGCGCGTCCCAGCGCCAGGCGAGCAGGATGAGCGCGGTGAGCACCACGAGCGCCAGGAAGCACAGGAAGAAGATGCCGATGGTGCCCTGCGTGAACGCGTGCACGGAGGCGATGACGCCCGAGCGCGTGAGGAAGGTGCCGAAGAGCGTGAGGCTGAAGGTGAGGATGACGAGCGCGAGGTTCCACAGCCGCATCATGCGCCGGCGCTCCTGGATCATCACCGAGTGCAGCAGCGCGGTGGCCGTCAGCCACGGCATGAAGGCGGCGTTCTCCACCGGATCCCACGCCCAGTACCCGCCCCAGCCCAGCACGTGATAGCTCCACCAGCCGCCGATGAGCAGGCCCAGCGACAGGAAGTACCAGGCGATGATGGTCCAGCGCCGGGTGGTCGCGATCCAGAAATCGCCCACGCGCCCCGTGATGAGGGCCGCCATCGCGAAGGCGAACGGCACCGTGAGGCCGGTGAAGCCCAGATAGAGCGCGATGGGGTGGGTGATCATCCCCGAGTCCTGCAGCAGCGGGTTGAGGCCGCGGCCGTCGGCGGGGATGGGCGACAGCCGCTCGAAGACGGGCGCGGGCACCGTCATGATGAGCAGGAAGAACGCCGACACCGCCAGCATGACGGTGAGCACCCACGGGTAGAGCTCGCGCGCGTTGTGGCGGTGGCGGAGCACGATGAGCAGCGTGTAGAGCGACAGCATCCACGCCCACAGCACGATGGAGCCCTCCAGCGCGCCCCACACGGCCGTGATCCGGTAGTAGAAGGGCGTGCCGAGATTCGTGTTCGTCGCCACGTAGCGCACGGAGAAGTCGAAGGTCAGGAAGGCGTACGTGAGCAGCAGCAGGCAGGCGCTCACGAGGCCGAACACGCCGAGCGCGGCGTGCTGGGCCGATTCCACGAGGGCGCCGCGGCCGGTGCGCGCGCCCGCGGCGGCGGCGGCGCTGCCGTACACCGCGAGGGCGAGGGCGACGATGAGAGCGCCGGAGCCGACCTCGGGGATCACCGCGACGCCCCGCGCAGCGTCTTCATCAGCTCCTTGTAGCCGGGCTCGGCGGTGTCGTGCGGGGCCTCGTACTCCTCCGAATGCTTGGCGAGGATGAGCGTGGCCTTGAAATAGCCCTCGGGGGTCCAGCTTCCCTCGATGACGGCTCCCCGACCTTCGCCGAAGAGATCGGGCGCCGTGCCCTTGTGGCGGACGGGCACGGTGGCCTTGCCGTCGGAGAGCGTGAAGGAGAGGTCGAGGCTGCGCGGCTCCCACCTGAGCGTGCCGGGCTGCACCATGCCGCCGAGGCGATACGCCTTGCCCGCCACCGGGGCGGCCTGCAGCTCCGAGGGCGTGACGAAGTAGACGGCCGACTGCGTGACGCCCGTGTAGATCATGTAGGCGAGCGCGAGCGCAATCACGCCGCCGCCGATGGCGAGCTTGCGCGTCTTCATCGTGCCCCCGGGCGTGCGGCGCGGGCGGCGCGCAGCGCGCGCTCGCGGCGGCAGAGGCGGCGCCAGTAGAGGCCGAAGGCGGCGGCGGCGAGCAGGTAGGCGGCGATGACGAAGCCCCAGTTGTCGGGCATCAGGCGAGGGCCTCCCGCTCCGCTTCCAGCAGGCGCACGCGCTTGACCACGAAGTAGGCGCAGAGGAGGGCGAAGGCCGCGACGTTCACGAGCACCGGGACCAGGATCGACGCGGGCATCGTGATGCCGCCCGCCTTGAGCATCGAGGCCGGCTGGTGGAGCGTCCGCCACCAGTTCACCGACTGGTGCACGAGCGGAATGTTGAGGGCGCCCAGGATGCCCAGCACCGCTGCATAGCGGGCGCCGCGCTCGGGGTCCTCCGTCATGCCGCGCAGGAGCAGGTAGCCGAGGAAGATCACGAACACGATGGTCACGCTCGTGATGCGCGCATCCCACGTCCACCACGTGCCCCAGGTGGGCTTGCCCCAGATGGAGCCGGTGGCGATGCTGACGCCGAGGAAGAGGAGCCCGACTTCCGCGCAGGCGCGGGCGACGCGGTCGGCCGCCTCCGCGCGCTTCCACAGGTAGGCGATGGAGCCGACGAAGACGACACCGAAGGCAAGGTACGCCACCAGCACCGCGGGCACGTGCACGTACATGATGCGCTGCACGTTGCCTTGCGTGGCCTCACGCGGCGCCACCGCGAAGGCCATCACCAGCCCGGCCGCCAGTCCTGCCGCCGCCAGCCACCCCAGAATCCGCGTCATGTGCGTCACCCTTCCAGGATGAAATCGAACGTGAGGATGCCCGCCGTCAGGTAGATGACATCGGCCGCGAGGAGCAGCTGCAGCCAGTGCGAGACCGCGCTCAGCGGCTCCCCGAGGAACAACGCCTCCGTGGCCTGCACGGTTCCGAGCAGGACCGGCACCTCCATGGGCAGGAAGAGGACGGGGAAGAGCAGCTCGCGGGCGCGCAGGTGCGCCGTCATGGCGGCGAAGAGCGTGCCCACGGCGGCCAGACCGATGGTGCCGAGCCCGATCACGAGGGCCAGACCGGGCAGGGCGCCCGTGATGTCGATGTTGAAGAAGAGGACGAAGAGCGCGAGCACGAGCGCTTCCACGGCCACCATGACCACGAGGTTGCCCGCGAGCTTGCCGAGGTAGATGGCCGACTTGTCGCCGGGGGCGAGGAGCAGCCCCTCCCAGCAATCGTGCTCGCGCTCGAGGAGGAACGTGCGCCCGAGCGCGAGCAGGCCGCTCAGGATGAAGCCGATCCAGAGCAGCCCCGGCAGCACGGAGGCGAGGCGCTCGCGGTCCGGTCCGAGGGCAAGCTGGAACACGAAGAGCAGCAACAGCGAGAAGAACAGCAGCGCGTTGAGCGTCTCCTTCGAGCGCCGCTCCACGAGCAGGTCCTTCCAGGCGACGACGAGCGCGCGCCGCGCATAGCTCACGGCGCCTCCTCCGTGTGCGCGGCGTACAGCCGCTGCACGTCGTCGGGCGCCAGGCCCGCGCGCGGGCTGTCGAGCGCGATGCGCCCGCCGGCGAGGATGGCGACGCGGTCGGCGATGCCCAGCTCGCGGCCGAAGCTGTGGGTCACGAGCAGCAGCGCGGCGCCGTCACGCTTGAAGGCCTCCAGCCTCCCCTCCAGCCACTTGCGCGCGCGGGGGTCGAGGCCGCCGAAAGGCTCGTCGAGCAGCAGCACACGCGGTCGGGCGAGCGCGCAGCGCGCGAGCGCCAGGCGCCGCTTCATGCCTGCCGAGAAGGTGCGCACGCGGTCGCCCGCCACGCGCTCGAGGTCGACCTCGGCGAGCGCGGCCTGCAACTCGCCCGGCTCCGGCCGCCGCCCGCCGAGGGTGAGCCAGAAGGTGAGGTTCTCGAGGGCGGTGAGGTCGTCGTACACCCAGGCGCCGTGGCCGACGACGCCGATGCGCTCGCGCACCTGCTCGGCCTGCCGCACGCAGTCGTGGCCGTCGATCTCGGCGCGCCCGCGCGTGGGACGGGTGAGGGTGGCGAGGATCTTCAGGAGCGTGGTCTTGCCGGCGCCGTTGGCGCCCAGCAGCGCCACCGCCTCGCCGCGGCGGACGTCCAGGCTGACGCCGTCGAGCACGCGGTGAGCGCCGAAGGACCGGCTCAGATCAGTGACACGGATGAGAGGATCAGCGGCCATGCGTCACATCAAGTGATTGTCGCTTAGCGTCGGAGGGCGGTCAAGGAAACGGCCCTCGCGTCGTCGCGGCCCAGGAAGCGGTAGACGACGACGAGGACCGCCGCCATGTTGATGGCCCCGCCTGCCGCCAGCATGACGATCGCCCCCCGCACCTGGTCCTCGAGCGTGTAGGCATACAGCGGCGCCGGACTCACGAGGAGCACCAGGCCCAGGGTCGCGCCCTGGAAGGCGCCGAGGACGACGTACACGATGCGGGCGCTGTCGCCGCCGGCCGCGGACCACCGCCCGCGGCCGAGGACGGGCCACCAGAACAGCACGGCACTGGCGAACAACGTCAGGTGCTCGAGGTCGTGCACGCGCGCATCCGCGAGCGCCGCGGAATAGGCCGCCGGCACGTGCCAGAGCCACAGCGCCAGGGCATGGGCGGTCCACGCCACCGGCATCCGGGTGAGCGCCCGCCACGCGCGGCGCAGCGGCGTGCCCGCGGCGAGCAGGGAGCCCAATCGGCGCCGGAGGGGCGCCGGCAGCGCCCATGCCGCCGCTGCCAGCGGATCCGAGAGCAGGAGGGCGGGGGCGGCCACGACGAGCAGCAGCAGGTGCTGGATCATGTGGGCCACGAAGGATTCGTGCGCGGCGGCGTGCAGGCCGAGGAGCGCCACCGCCAGCGCCGCGATGCCGGCCATGCCCACGGCGAGCCGGCCGAGCAGCCACGGCCGCAACGGCCCGGGGCATCGCCGCGTGAGGCGCGTCCAGCCCACGGCATGGAGGGCGGTGAGAGCGAGGAGGACGGCGACGACGCCGGCGCTCAAAATCCGAACATTGCGCCGGCGACGTTGAAGAGGGCTTCCAGCACCAGCAGCGCCAGATTCACGACGGCGAGTGGAATGAGGATGCGCTCGACGGTCATGGGCCGTTCCAGTACGCGATCAGGTAGTACACGGCCCAGAGGGCGAGCAGGACGTACACGACGATGAGCCACCGGTTGACGATGCCATGGCGGCTCTGGATCTCGCCTCCGGCGAACGTGTGCAGGCCGTCCTCCTCCACGCCGGGATCCTCAGGCGACATCGGCGTCATCCTCGGCCCGCAACACCTGGTGCTTGGCCGCCTCCACGTCGCGCAGCGCGCCGCTGGCGGCGCCCCACACGAACGCGCACACGGCGGCGAGGCCCATCAGCACCGCCACCACGAACTGGCCGAGCGTGAGGTACTCGAGCATCATTCCTGCACCCCCGGGAGGTACTCGAGCATCATTCCTGCACCCCCGGATAGTAGCGCCGCGAGGCGCGCCCCCCGGCCTCCGCCACGCCCGTGGCCGCGCCCGCGGGATCGAACGGCGCCCGCGGCGAGGCGGCCTTCACCTCCGGCCCGTTGAGCGCCGCGCGCGCGGCCGGCGACAGCCGCAGTCGCTCGCCGGTGAGCGGGTCCGCCCACGCGGACAGCGACAGGACGTAGTAGGAGATCGCCCACCGCTCGTCGTCCGTCATCGAGTCGGAATAGGACGGCATGGGCGTGCCATCGAGGCCGACCGTCATCGCGCGGTAGATGTCGCTCACGTGCGAGCCGCCCTTGAACTGCCCACGCGTGAAATCGGCGGGCCGGATGGGCAGGTCGACGTCGTCCTTCAGCTGCGCGGCGGACGGGCCGTCGCCGGCGCCACCCTCGCCGTGGCACTCGGCGCACTTGGCCTGCGCGTAGAGCGCCTTGCCTCTGACGAGCGTCTGCGCGGTCGCCGGCGGCGCGGCGGGAATGACGAGCGGCGGCTCCGGCGTGTCCTCCACCCAGCGCGTGGACAGCGTCTTGAGATAGCTCACCACGGCCATCCGCTCCTTGTCGCTCACCTCATGCCAGGTCGGCATGGCCGTCCACCGCACGCCGCGCGTGATGGTGCGGAACAGGTCGCCCTCGGTGGGCAGGGTTCCCGAGGGCGTCGAGTGGAACTTGAACACGCCCAGCGTGAAGTCGCGCGGGCGCGGCGACAGGAAGGTGGCGGCGGGGCCGGCGCCGTCGCCGCGCGTGCCGTGGCAGCCCACGCAGTGGTGGTCGTACACCTGCTTGCCCAGCTCGCGCATCGCCTCGCTGTCGGGCGCCTGCATCGCCCCCACCGTCACGCCCTGCGGCTCGAAGACGTCGCGCCAGGCGCCGCGGTTGGTACCGAGCTTCTGCAGATAGCGCACGAGGCCGACGAGATCCTCGCGCGGCGCCAGCAGCACGACGGCCGTGAGCGGCGCTGCGGCACCCGTGCGCCCGGCGAGGTCGAGCACGGGCGTGCCGTCCACCGGGAAGCCGCCGTCGGGCCGCGGGCGCACGAAGGTCAGCCCGGCCTCGTTGGGGAAGAGCAGCACCTGGTGCGCCGGGTTCATCGTGAAGTAGCGGCGCAGCGCGGGCGCCGGCGCCATCGTGAGGCCGGCCGCCTCTGCGTGCACCGTCACCGTCGTGCGCTCGTAGAGCCACGGGGAACCCGGCATGATGGAGGCCGGCACCGTCAGGCGCGGGTCCCAGGTGTGCGCGTAGTGCCAGTCGTCGGAGTACTTGAGGCCCACCCGGGTGAGGTCGGGGCCGATGCGCCGCGTGCCGAAGAGGTGGGGCTGGTCGAAGGCGTATTCGCCCGCCTCCGACACGGGCCCCCAGCGCAGCGCCTCGCCCGCCACCGGCCGCACGTACTGGCTGTGGCAGTACCAGCAGCCTTCGCGGATGTACACGGCCTGCCCGCGCCGCTCGAGCGCGGAGTAGTCGGCGCTGGGGTAGCGCACCCACTTCACGTCGCCCAGCTCCGTGCGCACCGCGCGCGTCACCCGCGTGGTGCGCGCCTCCGGTGCCATAGAGGGCAGGACGCCCTGCACGAACATGGCGAGGGTGACGAAGAAGAACCCGGCGCCGAGCGCGAGCGACTTGATCGACCTCACGGCCGCTGCTCCGCGGGCCGGACGAGGGGCACGAGCCCGTGGCGCGCGCCGGCGGCGGACGTGCGCATGAGGTTGTAGATCAGCAGTGATATGCCGATGTCCATCGCGATGCCCGTCATGGTGCGGATCCACCAGTACGGGCGGATGGCCGTCATCGTGTCCACGAACTCCACGCCGGCCATCAGCATGAAGCCCTGCTGCAACCCCTGGGCGGTGAGGACGAGGGCCATCGAGGAGATCCCGAGCGTGATGAGCCAGTACGACCAGTTGCCGAGCCGGAACGACCACAGGGGCGCGCCCGCCAGCCGTGGCCACACGTACACGGCGCCGCCGATGGCCCAGATGACGAAGGTGCCGAAGATCGTGAGATGGGCGTGGCCGACGACGAAGTCCGTGAAGTGGGTGGGCTCCTGCAGCGTGCGCAGCGCCTCGATGGAGCCCTGGAAGCAGCCCACCAGGTAGAGCACGGCGCCCGTGATGAGGAACTTCGCGGGCAGGTTGCGCCCGAACTCGCGCCATTGCCCGATCATGGTGCCGAAGAAGTTCTGCAGGACGGTCCACACGGGCACGATGAGCATCATCGACGACACGATGGCGATCGTCTGCGCCCATGCCGCGATGGGCGAGTACAGGTAATGGTGGATGCCGACGAACGGATAGAAGAAGGCGAGCGACCAGAAGCCGATCAGCGACAGCTTGTGGCTGTAAATCGGCGCCCGCACGCTGGCGGGCAGGAAGTAGTAGATGAGCACGTAGCCGGCGGGCGTGATCCACAGCCCCACCACGTAATGCAGGAAGAGGCCGTGCCAGGCGGCGTTGTTGATCCCGGGCATGTGGTCGGGGCCGACGACGAGCAGGACGAGGTTGGCGTCCGTCCAGATGAGGGCCGCGATCAGATACCACAGCGACACGTACAGCGGGCGCTCGGTCCGGTGGCGAATCGTCATCAGCATCTGCACGGTGACGCCGAGGATGACGGCGAAGACGACCACCACGTTGGCGAGGGGGAGCTCGCCCACTTCCCAGCCCCGGTTCCAGCCCGCGAGGATGAGCGCCATGGCGGCGACGAGGTTGAGATTCCAGATCCACGCCAGCGCGTGGCCCCAGCCCTCGCGCCACACCCGTACCCCGCACAGGCGGGGCACGATGTAGTAGCAGAGGCCGAGGAACAGCGTGGAGAAGGCGCCCCACACGACGCCGTTGACGTGCACGGGCCGCAGGCGCCCGAAGCTGAGCCACGCGACGTTGCCGAGGAACTCCGGATAGTTGAACTTCGCCGACACGAGGGCGCCCACGGTGGGAAACACGAGCAGCCACACGAAGCCCCACGCCAGCCACCGGCGCACGAGCCGGCCGTCGACCAGAAGGTCGTTCACGCTCACCGGAGAGGGACTGACAACCGAGGCGCGTCCCGGGTTTCCCGGGATGCGTGCGAGCGTCCGGGGGGTTTGGGGGGCCCTTCGAGGCCCCCCATCCGGTGAAGAATCTTACGCGAGCCTCATGGAGCGGAGGCGGGCGATGCGCTCTTCCATGGGGGGGTGCGTCGAGAAGAGCTTCATCAGGCCCGAGCCCGTGAGCGGATTGACGATGAACATGTGCGCGGTGGCGGGGTTGGCGTGCATCGGCACGCGGTGCGCGGCGATCTCCATCTTCTCCAGCGCCTTGGCGAGCCCCCACGTCCGTCCTGCGTAGCGGGCCCCGGTGGCGTCCGCCTGGAACTCGCGCGACCGCGACACTGCCATCTGCACCACCATGGCGGCCACAGGCGCCAGCACGGCGAGGGCGATCATGGCGAAGGGGTGGCCGCGCTCGCCGTCGTGGCGCCCGCCGCCGAACATCGCCCCCCACTGCGCCATGTGGGCCAGGTACGTGATGGCGCCGGCGAGCGTGGCGGCGATGGTGGAGATGAGCACGTCGCGGTTGGCCACGTGCGCGAGCTCGTGGGCGAGGACACCCTCCAGCTCGTCGTCGTCGAGGATGCGCATGATGCCTTCCGTCACCGCGATCACCGCGTGCTCGGGATTGCGGCCGGTGGCGAAGGCGTTCGGCGTCTCGGAGGGGACGATATAGACGCGCGGCATCGGGATGTTGGCGCGGGCGGCGAGGCGGCGCACCATTGCGTACAGGCCGGGCGCCTGCCGCTCGTCCACGGGCTTGGCGCGATACATCGCGAGCACCATCTTGTCCGAGAACCAGTAGCTCGCGAAGTTCATCACCAGGGCGAAAACGAAGGCGATCATCATGCCCTCGCGGCCGCCGAGGGCGCCGCCGAGGACCACCAGCATCGCCGTGAGCACGGCCAGCAGCACGGCGGTCTTGAACATGTTCGACATGACGGGAACCTCCTCACCGAAGGCCAAAAACGTTTTGCGAAACAGAGCGTAGCAGAGCACCCAGGGGGGGTCAAACGCGTTGACTTGCCCTATCGGCGCCGATATACTGATCCGGTTCCGAGAAGAATTCTTTAACGACGAACACTTACGCACACTTGACGCAGGTTTTTTCAGCCATGATGATCCGCGTGTCCGATCTGCAGGGCGAAGGGGTGACGATCGACGACGTCACGGCGCTGGCCGGCGCCTTCGGCGATCCGTCGTGGCATCTCGAGCGCGTCCACCTCGAGGTGAAGCCGGACGGCGTCGACGTCGTCGTGCAGGGGCAGCTGTCGGCCATGGTGCCTCAGACGTGCGGGCGCTGCCTGGAGACGTTGCCCGCCCGCGTGAACGCCACCATCGACGTGCGGCTGCTGCCCCGACCGGCGACGGCGGATCCCGTCGAGCTGGCCGCCGACGATCTGGACGTGGACTTTTACGCCAACGGTGAAGTCGACGTCGCGCGCGTGGTGGAGACGGAGACGACGCTGGCGCTGCCGATGAAGCCGCTGTGCCGCGAGGATTGCCGGGGCCTCTGCCCCGTGTGCGGCGGCAACCGCAACGTGGTGGAATGCGCGTGCGCGCAGCGGGCGCCGGATCCGCGCCTGGCCGTACTCAAGGATCTCAAACTCAGTTAAGGGGACCCTCTCCAATGCCGCTGCCGAAACGACGTCACTCCGTCACCCGCGGGCGCAAGCGCCGCACCCACTACAAGCTCTCCGCACCCACCCGGGCCGTGTGCCCGCAGTGCCGGGAGACGAAGCAGCCCCATCGCGTGTGCGCCAAGTGCGGCTACTACAAGGGCCGCGAGATCGTGTCCACCGAGGGGGCGTAGTTCACCCCCCACTCCGGATGAAGATCGCTGTCGACGCCATGGGGGGCGACCATGGCCCGGCCGTGGTGGTCGAGGGCGCGGTGGCCGCCGTCCGCGAGCTCGGCGCCTCCGTCATTCTCGTCGGTGATACCGCCGCCATCGAGCACGAGCTCACCCGTCTCGGTGTCCGGCACCTGGACATCGAGGTGCGCCACGCCACCCAGGTGGTCGGCATGGCGGAAACACCCTCCCTGGCACTGCGGCGCAAGCGCGACTCCTCGCTCCGCGTGGCGGCCGAGCTCGTGCGCGACGGCAAGGCCTCTGCGTTCGTCTCCGCCGGCAACACGGGGGCCGCGATGGCGATCTCCATGTTCGTCATCGGCGTCCTGCGCGGCATCGACCGTCCCGCCATCGCCACCGTGCTGCCGAGCCTCAAGCGGTACACCGTGCTCCTCGACGTGGGCGCCAACGTCGCCCCCAAGCCGTGGCACCTCTTCCAGTACGCCCTCATGGGCCACGTGTACGCCCGTGACATCCTCGGCGTCGAGCGGCCGCGCGTGGGCCTGCTCTCCGTGGGCGAGGAGGAAGGCAAGGGCAACGACCTCACCCGCGAAGCCTTCGAGCTGCTCAAGGAGTCGTCGCTCAACTTCGCGGGCAACGTGGAGGGACGCGACATCTACAACGGCGCCTGCGACGTGGTCGTCACGGACGGCTTCACCGGCAACGTGGCGCTGAAGATCTCCGAAAGCCTCGCCGAGATGATCGGGGCCATGATGAAGGAGGAGCTCACGCGCGACGTCCGCTCCCGGCTGGGCGCGGCCCTCGCCACGCCCGCCTTCGCGCGCTTCAAGAAGCGGGTGGACTACACGGAGATGGGCGGCGCGCCCCTGCTCGGCATCGACGGCGGCGCCATCATCTGTCACGGCGCCTCGCCCGTGAAGGCCATCAAGAACGCCGTGCGGGTGGCGGGGGAGTGGGGCAAGTCGGGGCTGAACGAGCACATCCGGGCGGCGCTGGAAGCCGAGGTCGCGCGCGGCGGCCTCGCAGGGGGGCGCGAATGACGCGGGCCAGAATCATCGGCGTGGGCGCCTACGCGCCCAAGCGTATCCTCACCAATGCCGATCTCGAGACGATGGTCAACACCAGCGACGAGTGGATCGTGCAGCGCAGCGGCATCCGCGAGCGGCACATCGCCGACGACGACGAGACCACCTCCGACATGGCGGTGAAAGCGTCGCTGCAGGCGCTGGAGCGCGCGAACCTCACCCCCGAGGACATCGACTTCATCGTGGTAGGGACGACCACCGCCGACATGCAGTTTCCGTCCACCGCCAACTTCGTGCAGCAGAAGCTCGGGTGCCGGCGCATCGGCTCCGTGGACGTGTGGGCGGCCTGCACGGCGTCGATCTACAGCCTCTCCGTGGCCGCGCAATACGTGCAGACGGGCAAGTACCGTCGCGTGCTGTGCATCGGCGCCGAGATGCTGTCGCGCGTGACCGATTTCACCGACCGCGGCACGTGTGTCCTCCTCGCCGACGCCGCCGGCGCCGTCGTGCTGGAAGCGACGGAGGAGGACACGGGCATCATCGACACGGACCTGTACTCGGACGGCCGCTACTGGGAGCTGCTCTACATGGAGGGCGGCGGCACCAAGACGCCCGCCTCCCACGACACGATCGACCGCAAGCTGCACTACGCGAAGATGAAAGGCAGCGAGCTGTTCAAGATCGCGGTGCGCATGTTCGTGGAGTGCGGCGAGACGATCCTGGCCCGTCACGCCCTCAAGGTGTCCGACATCGACCTCTTCATTCCGCACCAGGCGAACCTGCGCATCATCGAAGCGGCGTGCAAGCGCCTCGCGATGCCGATGGACAAGGTGTTCCTCAACGTCGAGCGCTACGGCAACACGGGCGCCGCCTCCGTCTACGTCGCCCTCGAGGAGGCCGTCTCCGCCGGCCGGCTCAAGCGCGGCGACCTCGTGCTCATGGCGGCCTTCGGCGGCGGCGTCACCTGGGGCGCCGCCCTCCTGCGCTATTAGATGATCGCCTTCCTCTTCCCCGGTCAGGGCTCGCAGGCGATCGGCATGGGTCGGACCTTCCATGACACCTCGTCCGCGGCCAAGGAAGTCTTCGCGGAGGCCAACGACGCGCTCGGCTTCGACCTCTCGCGCGTGATGTTCGACGGCCCCGAGTCCGATCTCGCGCTCACCGCCACCACGCAGCCCGCCGTGCTCGTCGCCAGCGTCGCCGCCGCCGCCGCCTGCGCGGAGCGCGGCCTGCGTCCCGCCATCGCGGCCGGGCACAGCCTCGGCGAGTACTCGGCGCTGGTGGTGGCGGGCGCCCTGCGCCTGGCGGATGCGGTGCGTCTGGTGCGCAAGCGCGGCGAGTACATGCAGGCGGCGGTGCCGGTGGGCACGGGCGCCATGGCCGCCATCATGGGCCTCGAGCTGGCGGTGGTGGAGCAGGTGTGCGGCGAGGCCGCGCGCGGCGAGGTGGTGGAGATCGCCAACATCAACTCGCAGCAGCAGATCGTCATCGCCGGCCATCGCCGCGCGGTGGAGCGGGCGGTGGCGCTGGCCGCCGAGCGCGGGGGCCGCAAGAGCGTGCTGCTGCCGGTGAGCGCGCCCTTTCACTGCTCGCTCATGGCGCCCGCGGCCGACCGCCTCGCGGGCGACCTCGCGTCGATCGCCGTCGTCGATCCGGCGCTGCCCGTGGTGCGCAACGTGGACGCGGGGGTCACGCGCGCGGCGGCGGAGGTGGCGCCCTTCCTGCTGCGCCAGGTGGCGAGCCCGGTGCGCTGGACCGACTGCATGCGGCGTCTCGCTTCGGAAGGCGCCACCGCCTTCGTGGAGGTGGGGCCGGGCCGCGTGCTGACGGCGCTCGTCAAGCGCGTCGTCGAGGGCGCGCGCGGGGTGTCCATCGAGGACCCCGAGGGGCTGGAGCGGGCGCTCGCGCAGGGCGTGGCGAAGTGAGCGAGGCGCCGCTGGCGGGCCGGGTGGCCATCGTGACCGGCGGCAGCCGCGGCATCGGCGCCGCCATCGCCGCCTGGCTGGCAGAGCACGGAGCGGCCGTGGTAGTCTCGGGGCGCGACGCCGACCGGCTGCAGTCGACCGTGAAGCAGCTGGAAGAGCGTGGTGGATCGGCCCTTGCCGTCGTCGCCGACGCCGCCAGGCGCGAGGATGCGGATGCGCTCGTGGAGAGGACGAAGGAGCGCTTCGGCCGCGTCGACGTCCTCGTCAACAATGCCGGGATCACCCGCGACGGCCTCCTCGTGCGCATGAAGGACGAGGACTGGGACCGCGTGATGGACGTGAACCTGCGCGGCGCGTTCCTGATGACCCGCGCGGTCACCAAGGCGCTCGTGCGGCAGAAGAGCGGCGGCCGCGTCATCAACATCGCCTCCACGGCGGGGGCGATGGGCAACGCAGGGCAGGTGAATTACTCGGCGGCGAAGGCCGGGCTCATCGGGTTCACCAAGGCCTCCGCGCGCGAGCTGGCGCACTGGTCGATCCTGGTCAACGCGGTGGCGCCGGGCCTGATCGACACGGACATGGCTGCCGCCATTCCCGCCGAGGCGCGCGAGGCGCTGCTCGCCCAGGTGCCGCTCAAGCGGATCGGCACCGCCCGCGACGTGGCTGAAATGGTAGGATTCCTCGCCGGAGACGGGGCGGCCTATATCACGGGCCAGGTCTTCCACGTCAACGGCGGCCTGTACATGTAGCGAGGACAGCGCTTCTCACTCTTCCGGAGGTGACGGGTTCATGGCGAAGTCAGTCGAGGACAAGGTCAAGGAAATCATCATCGAGCAGCTCGGCGTGGAAGAGGACGACGTCACCCCCGCCGCGAAGTTCATCGAGGACCTGGGCGCCGATTCCCTCGACACCGTCGAGCTGGTCATGGCCCTCGAGGAGCACTTCGACATCCAGATCCCGGACGAGGATGCCGAGAAGATCGCCACGGTGGGCGACGCCGTCCAGTACATCAAGGACAACTCGTAAGTAGTGGATGCTCCGCGTGTCGTCGTCACCGGCCTCGGCGCCCTCACGCCGGTGGGCAACACCGTCGACGAGTTCTGGTCCGCGCTCCTCCAGGGCAAGTCGGGCGTGGGGCCCATCACCAAGTTCGACGCGACGACGAAGACGGCGGGGGGTGAGTTCCACTACGTCACCCGCATCGCGGGCGAGGTCCGTAACTTCGATCCCCTGAAGTACGTGGACAAGAAGGAGGCGCGGCGCCTCGATCCCTATCTGCAGTACGCCGTCGCCTGCAGCGCGATGGCGGTGGAGGACGCCGGCCTCGACACCGGCAAGGTCGACAGCACGCGTTTCGGCGTGCTCATCGGCTCCGGGATCGGCGGCATCACCACGCTCCTCGACTCGCACAAGACGCTCCTCGAGAAGGGCCCCGACCGCGTGTCGCCCTTCTTCGTGCCCATGCTCATCATCAACATGGCCTCGGGCCTCGTCTCCATGCGCTACGGGGCGAAGGGGCCCAACTCCGCCGTGGTCACCGCCTGCGCCACCGGTAACCACGCCATCGGCGACGCCTTCAAGCTCATCCAGCGCGGGGTGGCGGACATCATGATCGCGGGGGGGGCGGAGGCGATCATCGTGCCGCTCACCATCGCCGGCTTCTGCTCCATGAAGGCGATGTCGACGCGCAACGACGAGCCCGAGAAGGCCTCCCGGCCCTTCGATGCCGGGCGCGACGGCTTCGTGTGCGGCGAGGGCGGGGGCATCGTCGTGCTGGAGTCGCTCGAGCACGCCCTCCGGCGCGATGCGCGGATCTACTCGGAGGTGCTCGGGTACGGCATGACGGGCGATGCCCATCACATGACGGCGCCCGAGCCCGAAGGCGAAGGCGCGGCGCGCGCCATGGCGGAGGCGCTGCGCGACGGCGGCCTCGCCCCCGGCGACATCGGCTACATCAACGCGCACGGGACGTCGACGCCGTACAACGACAAGTTCGAGACGCTCGCCATCAAGCGCGTCTTCGGCGACCACGCGCGCCGGCTGGCGATCTCGTCCACGAAGTCCATGACGGGCCACCTGCTGGGCGCCGCGGGCGGCATCGAGGCGGTCGCCACCACGCTCGCCCTGCATCACGGCGTGCTGCCGCCCACCATCAACTACGACACGCCCGATCCCGACTGCGACCTGGACTACATCCCCAACGTGGCGCGCAAGCAGGACGTCGAGATTGCGCTGTCGAATGCGTTCGGGTTTGGCGGCACGAACGCGACGCTGGCGTTTCGCAAGTACCGCGGCTAAGCACCCAGGACGCTGAACCCCGCGACCCCGTCGGCCTTGCGGCGTGCGGCGATGGAGCGCCGCCTCGGACATCGGTTCGCGGATCCGTCTCTCTTCGAACGGGCGTTGACCCATTCCTCCTACGCGAACGAGCATCTTCCCTGTCTGCATAACGACGGGCTCGCGTTCGTCGGCGATGCGGCGCTGGCGTTGGTGGTGGCGGAGTATCTGCTCGCGCTGGATGGAGATGCGCCGGTGGGGGTGTTGACGCCGCGGCGGGCGGAGCTGGTGTCCGGTGTCAATCTCGCGCGATGGGCCGAGGAGCTGGAGCTCGGCGCCATGCTGCGCCTGGGGCGGGGAGAAGACGCCACGGGAGGGCGCGCGCGCGAGTCGATCCTGGCCACGGCGCTGGAGGCGGTGCTGGGCGCCATCTACTTGGAGGGCGGATTACCGGCGGTGCGGCGGGCGGTGGCGGCGGTGGCGGCGTGGTAGGCTGAGCCATGCGCTGGTGGCGGCGGCGGACGGCGGGGCCGGGCGAGCCGCCGGCGGAAGACCTGCTGGCCACGGAAGAAGCCCTTCGCACGAGCATCGCCGACATCCTCGTCGTGCACGACCGCCAGATCCGCGGCGGCGTCATCGTCTTTCGCGGCACCCTCACCGTCGATGCGGCGCGCGCGTCCGCCCTGATGCTCCAGCGATTCCGTCCGCACGGCTACACACCGTTCGTGCGCACCGGCTCCGCGGGCGGGGTCGTCGTGCAGGCGTGGCCGGTGACGGACCCCGTCGAGCGGCCGCGCGTGGCGCTGAGCGTGGCGCTCTTCGCGCTCACGTGCGTGTCGACGTTACTGGCGGGCGCGATGCACGCGGGCGTGGTGGACTTCACGGTGAGGCCGACGTGGCTGCTCGCGGGCGTGCCCTTCGCGGCCACCCTCATCGGCATCCTGGGCGTGCACGAGTTCGGCCACTACTTCACGGCGCGCCACTACCGCGCCGCGGTGAGCCTGCCCTATTTCATCCCGGCGCCGCCGCCCCTCTTTCTCTTCGGCACCCTGGGCGCCATCATCCGGATGCGCTCGGCCGTGCGCGATCGCAACGCCCTCTTCGACATCGCCGCCGCGGGCCCGCTCGCCGGCTTCGTGCTCGCGCTGCCCGCCATGATCCTCGGCCTCACGTGGTCGACGCTGCAGCCGGCGCCTGCGGGTGAATACCTGAGAGTGGGCGATTCCGCGGTGACGATGCTCCTCACCTGGCTCACCATGGGGACGGTGCCCGCGGGGATGGTCGTGTACACGCATCCCATCGCGGATGCGGGCTGGGTGGGCCTCTTCGTGACCGCGCTCAACCTGTTCCCGGTGGGCCAGCTCGACGGCGGGCGCATCGCCTACGCGCTCTTCGGCCGTCGCCACCGCATGGTCGGGTTCGCCGTCTTCGGCGCCACCCTCGTGCTCGGCGTCGTCACCATGGCCATGAACTGGTTCGTGTGGGCGGCGCTCATCTTCTTCCTGATCGGCTTCGCCCACGGCGCGCCGCTGGACGACGTCACGCCGCTCTCGCCCGGACGCCGCCTCGCGGGCTGGGCGTGTCTGGCCCTCTTCGTCCTGCTCATCCCGCCCGTCCCTCTACGCTTCGGCTAGCGCTCTCTCGGCCGGCCCTCCCGCGGTCACCCGGCGGAGCAGAAGGCCGCCCACCAGGAAGAAGAGGCCGACGGTGAGGATGGCCGTGCGCTGGTCGCCCCCCATGAGCCAGGAGACCATGCCGAAGACGATGGGGCCGGCGATCGCGCCCGTCTTGCCGACCAGCGAGTAGAAGCCGAAGAACTCCGCTTCCCGTCCCGCCGGCACCAGCCTCGCCATGAAGGCGCGGCTGGCGGCCTGGATGGCGCCGAGGCCGGTGCCGGCGAGGACGGCCACCACCCAGAACTGCCACTTGGCGGTCACGAAGTAGGCGAGGACCGTGACGAGCGTCCACTGCACGAGCGTGATGAGGATGACGAAGCGCGGCCCGCGGAGATCGGTGGGCTTCGCCCATGCCGCCGATCCGATGAGCGCGGTCACCTGCACGACCATGAAGAGGCCGATCGTCTCCGGCAGCGTGAAGCCCAGCGTCTTGCCGGCGAAGATGGCGGAGAAGGCGATCACCGTGTTGACACCGTCCTCGTAGACGAAATACGCGGTGAGAAACCGCTTGAGCTGCGCGCGCTCGGGGTCGGTGAGGATCTCCCTGAGCGTGGCGCGGGTCTCGCGCGCGCCGCGGCCGACGGCGGTCAGGAACGGGATCCCGTGGCGGGTGTCGGCGGGCAGGAGCAGGAAGGCGGGGAGGGCGAATATCAGGAACTGCGCGGCGGCGGTGATGAAGCACGCCCAGTACGCCTGCGCGCCGAGGAGCGGGTAGGCGACCAGGAAGGCGACGAGAGAGCCGAAGTAGCCGACGGCGAAGCCCGCCGCCGACACCCGCCCCATGCGGTGGGGCGGCGCGATGCGCGGCAGGTACGAGTTGTAGTACACGAACGCGACCTCGTAGCTGACCATGGCCGTCACGCCCAGGATGAAGCCGCGCACGAGCATGCCCGGCTCGAGCGTCGCCAGCAGCGCGGTGGCGGCGACGGACACGAGCGTGAACCCGACGAGGAGCGGCTTGCGCACGCCGGCGTGATCGGCGATACCCCCCAGCAGCGGCGAGCTGACGGCGACGAGGCCCATCGCCGTGGAGCCCATCAGCCCCCACCAGAAATCGCCGCGGCCCTCCGCGTTGCCGACGACGGCGCTGGCGAAGAAGACGGGGAAGACGGTGGCCTGGATGATGGCGGCGAACGCGGAATTGCCGAAGTCGTACAGCGTCCACGCGACGACGACCCGGCGCTCCGACGCAGGCACGGCGAGCAGGATGACACACCGCGTGCATCCGCGCTACTATCCGCGTCATGCCGGGCCGGATCGACGCCAAAGCGCTGGAAGCGGCGGTTCGCCAAGGCGAGATCGACACCGTCCTCACCGTGTTCCCCGACGGGTACGGACGCCTGCTCGGCAAGCGCGTCGTGGGCCGGCACTTCGTGGACCACGTGCTCGAGCACGGCGTGCACGCCTGCATCTACCTCTTCACCGTCGACATGGAGATGGAGCCGCTGCCCGGCTTCACGCTCACCTCGTGGGAGCGCGGCTACGGCGACATGAAGATGGTCCCCGACCTCGGCACGCTGCGCGTGATCCCGTGGCTGAGCCGCACCGCGCTCGTCTTCTGCGACGTCTATACCGAGGAGGGCGAGCCCGTCGAGGAGGCGCCGCGCTGGGTGCTCCGGCGCCAGCTCGAGCGCGCGGCCGCGCTCGGCTACACGGTCAAGCTGGCGGCGGAATTCGAGCTGTACTGCTTCCGCGAGTCGTTCGACGAGGCGCGCGCCAAGCGCTTCCAGGGGCTCACGCCCGTCTCGGGATACCTCGAGGACTATCACATCCTCCAGACGTCGAAGGAGGAGCCGCTGATCCAGGCCATCCGCAACGGGATGGAAGCGGCGGGCATCGAGGTGGAGACGTCGAAGGGCGAGTGGGGGCGCGGCCAGGAGGAGATCAACCTCGTCTACGCCGAGGCCCTCGAGATGGCCGACCGCGCCGCCCTCTACAAGCACGGCGCCAAGGAGATCGCGCACCAGCAGGGGTGCTCCATCACCTTCATGGCCAAGTACGACGCGGGGGCGGCCGGCTCCTCGTTCCACCTGCACTCGTCGCTGTGGGACCGCGCCGGGCGCAAGGCGCTCTTTCCCGAGGCGAGGCCGGCCGGCAAGCATCCCTCCGGCACTCCGCTCTTCGGGTCGTGGCTCGCCGGCCAGATCGCGATGGCCCGCGAGCTCGCGTACTTCTACGCGCCGGGCGTCAACTCGTACAAGCGCTACCAGTCGGGCTCCTTCGCGCCCACGCGAATCGTGGCGGCCTGGGACAATCGCACCTGCGGCTTCCGCCTCTGCGGCGACGGCTCGAGCTTCCGCGTGGAGAACCGGATTCCCGGCGCCGACGCCAATCCGTACCTCGCCTTCGCCGCCACCGTGGCCGCCGGCCTGCACGGCGTGTCCGCCAAGCTGAAGGCGCCGAAGCTGTACGACGGCAACGCGTACGAGGACGCCTCGCTGCCCCAGGTGCCCAGGACGCTGCGGGAGGCGATCGCCGAGCTCGAGCGCTCCAAGGTCGCCCGCGCCGCCTTCGGCGAGCGCGTGGTCAGTCATTACGTGCACGCCGCCAAGCTGGAACAGCAGACCTTCGATCAGGCCGTCACCGACTGGGAGCTCATCCGCAACTTCGAGAGGATCTGAGGCGGGGCGATGAAAAGGGCCCCTCTGCTTCGTTGGCTCGTCGTTCCCTCCCTGCGACGTCGGCGGCCTACGTCGCAGGTCGGGAACTCCTCGCCGCCTCGCATCCGGACCCTTTTGATCGCCCCGGGGACGGGCGTAGGAAAGTGATCGATGGGTGACCGACTGAAGGGCAAGGTGGCGTTCATCACGGGGGCGGGGATGGGCATGGGGCGCGAGGCGGCCGTGCTCTTCGCCGAGCACGGGGCGCGCGTGATCGTGGCCGACATCGACGGCACGGCGGCGGAGGAGACAGTAAGCCTCGTCGAGCGCGCCGGGGGCGAGGCGCTGGCGGTGAAAGGCGACGTGGCCCTGGAGGCCGACGTCGCGCGCATGATCGCGGAGGGCGTGCGGCGCTTCGGCGCCCTGCACGTCCTGTACAACAACGCGGGCGTCCTGTGGAAGGACCGCGACCGCTCCGTGCTGGAGACGGACAACGACGCCTGGGACCGCGTGATGGCGATCAACCTCAAGTCGGTCTTCTGGGTGACCAAGCACGGCATCCCGCATCTGCAGGCGGCGGGGGGCGGGTCCATCATCAACATGGGCTCGGTGTCCGCGCTGGTGGGCTTCACCCGCGCGCAGGACGCCTACACGGCGGCCAAGGGCGGGCTCATCTCGCTCACGAAGTCGCTCGCCATCCAGTTCGCCCGTGACCAGGTGCGCTGCAACGTGATCCATCCCGGCATCATCGACACGCCCCTGCAGGCGCCCTACCTCACCGACGCCATCCGCAAGGAATTCGAGACGGACATTCCCCTCGGCCGCATCGGCAGGCCGAGGGACATCGCCAACGTCGCGCTCTTCCTGGCCAGCGACGAGTCCTCGTTCATGACCGGCGCCGAGCTGGTGGTGGACGGCGGCTTCACCGCGGGCTGAGGTGGCGCGCTCCCTCGCCGCGCGCGCGCCCTCCCGACTGGCATCCGGCGACGCCGCAGTGGCCGCCACCGGCGCCGCCATCCTGCTCCTGCTGCTCACCTTCGTGGCGTGGCCCGTGCTGCGGGTGCTCGCGCTCAGCCTGTCGGACGCCGGCGGCGTCACGCTCGGCCACTACCAGAGCTTCTTCGGCACCTGGCGGCTCCTGCGTATTCTGTTGAACAGCCTGCTCGTGTCGCTCACGTCCACCGTCATCACGGTGGCGGTGGCCCTCGTGCTCGCGTACGCGGTCACGCGCACGACGGTGCCGGGCAAGCGCTTCCTGTCGCTCATGAGCCTCATCCCGCTCATCGCCCCGCCCTTCCTCGTGTCGCTGGCGTTCATCCTGCTCCTCGGCCGCAACGGCGTCGTCACGCGCGCACTCGGGCTCGACTGGTCGATCTACGGCTTCCACGGCATCGTGATCGCGCAGGTCTTCACGTTCCTGCCGCAGGCGTACATCCTGCTCGCCAACGTGCTCGGCAACATGGACGTCGCCCTCGAGGAGGCGGCCGAGAACCTGGGGGCGGGACCGCTCACCACGCTGCGGCGGGTGACGCTGGCGCTGGCGCGGCCGGGGCTGGCGTCCGCCGCCCTCGTCGTGTTCATCCTCTGCATGACGGACTTCGGCAACCCCATCCTCATCGGCGGGCGCTACAACGTGCTCGCCACCGAGATCTACGCGCAGGTCATCGGCATGAACGACTTTGCCGCCGCCGCCACCATGAGCGTCGTGCTGATCGTGCCCTGTCTGCTCGCCTATCTCGTCAACGCCTACGTGGTGGGCGCGCGCTCGTACGTGGCGGTGACGGCGGGCGGCCGCAGCGCGCCACGGCTCACGCCGCCCGCCGTGCGCTGGCCGCTCGCCATCCTGGCGGGCGGCATCGCGCTCGTCATCGCCGCCATCTACGCGCTCATCCCGCTGGGGTCGGTGGTGCGGTTGTGGGGCAGCGACTGGACGCTCTCGCTCGCGCACTACGCGTTTGCCTCCACCGCGGAGGGCGCGTGGCCGGTGTGGAACAGCGTGAAGCTGGCGGTGGCGGCGGGCGGAGCGGGCACCGTGCTCGCGATCGCGGCCGCCTACGTGGTGGAACGCACGCGGCTGCCGGGACGGTCGTCCATCGAGTTCCTGAGCCTGCTGCCGGCGGCGCTGCCCGGCACCGTCATCGGCGTCGGCTACATCATCGCCTTCAACGTGCCGCCCCTGCTGCTCACGGGCACGCTGTGGATCCTCGTCGCCTCCGTCGTGTTCTGGAAGCTCCCGGTGGCCGTCCTCGCCGCCATGAACGCGCTCAAGCAGATGGACCCCGCCAGCGAGGAGGCGGCCGTCAGCCTGGGGGCGGGCCGGGGGCGGACGTTCTTCACGGTCGTGCTGCCCCCGCTCACCGGCACCGCCTTTTCCATCTTCATCTACTTCTTCATCAACGGGATGGTCACCGTGAGCGCGGTCGTGTTCCTGATCTATCCCGGCTTCAACCTGGGCTCGGTCGCGATTCTTGCGCAAGTCGAGAACGGCTATCCCGGGGTGGCGTGCGCGCTGGGCACGATCATCCTCGCCATCGTCATCGGCGCCGTGCTGCTGCTGCGCGCGGTGATGGGTCACAAGGAGACTTCCATGCGACGGATCCTCTTCATCGTGCTGGCGCTGGCGCTGCTCGTGGGCGCGGCGCCGTCGACCGCGCCCGCGGCCGAGGACAAGCTCGTCATCTACACGGCCTACGAAGAGAACGAGCTCAAGACCTTCTGGGAGCAGTTCATGGCCTGCCGCGTGGTGTCCGCCGCCGACGGCACGGTGGAGTGGCAGGGCCGCCGCCTGCGCGCGGTGCTCGACGGCTTCGCCGACGGTGCCGAGGTGCTCGTGTCGGTGCGTCCCGAGAAGCTGGCGATCGTGACCGACGGTGCCGCCGACGGCCGCAACCGCCTGCACGGCACGGTGGACGTGCCGACGTTCCTCGGCCCCGTGGTGCGGCTGGAGGTGGGTGTGGACGGCCAGCCGTTCTGGATCGACATTCCCCAGGCGCAGGCGGCCCTGGTGGACCGCAAGACGCGCGTGACGCTGGCGTGGTCGCCCGCCGACGCGGTGGTGATCGCGGCCGGCCATGGAGGAGCGTACGCATGAGGATCGAGACGGTGGCGGTGCACGCAGGAGCGCAGGTGGACGCCGCCACGGGCGCGGTGACGGCGGCCATCCATCCTTCCACGACGTTCGAGCGCGATCCCGACGGCTCGTATCCGCGCGGGCATCTGTACAGCCGCAACAGCACGCCGAACCGCACCGCGCTCGAGGCGTGCCTGGCCGCGCTCGAGGACGGCGCCGCCGCGGCCGCTTTTTCGTCCGCCTCCGCCGCCACCGCCGCCGTCTTCCAGGCGCTCGCCCCCGGCGATCACGTGGTGGCCCCCCACGACTGTTACACCGGCACCGGGCGGCTGCTGCGCGAGACGTTCGCGCGGTGGGGGCTCGTGACGACCTTCGTCGATGTCACCGATCCGCTGGAGGTGGAAGCCGCCGTGCAGCCATCGACGCGCCTGGTGTGGGTGGAGACGCCCTCCAACCCGGTGTGGAAGGTGACCGACATCGCGCGCGTGGCCGCCATCGCGCACGCGGCGGGCGCCCGCTGCGTGTGCGACAACACGGTGGCCACGCCCATCCTCCAGTCACCGTTCCGGCACGGCGCCGATCTCGTCGTGCACGCCACCACGAAGTACCTCGGCGGCCACGGCGACGTCCTCGGCGGCGCGGTGGTGGCGGCGGCCGCCGACGAGTTCTTCGACCGCGTGCGTCACCTCCAGGTCTCCGGCGGCGCCGTGCCGTCGCCGTTCGACTGCTGGCTGGTGCTGCGCGGCATCCGCACGCTGCCGTACCGGATGCGCGCCCACAGCGAGCATGCGATGAAGGTCGCCCTGTACCTGGCCCGCCATCCGCGCGTCGAGCGCGTGCACTATCCCGGCCTGCCCGACCACGCGGGGCACGCGGTGGCGGCCCGGCAGATGTCCGCCTTCGGCGGCATGCTGTCCTTCGAAGTGCGCGGGGGGCGCGCGGAGGCGATGGCGGTGGCGGCCACGCTGCGCGTCTTCACGCGCGCCACCAGCTTCGGCTCCACCGAGAGCCTCATCGAGCACCGCGCCTCGATCGAGGGCGCCGGCACCCGCACGCCGGAGAGCCTGCTGCGCGTGTCCATCGGCCTCGAGCATCCCGACGACCTCATCGACGACCTCTCCCAGGCGCTGGGCTGAGGGCGGACGGCATGACGCTGTCCGGACAGACGGCACTGGTGACGGGCGGGGCGCGGGGGATCGGTCTCGCCATCGCGGAGCGCCTGCTCGCGGACGGCGCGCGCGTGGCCATCGTGGATCGCGACGCCGAGGCGGCGGCGGCCGCCGCCCGGCGCCTGGGCGCCCATGCGATGGCCCTCGCCGCCGACGTCACGCAGTCGGGAGAGGTCGACCGCGCCGTGCAGGCGGTCCACGACTGGCAAGGGCGTCTCGACGTCGTCGTGAACAATGCCGGGATCACGGGCCGGTCGTTTCCGATCACGGAGCTGACGGACGAGGACTGGGCGTCGGTGATCGCCTGCGACCTCACGAGCGTGTTCCTGGTGTCGCGGGCGGCCGTGAGACTGATGCTGCCGCGCCGCCGCGGGCGCATCATCAACATCGCCTCCATCGCCGGCAAGGAAGGCAACCCGACGCTGGTGCCCTACTCGGCGGCGAAGGCCGGCGTGATCGGCCTCACGAAGGCGCTCGCGAAGGAAGTGGCCACGAGCGGGATCTTCGTCAATGCGGTGGCGCCCGCCGTCATCGGCACGGCGCTGCTCCAGCAGATGACGAAGTCGACGGTTGACATGCTCGTGGCCAAGATCCCGATGGGTCGGGTGGGCACGCCGGCGGAGGTGGCCGCCCTCGTGGCCTGGCTGGCGTCGGAGGAATGCTCGTTCTCGACGGGGGCCGTCTACGACCTCTCGGGAGGGAGAGCGACCTACTAGGCCTGCCGGATGGGGGCCCGCAGGCCCCCATCCGGTGCATTCAGATCGGTCTTCGGCCCTGGATCACGCGCAGCAGGATCACCACGATCGCAATCACGAGGAGGATGTGGACGAGGCCGCTCATCGTGTAGGAGCTGACCATGCCGAGAAGCCACAGGATGATGAGGACGACGGCGATCGTGTAAAGCATGACGTTCCCTCCGGGGACGTTCGTACCGCGTGAAGAGCGTTGCCCGGATCGTTCTCTTGCTGGTCTCGTGCCAGTTGAACATGGGGGCCTCGATATGGCCCCCAAGCCCCCGAATCGCGCCCGTCCC
>JBBDXO010000128.1:12258-28277 GCA_040902295.1 Candidatus Rokuibacteriota bacterium | reverse complement strand
TTACCCCAGCCGCTCGTACAGCACGTGCCGGCGGTTCCTCGTGTGCGGCCGCACCTGGGCGGGCCACCGGCCCTTTTCCACCGCCTCCGCCCACGCCGCGCTCGTGAGCACGTCGGGGCTCTCGACCTCGTAGAACGCGTTGTACGTGGGCTCGCCCTCGATGACGATCGTCTTGCGCTCACCGCCCAGGACGAGCGTGAGCTCGCGCTTCTTCACGCGGGCCACGGAGACGACCCCCGGCACCGCCAGCAGGTTCGGCACGTGCTCGCGATCGTAGACCTCGTTGAAGATGGCGTCCTTGCCCGCCTCGACGTCCATGGCGGCGGAGAAGAGATAGCGCGTGGTCAGCGGCATGACAGACCTCCCGGGAAAGTGGTGAGCGGCGGATGGCGGCCGCGGCCGCTCAGAACATCGTCGCTTCGGTGGCGGCCATACCGCCGCTGAAGCGGGCCAGGGACAGCGGCTCGATGTCCATCGAGCGGGCGCGGCCGCCGGCGATGAGCTCGGCCATGAGCAGGCCGATGGCGGGCGAGTGCATGAAGCCGTGGCCGGAGAAGCCGCAGGCCAGGTAGAAGCCCCGCACGCCGCTCTCGCACAGGATGCCGTGGTAGTCGGGCGTGAGATCGCGCACGCCCGCGTAGGCGCGCATCACGCGCGCCTCCGCCAGCGGCGGCACGCGCTTGCCCGCCGCCTCGAGGACGAGCGAGAACGCGCCCCAGTCCAGCGTCGTGTCGTGGCCGGGGTGCTGGTCCTTGTCGGTGCCGCCCATGAGCAGCGCGCTGCGCTGTCCGTGCACGTACCAGCCGGTGTCGAGGTCCACGATGAGCGGAAAGACCTCCGGAAAGCCGGCCATGCGCTCGGTCACCATCACCTGCCGCCGGTACGGCCGCGACGGCACCTCGACGCCCGCCAGCCGCGCCACCTCGTCGGCGTGCGGCCCCGCGCAGTCGACGACGATGGGGGCCGAGATCGTCTCAGCCGCCGTGCGCACGCCGGACACGCCGCCCCCGGAGGTCTCGATGGCGAGCACGGGGGCGGAGGTGCGCACGTCCAGCCCTCGCTGCCGCGCCAGCGCGAGGAACGCCTGCAGCAGCGAGTACGGATCGGCGGAGCCGTCGTCGGCGCAGAAGCTGGCGCCGGCGAGGTCGTCGGTCACGAGCTGATCGAGAAAGCGGCCCGCATCGCCGGGGGCCAGGATCTCGCTGCGCACGCCGAGCGACTGCTGCAGCGCCACGCTGCGCCGGGAGGCCTCGAGCGTGGCGCCGCTCGTGGTCACGAACAGGTAGCCGTGGCGCACGAAGTCCACCGAGCGGCCGAGGCGGCTCTCGGCCTCGGTGAAGTACGGATAGGACAGCAGCGTGAGGCGGATGTTGGCCGCCGTCGAGAACTGGTGGCGCACGCCACCCGTCGCCTTCGACGTCGCCCCCGTCCCCACCTCGGAGGCCGCTTCCAGCAGCACCACCCGCAGTCGGGGATCGCCCTCCAGCACGTGATGCGCGACGGAAGCGCCGATGACGCCGCCGCCGATGATGACGACGTCCGCGGTCACGCCGGCCGTGGCGACAACCCGGCGCGCAGGGCGCCGTGGGCCATGGTGACGAGGGACACGATGTCGAAGACGGGCAGGCCCGTCACGCGCTGGACGTCGGCCGCGTAGGGCGGCATGTTCGTGCACTCGAGCACGATGGCGCCGAGGTCGGGATGATCGTTGACGAGGCGGCGCGCCACGCGCACGTGCTCCTCGCGGGCGGCGTCCACGTCCAGCTCCAGCTCGTCGTCGAGCAGCACGCGGGTGAACTCCTTTTCGCCCTCCATGCCCGCCACCGCGAGCGGGATGTCGGGCCCGATGCCGGCGCCGGCCAGGTGCTCGGCGCTCAGCCCGGCGCCGTTCACGGTCATCAGGCCCACGCGCCGGCCGGGCGCGAGCATGCGGTGCACGAGGGGAACGAGCAGCAGGCTGGAGGTGAAGACGGGCACACGCACGGCGGCCGCCAGCTCGCGCTGGTACTTGACCAGAAAGCCGCAGTTGGTGGTGATGGCCCCCACGCCCTCGCGCTCGAGCTGCCGCGCGCCCTCGATGAAGTCGGGCAGCAGCCCTTCGGCGCCACGGCGCACGACGAGGTCGGGGTGCGCGCCCGCCACCCGGTGGTAGCGGACCGGGAACGGAAAGGTGGACGCGTTGCCCATGTCGCCCGGGATGCGCGGAAAGCGCGTGTCGAGCATGAGGATGCCGACGGTGAAGCCGAACTGGTTGAAGCCGCCGCGCACGCGTCCGGCCGTCATGGCGCCCACTGTACGCCCGCCGCCGAGCCCCCCACAACGGCCTCGGGCCGGGGCGTGGGGCGGCTGTTGTACACTCGGGCAACCCAAAATCGCTCAGGCCAAGGAAGGAACCACTCCCATGACCCATCGTCGTGCCTTCACCCTCACCGTGGCGCTCGCGGCTCTCCTCGCCCTTGCCTGCGCGGGCCCGGCCGCCGCGCAGCAGGCGGTGACCATCGGCACCAATCCGCCGGGCTCGGTGTTCTATGCCATCGGCAGCGGCCTCACCAAGATCGTGACGGACACCGGCAAGGTGAAGATGGCCGTGCAGCCCTACGCGGGCTCGAGCACCTTCATCCCGCTCCTGAACTCCGGCGAGATGGAGTTCGGCGTCGTCAACGCCGTGGACATGGGCCTGGCCTATCGCGGTCCGAACTTCAAGATCGGCGGCCGCAACCCGTTCCCGCACGCGCCCAACGCCCGCCTGCTCATGCGCGGATCGCCGTTCATGGTGGGCCTCGTCGTGCGCAAGGACTCGCCCTACAAGAACGTGCACGACATCAAGGGCGCGCGGGTCACGGGTGAGTACCCGGCGCACCTGGCCATCTGGTACAACATCTTCGGCCACCTCGCCAGCGCCGGCCTCACCTGGAACGACGTCAAGGTCGTCCCCGTCCCCGCCCTCAACGACGGCATGGACGCCGTGGTCCAGGGACGCGCCGACGTGACCTCTTACTCGCTCAACGCCGCCAAGGTCCGGGAAGCGGATGCCGCCGTGGGCGTGCGCTACATCTCGGACGACTGCTCGCCGGCGGGGGAGAAGCGGATGCGCGAGGCGGTGGTCGGCTACTACCCGCGCTGGATCAAGGCGGGCACGGCCTTTGCCGTGTACGAAGACATCTGCGTCGTCGCTTACGACCTGCACATCGCGACGGGGAAGATGGTCCCCGACGCCGTGGTGGAAGCCACGCTGCGCGCGGTGTGGGACAACGCCGACAAGCTGGCGCCCATGCATCCGCTCTTCAAGGAGTTCAAGCGCGAAGGCTTCGTCGATCCGAACACCACGCTGCCGTATCACGACGCGGCGGTGCGCTTCTACAAGGAGCGCGGCGTCTGGAAGCCGGAGATGGATCAGGCGCAGCAGAAGCTGCTCTCCTTGAACCCGTAAGGGCGTGACGGAAGTCCTCGGCAAGTTCAGGACGCTCGACGGCCCCGCGCGGGGCCCCCCGCACCCTGCTCATCTCCCTCACCCTGGTGGGCGCGGCATGGGCGGCACAGGTGCACCACCACCTGCCCTTCACGTTCTTCAGTCAGCAGTACCTGGGCCTCTTCCTCGCCCTCGGCCTCAGTCCCGTCTTCCTCGCCGTCCGGCCCGGCCCGCGGGCCTCCGCCACCCACGTGCCGTGGTACGACTGGCTGCTCGCCGCCGGCGGTCTCGTCGTGGGCGGCTACATCGTGATCATGTACCCGACCATCGCCTACCAGCTCGGGGTGGTGAGCTGGGACAAGCTCGTGCTCGGCGCGCTCGCGGTCGCGCTCGTCTGCGAGGCGGTGCGTCGCGTGGCGGGCTGGGTGCTCATGGCCATGGCGCTCGTGTGCCTGCTGTACGCGAAGTTCGCCTGGGTGCTGCCGGGGCTGTTCAACGCCAAGGGCTCGCCGTGGGGGCGCATCTTCGTCTACCTGTACCTGGACACCAACGGCATCCTGGGCACGCCCCTGGCCATCACCGCCGGCATCGTGATCGCGTTCATCCTCTTCGGACAGGCGCTCTACGCCGTGGGCGGCGACAAGTTCCTCACCGACGTCGCCCTCGTCGCCATGGGGCGCTATCGCGGGGGGGCGGCGAAGATGGCCGTCGTCTCGTCCACCCTGTACGGCACCGTGTCGGGCAGCGCGGTCGCCAACGTGGTCGTCGACGGCGCCGTCACCATCCCCATGATGAAGCGCGCGGGCTACCCGCCTCACCTGGCGGCCGCCATCGAGGCGGTGGCGTCGAACGGCGGGCAGATCATGCCGCCCGTCATGGGCGCCGCCGCCTTCCTCATCGCGGAGTACCTGTCGCTGCCCTACGGCGAGGTGGCGCTGGCGGCGGCGATTCCCGCCGGCCTGTATTACCTCGCGCTCCTCATGCAGGTGGACCTGGAGGCGGCGCGCCTGGGGCTGCACGGCCTGCCCGCCTCCGAGATCCCACGCCTGCGCGGAATCATGCGGCGCGGGTGGGCCTTCCTCGTCCCCCTCGGCACGCTGATCTACACGCTCATGTTCGCGAACTGGGAGGCGGGCAAGGCGGGCATGCTCGCGGTCGTCGTCACCTTCGCCGTGGGCGCCCTGCACCGGGACACGCGTCCCACGTGGCGCGCCATCGTGGGCAGCATCGAGGGCGCGGGGCGCACGATGCTCGACCTCATCGCCATCGTCACCCTCGCCGGCGTCGTGATCGGCACCCTGCAGCTCTCGGGGTTCACCTCCAAGCTGCCCCTGCTCCTGCTGAGCGTGGCGGGCGGCAACGTGGTCGTCCTCCTGATCCTCGCCGCCGTCGTGAGCATCATCCTCGGGATGTCGCTGCCCACCACCGTCGTGTACATCACCCTCGCCGTGCTCGTGGGCCCCGCCCTCGTGCAGATGGGCATCATCCCGCTCGCGGCCCACCTGTTCCTCTTCTACTTCGGGATGCTGTCGCTGATCACGCCGCCCAACTGCCTGGCCACCTTCGCGGCGGCCGCCATCGCGAAGGCCGATTTCTGGCGGACGGGCTGGACGGGCATGCGCCTGGGCATCGTGGCCTACCTCGTGCCCTTCGCGTTCGTCTTCCATCCCCCGCTGATCTTCAGGGGCACGACGGGCGACATCGCCTGGGCCGCCGGGGTCACCGCCATCGGCGTCGTGCTGCTCTCCATCGGATGCGTCGGCTACTTCCGCCGGCCCATGGGCTGGGGCAAGCGTCTCTGGGCGCTCGTGGCCGCCGGCATCCTGATCATGCCGCCGCTGCCGGACGTGCCGTACTACGTCACGGACGGCGCCGGCCTGGGGCTGGGCGCGCTGCTCGTGGCCCTGGAATGGTGGGCGCCGCCGGCGCACCGCCTGTCGAGCCCGGAGACGATGCCGGGCTCTCCCTCCACCTCCATCTCGAGGAGCAAGTGATGACGAAGCGTGCGAGCGTCGAATCGACCGCGGAAGCCTATCTCGAGCTGCTGGCCGCTCGTGGCGTGGAGTATCTCTTCGCCAACGCGGGCACGGATTTCGCGCCCCTCATCGAGGCGTATGCCAAGCGCTTCGCGGCGGGCCAGTCGCTGCCGCGTCCGCTCACCGTGCCCCACGAGGTTCCCGCCGTCGCGATGGCCCACGGCTTCGCGATGATCACCGGGCGGCCGCAGGCGGTCATGGTCCACGTGATCGTGGGCGCCGCCAACGCCCTCGGCGGCCTCATCAACGCCGCGCGCGCCAACGTCCCCATGCTGTTCACGGCCGGCCGCAACCCGATCACCGAGCAGGGCTTCCGCGGCAGCCGCGACCGGCACATCCAGTGGGCGCAGGAGTCGTTCGACCAGGGCGCGATGGCGCGCGAGTTCGTGAAGTGGGACTACGAGCTGCGCAACTTCGCCCAGCTCGAGACCGTGGTCGACCGCGCCCTGGCCATCGCGCAGGCGGAGCCCAAGGGCCCCGTCTACCTGTCGCTGCCGCGCGAGGTGATCGGCGAGAAGCAGGACAGCTTCGAGTACGCCGAGACGTCCCGCGCGCCGAAGCCGTCGGACTCCGTCGCCTCCGCCGGCGCCATCCAGGAGGCCGCGCGCATGCTCGCCGCCGCCCGTCATCCCCTCATCATCACCAAGGCGGTCGGCCGCGATCCCGGCGCGGTGCCGGCCCTCGTGCGCCTCGCGGAGGCGCTGGGCGCGCCCGTCGTCGATCACTTCCACATCTACATGAACTTCCCGCAGAACCATCCGCTGCACGGCGGCTTCGACGCCGTGCCGTACTTCGAGGAGGCGGACGCCATCGTCGTGGCCGAGTCCGATGCACCCTGGTTTCCGTCGATCAAGGGGCCGCGCCCGGACGTCAAGCTCGTGCACGTGGCCGTCGATCCGCTCTTCTCGCGCTATCCCGTGCGCGGCTTCGGCGCCGACGTGGCGCTGGCCGGCACGCCGCGGCTGACGCTGGCGGCCCTTGCCGATGCGGTGGGCACGCTCGCCGACGCGCGCGCCGTGAGCGAGAGGACGAAGCGCTGGACGGACGCTCACCACAAGCGG
This sequence comes from Candidatus Rokuibacteriota bacterium, assembly GCA_040902295.1. Lineage (GTDB taxonomy): Bacteria > Methylomirabilota > Methylomirabilia > Rokubacteriales > CSP1-6 > JBBDXO01. The sequence goes on along the minus strand of JBBDXO010000128.1, from coordinate 21,771 downwards.
CAGGCGGCGACGGCCGAGCGCGTGCGCGCCGTGCAGGGCGACCGCCCCATCGACATGGTATGGGTGTCGCGCTGCGTGGGCGACGTGATCGACGACGACACCATCGTGGTGAACGAGTACGATCTGGACAACACCTATGCGAGCTTCCGCGTGCCGGGGACCTTCTTCGCCTCGCCGCCCTCGAGCGCGCTCGGGTGGGGCCTCGGCGCCGCCCTCGGCGCCAAGCTGGCCGCCCCCGACAAGACGGTCATCTGCTGCGTGGGCGACGGCTCCTACATCTTCGGCGCTCCCACCGCCGTGCACTGGACGTCGCGCGCCCACGACCTGCCGGTGCTGTGGGTGATCTTCAACAACCGCGCCTGGAACGCGGTGAAGCGGGCGACGCACTCCTTTGCGAAAGACGGCTGGGCGGCGCGCCACGGCATGCCGATGTCCGACCTCGACCCCTCGCCGGAGTACACGATGATCTGCCAGGCCTCCGGCGGCTACGCGGAGAAGGTCGAAGATCCCGCCGACCTGCCCAACGCTCTCGGCCGCGCGCTGAAGGCGGTGAAGAACGGGCAGCAGGCGCTGCTCGACGTCATCTGCAAGAAGCCGAAGTGAACGTCCTCGCCACGGGACCCAGCGGGCCCGCTCACGAGCTCGACGTCCTCGCCGCCGCCGGTCACACGGTGACGATCGGGCGTCCGCTCGACCTGCCCGCCCGCCGCGCCTACGCGGAGGACGAGCTGCTGGCGGAGGCACGGGAGGCCGACGTCATCCTCGCCTCGCACCTGGAGACGATCAGCGCGCGCGTGATGGAAGGGGCGCCGCGGCTGCGGCTGGCCATCGTGCCCTTCATCGGCACCGACAAGATCGACGTGCCGGCCGCCACGCGCCTCGGCGTGGCGGTGGCCAACAGCCCCACGAAGGAGAACTTCGTGGCGGTGGCGGAAGCCGCCATCGGCCTCATGCTGATGCTGCTCAAGCGCATCAAGCACAACGAGGCCCGCCTGCGCGCGGGTGGATGGGCCACTCGAGAAGACCGCGGCGACTTCCTCTTCGGCAAGACCGTCGGCATCGTGGGCCTCGGGCGCATCGGCTCCCACGTGGCGCGCCGCCTCGCGGGATGGGAGGTACGGCTGGTCGCCAGCGATCCCTACGTCGATCCCGCCCACGCGCGGGGGCTCGGCGTGAGCCTCGTGGATCTCGAGATGCTGCTCGCGGAGTCCGACGTCGTCACCCTGCACGCCTCGCTCACCGCCGAGACGCGCGGTCTCGTGAGCGAAAAGGCGCTGCGGCGCATGAAGCCCTCCGCGTTGCTCATCAACACCGCCCGCGGCGAGCTGGTGGACGAGGAGACCGTGGCCACCGCGCTGGACGCGGGCTGGATCGCGGGCGCCGCCGTGGACGCCTTCGCGCGCGAGCCGCTGCCCGCCGACAGCCGCTACCGCAACGTCGATCCCGAGCGCCTCATCCTGACCCCGCACAACGTCGCCCACAGCGAGGCGGGCCGCCGCGCCAACCTCGCCCTCGCCATCGACCAGATCCTCGCCGTGGGGCGGGGAGAGCCGCCCGCCCATCTCGTCAACCCCGACGTCCTGCAGCGCTGGAGGAAGCCATGACCACGATGACCATTCTGGATGCCGACGGCCACGTCACCGAATCCAACGAAGGGGTGGCGAAGTACCTGGACGAGCCGTACAGCCGCCGTCCGCTGAACTACTCGCTCTACCCCCAGGACGGCTGGGACCGTCGCATGCTCGGCACCCTCGGCCACTTCGGCGGCACGCCCGAAGCCTGGCTCAAGGCGCTCGACGAGGGAGGGATGGAGCTGACGGTCCTCTACCCGACCTTCGGGCTCTTCGCCAGCTTCCTCAAGGACCGCCAGTGGGCGGTGGCCATCTGCCGCGCCTACAACACGTGGCTCTACGAGCACTTCGTCCGGGTGAGCCCGCGCCTGCGGGCGGTGGCACTGCTGCCGCTCCAGGATCCGGAGGCCTCCGCCGTCGAGCTGCGGCGCTGCGTGCGCGAGCTGAACTTCTCCGGCGCCATGCTCGCCGCCGACGGCCCCCACCTGCTCGGCGATGCCCGCTTCCTGCCGGTGTGGGAAGAGGCGCAGCGCCTGGACACGATGGTCGCGGTGCACGCGAGCGGCTCGCACATGGGCGGCGCCGGCGTCGACATGTTCCCGTCGTTCATCCAGACGCACACGGTGTCGCACGCCTTCGGCCAGATGCGGCAGATCACCTCCGTGGTCTTCGAGGGCATCCCCGAGCGCTTCCCCGATCTGCGCATCGCCTTCCTGGAAGCGGGCTGCGGATGGGCGCCGTACTGGATGGAGCGCATGGACGACGAGTACGCCAAGCGCGCCGCGGAGGCGCCCGCCCTCAAGAAGAAGCCGAGCGAGTACATCCGCTCCGGCAAGATCTACTTCTCCTGCGAGGCGGACGAGTGGCTGCTCCCGCAGGCGGTCAAGCTCGTGGGCGAAAACCAGATCGTCTACGCCTCCGACTTCCCGCACTGGGACCACAGCTATCCCGGCTCCATCGGCGAGATCCGCGACCGCGGCGACATCACCGAAGCCCAGAAGCGGAAGATCCTCGCCGACAACACCCGGCGGCTCTACAACTTCCAGGAGCGCTGACATCATGGCCCAGGATCTTCGGAGTTACCTGGACACGATCAAGCGTCGGAAGGCCGACGATCTCCAGATCGTCTCCAAGGAGATCAACCCGGCCTTCGACATCACGGCCTTCGTCGTGAAGATGGACAAGGAGCGCAAGCAGCGGCCGGTGCTCCTCTTCGAGAACGTCAAGGGCACGAAGTTCCCCGTCCTCACCAACCTGCATGCGAGCCGCTCGCGCCTGGCGCAGGCGATCGGCTGCCCCCCCGACCAGATGCTGGCCACGTACCTGCGCGCCATGGACAGGCCCCTCCCGCCGAAGACGGTGGCCACGGGGCCGGTGAAGGACGTCGTCCTCACCGGCGACCGCATCGACCTCTACGCCCTGCCCCAGATCGTCCACCACGAGGGCGATGCCGGTCCCTACGTCACCGCCGCCATCTCGTTCGCGAAGGACCCGGCGTCGGGGACGTGGAACTGCGCCTACAACCGCCTCATGATCCAGGGCCGCGACACCACGTCCATCCACCTCACCCTCGGCAAGCACCTGTGGGAGTTCCACCAGATCGCCGAGAAGCGCGGGCAGGCGCTGCCGCTCGCCCTCGTGGTGGGCGTGCACCCGGCCATCGCGCTCGGCGCCCTCGCCATCGGCTCCATCGACGAGGACGAGCGGGGCATCATGGGCGCGCTGCTCGGCGAGCCGCTGGAGCTGGTGAAATGCGAGACCTCCGACGTGCTGGTGCCCGCCCACGCCGAGCTCGTCATCGAGGCCGAGATCCTGCCCCACGCACGCACGGCGGAGGGACCCTTCGGCGAGTTCACCGGCTACAGCCTGGGCGAGCGGCAGCGGGAAGTCGTGAAGGTCAAGGCGATCACGCACCGGCGCGACGCCATGTTCCACGACATCACGGTGGCGCACCTGGATCACCTCCTGCTGTCCACGGTGCCGATGGAGGCCAACCTCTACCGCGCCGTGCGCGCCATGGTGCCCTCGGTGAAAGCGGTACGCGTGCCCGCGCCCTTCACGTGCTACGTGTCCATCGAGCAGCGCCTCGTGGGCCAGGCCAAGAACGCCATCATGGCCGTGCTCGGCGCCGACCTCTACATGAAGCGCGTGGTGGTGGTGGACGCGGACGTGGACGTCTTCGATGACCGCCAGGTGACGTGGGCGATCGCCACGCGCTGCCAGCCCGACCGCGACATCACGATCGTCACCAACGCGCGCGGCTCCGACCTCGATCCCTCCACGAAGGAGGACGGCTACACGGCGAAGTGGGGCGTGGATGCCACCGCCAAGCCCTCGCTCGAGCGCTACACGCCGCGCCACCGGATCCCCGCCGACGTCATGACGCGCCTGGACCTCAAGGACTACCTGCCCTGAACTTCGTCTGCCGTCTCGAGGCGACGGCGCGCCGGCATCCGGGCAAGCCGGCGCTGATATGGGACGGGGGCCGCCTCACGTACGGCGAGCTGGAGGGCCGCGCCGGCGCGCTCGCGCGTGACCTCGCCGCGCGCGGCGTGCGGGCGGGCGACCGCGTCGCCATCTCGGTCGCCAACCGCTGGCCGCTCGCCGCCGTCACGCTTGCCACGCTCAAGCTCGGCGCCACCATCGCGCCCCTCGACCCTCTGCTGAAGCCGGATGAGCGCGCCGAGATCGTCGCCGATCTGCGGCCCGCGGTGGTCGTGGAGGACGTCGCGGATCCCGGATCGCACGGCTGGCCGGGACTGGCGAGGCCCACGGCGCCCGCGATGGTGCTCTACACGTCCGGCAGCACGGGCCGGCCGAAAGGCGCGCTGCTCTCGCACGCCGCCGTCACCTTCGCCAACGAGTCGTGGGCGCGAGCGGTCATGGCGCTGACGCCGGACGACGTCGTCCTCGCCGTGCTCCCGCTCACCCATGCTTTCGGCTTCAACGGAGCGCTGCTCGCTCCCCTGCTCGCGGGCGCCACCGTCGTGCTCGTGGAGCGGTTCACCGCGCACGCGGTTGCCCACGCCATCCACGAGCACGGCGTCACCGTCTTTCCAGGCGTGGCGACGATGTTCCGCCGTGTGCTGGACCTCGCGGATTTCGCCGGCGGCGGACACTTCCGCCTCGCGGTGTCGGGCGCCGCTCCCTGCCCCTTCGAGCTGGCAGAGGAGTGGCGCGCGCGCACGGGCACGCGGCTCATCCGCGGCTACGGCATGACCGAGCTGTTTCGGCCCATCTCGTATCTCGCGGCGGGGACGACGGACCTGCCCGGCTGCATCGGACGGGCGGTGCCGGGCGTCGAGCTGCGCGTCGTGGACGACGACGGCCGCACGCTCGCCGCCGGCGCCACGGGCGAGCTGTGGATCAGGACGCCGGGCGCGATGGACGGCTATCTCGAGGCCGACGAGGAGACACGCGCGGTGCTGTGCGACGGCTGGTTCAAGACCGGTGACCTGGCCTCGATCAGCGACGCGGGCTTCGTCACCATCGTCGGCCGCAAGCGCGAGCGCATCCTGCGCGGCGGCCACTCGGTCTTCCCGCCGGAGGTGGAGACGCTGCTCCTGACCCATCCCGCCATCGCCGAGGCCGCCGTCATCGGCGTGCCGCATCCCGATCTCGGAGAGGAGGTGGTCGCCTTCGTCGCGCTGCGGCCGGGCACGGCCGCCACCGCCGAGGACATCGTCGCCTACGCGCGCGCCCGCCTCGCCGGCTTCAAGTATCCGCGCCAGGTCACGGTCCTGCCCGCGCTGCCGCGCAGCGCCACCGGCAAGATCCTCAAAGCCCGTCTCATCCGCTGAGCGCCGCCTGGACGAGACGACCGCCTACGCCGTAGATCCCCGCGCGCTCACGGGTCGTCACCACCGCCGCGAGGGCTCCTCAGCCCCAGCTCGCGCTCGAGGCAGGCGCCGTGGACGAGGAAGATGCCCTTGCCGAGCATCGAGGCTGCCTTGTCGCCATCGAGCAATGGCTGTTCGCAGAGCCAGCAGCGCCCACGACGTTCGTCGTCCCCCTCGCGCCCGGCAGCCATCAGCGGTCGAGCTCCACGATGTATCCCATGATCCGTGCGGAGTCAGGCGCGTCCGGCTTCAGCGTGACGTACCGCTCGAACGCGGCCTTCGCTTTCGCGACCTCCTTCCGCTGGTAGTACAGCAGGCCGAGCTGGCGCTGCGGCTCCGCCATGCCGGGATCCAGATCGATCGCGCGCTCGTAGCGGCCGAGAGCCTTCGCCAGCTCCGTCGTCGTGTCGGCGTTCGTCCGCGCCTGCTGCGCGCGCAGGCGGTGGAGGTCGCCGTAGTACACGTGGGCGACGGCGTCCAGTGGCGTGGCCGCGAGCACGCGGTCGAGCTGTCGCTCCGCGAGGGCAAAGCGGCCCGCACGGACATCCTCGTGCGCGTTGTCACGCACGACCGAACGCATCCGCGCCTGAAACTCTTCGGTGTCCTTCACGCGTGAGGGATCGGCGGCCGTGCCCGCGGGCATCGCGTGGCTGAGCTTTCGTGTCGCGTCGATGCGCTCCTTCAGCTTCGCCGGGCGGCCGAAGAAGAACGTCTCGAGCGAGCCGCGCTCTCTCGACTCTCGCCACAGCGCTTCGAACAGTCGTGGCGCTTCTCCCGGGTCGTAGCCGGCGCGCACGAGCGCTTCCACGCCCCCGCGATCGGCGTCGCGCTCCATCGCACGGCCATAGCCGTCGATGGCGGCCACGGTGGCAAGAGGAAGGCGCAGCCCGAGAATGGCCGCCGCGGTCTCGCTCAACACGCGCGTGCCCGAGTAGGCGACGGGCTCGTACCGGGGCTCCCGCTCGACCCTCAATGCGTGGCGGTGGGTGACGTGCGTCATCTCGTGAGCCAGGATCGTCGCCAGCTGCGCTTCGTTGCCGAGCCGGCTCAGCAACCCCGTGTGCACGAAGATATGCCCGTTCGGCATCGCAAAGGCGTTCAGCGTGGGATCGCGCAGCACGCGGACCGTGAAGACAGGACCGCCCGCAGCCCGCACCGAGTCCGGCACGAGACGGGCGGCGACGCGGGCGAGGTATTCCTCCAGCAGCGGATCGTCGTAGGCCTTCGTCCGCTCGAGAAGGCCGCTCTCCTCCTTCTCGGCGCGAGCCCAGAGCACGATCTCGTCGGGCGCGGGGCGGAACGGTTGGCCTCCGGCACCGATGCGAAGGTCGCGCGCGGCGCACGCGGTGGCGAGGATCGACACCACGATGAGCCACGTGATGGGAAGGTGCGGGCGCCGCCGCCTCACCGCGTCGGCCTTTAGTTGAGGGCGCCCAGTTCCTGCCGGACGCGTCGCAGCTCCTGGCGGAACTTGTCGGCATCCTGGACCGACGGGTAGCGCGTGAGGTAGCGCTCCCACTCGGCGGCGCCGTCGTGGAGCTTGCCCATCTTGACGAGGACGGTGCCGCGGTCACGCAGGTGCGTGGGCGACTCCGGATCGACGACGAGCAGGCGGTCGACCACGGTGAGCGCGCGCGACCACTCCGCCTGGCGCGCATAGATGGTCTTCAAGTTCCGGAGCATGCGGATCACGATCTGGCGCTTGCTGCACGGCGCCCAGTGCGCCTGCTCCAGCTTGACCGGCCGCCCCACCGCGCGCGAGGCGATCTCCGCCGCCGTCTCCGGCGTGAGGACGGCGCCCCCGTTGAAGGGGTCGATGTACAGCCGGCCCGACCCCACCCGGGCGCCCACGATGAAGTGCCCCGGCAGCCCCACGCCTTCGATCTGCAGGCCGAGGCGGCGGCCCACCTCGATCATCAGCACCGAGAGCGTGATGGGGATCCCCAGCTTGCGGTCGAGCACGTCGTTGAGGCAGCTGTTGCGCGGATCGTAATACTCGTCGGCGTTGCCGCGAAAGCCCTCGCGCTCGAAGAGGAAGGCGCGCAGCCCCGTGAGGTGGTCGTCCTCGTCACCGGCGCCCGCGGCCGCCGCGCGCCCGGCGAGGTCGTCGAGGCGGGCCAGCTCGTCGCCGGGGTCGAGGCCCGGGTGCTGGATGCGGGCGATGGCGAGAGCGGCGCGGCCGAGGTCGACCTCCAGGTCCGGGGTCGTCACGAGATCCTGGAACATGCGCGACTCGGCGTCCATCAGGTCCCCTCGCACCCCATCTAGCAGCCCGGCGCGTGATGCACGCCGGCGGTGGCGAGCGCCTTCTTCTGGAGCTCCTCGGCCAGCTCGAGCGTGCGCTGCGCGGCGCGGGCGGCCGCCGCCTGGGCCTGCGGCGTGGTGGCCAGCCGCAGCAGGAGCGAGCGGCCCAGCTCGTGGTGGTAGCGCTCGTCGGGCTCGATGACGTCGCGGTAGAGGGCGGCGGTGTCGCGGTCGCCCGCGCGCTCGCAGAACTCGATGAACTGGCGGTTCTTGACGACGGCAATGGCTTCCCGCGTGAATTGCCCCGCCGCCACCCGCTCCACCGTCGTGGTGAGGCCGTCGAGATACGTGAAGAGCGGTCCGAAGCCGGTGGCGAGCGGATCGATGGTGGTGGGATCGAAGCCGAGCTGGCGCAGGCGCTCGGCGATCATGCGGTAGTGCTTGGCCTCGTCCCCCGCCTGGCGCGCGAACGCCATCTTGACGAAGACGTCGTCGGTGGCCACGAGCCAGCGGGCCGCGATCTCCGTCGCCTCCACCTCGTTCTTGAGCGCCACCTTCAGGAGATTCGGCACGTTGAGGGCGCCCTCCACCTCGGGCTTCAGGGTGTCATCGGGGGCGAGATGGGCCAGCAGGGCCTGGTTGTCGGCGTCGAGCTTGCGGACGAACTCGTCGGCCGTCATGGGGCCGCCACGCCGTCCTGGAGCAGCCGCGGCAGCTCCTGCGTGAGCGTCTCCTTGGTGACGACGCGCTCGCAGCGCGCGTGCCACGGCTGCGTGTCGCGGGCGAGGGCGTGCGTGGTGAAAGCGAGCACGGGCACGCCCGCCGCTTCCGCGGCGCCCAGCATGCGCTCGTAATCGAAGCCACCCGTGAGATCGAGGAGGACGAAGCGCGCGTGCGGCAGACCCGACACCAGCTCTTCGAGGGTCCGCGTGAACGTGAGCGGCACGTGCGCCAGGCGCGCCGTCTCCCGGATGCGCGCGACGAAGAACAGATCCTTCACCACCGCGAGGACCCGGCGCTCAGCCGCCTCACCGGTGCCCGCCTCCTCCGCCATGGCTAGTCGGCCTGCTCCGTGATGCCGAGCCAGTGCTTGTTCCACTCGGCGATGTGGCTGAGCGTGGAGAGGTCGCGCATGCGGTCGACGTACACGATGCCGTTGAGGTGGTCGGTCTCGTGCTGGATCACGCGCGCGAAGAACTCCTTGGCCACCACGTCGATCTTCTCGCCCTCGCGATCGAGGCACTGCAGCCGCACCTCCGTGTAGCGCGGCACGCGCCCGCGCATGTCGGGCACGGACAGGCATCCCTCCCAGTCCTCTTCCATCTCCTCCGTGAGGGGCGTGACCACGGGGTTGATGACCACCGTGAGGGGGATGCTGGGCGCCTCGGGATAGCGCGGGTTGGAGGTGACCTCGATGACGGCGATCTGCGCCGGCGTGTGCACCTGGTTGGCGGCAAGACCGGCACCGTCGTACTCGTGCATGGTGTCGATCATGTCGTCGATGAAGCGCTGGACGGCCGGGGTGCGGATCTTGTCCGCGTCGACCGGGCTGGCCTTCATGCGGAGCACCGGATGACCGAGCCGCGCGACCTTCAGGATGGCCATGACGTCTCGAATTGTAGCACGCGCGAACAGACCTCTCCTTATCGCACACGGAGTTAGCGCGGATAATTCACGAGCGGGATGCGTGACGGGCGGGTTCAACCGGACGCACCGGACCGCCGGCGGCTGCCGGCGGCCCGATGCACGACCAGCGGGGTCGCGGTGTGACTGACTAGACCTTCTGGCCGCCCTGCTGCTGGCCGCCCTGCTGCTGGCCGCCCTGGCGCTGGCCACCCTGCTGCTGGCCACCCTGCTGC
>JBBDXO010000128.1:0-12158 GCA_040902295.1 Candidatus Rokuibacteriota bacterium | reverse complement strand
CCCTGCTGCTCGCCCCCCTGCTGCTCGCCGCCCGGCATGCCCGGCTTCTGGCCGCCCTGCTGCTGATCGGGAAGCTGAACGGGCTGGGCGCTTTCCTTGTCGCTGCGCTCGCTGTCCGCCTGGTTGCCCTGCTGCTGGTCCTTGCCGATGTTCTTGTCAGCCATGTGATGGCTCCTTTCGATCATGCGTGCACACTTCTGCACGATTAGGTGCAATGGTCATACCAGCCATGGCATTTGCAAAAGCTGCAGCGGCGAAAAGTCGGCGACTTACGACTGAATGCGGGAGCGCGCCAGCGCCCATTCAGCCGCGTCGCGGATGACAGGATCCGGATCCTCGGTGGCGGCGGCGAGCGCCGCCTGCGCCCGCGGGTCGCCCGCGCGACCGCCGAGAAGGAGGGCCGCGTTGCGAAGCAGCCCCGAGCGTCCCGCGCGGCGGATGGCCGTGCCGCGAAAGCGGTCGCGGAAGGCGTCGGCATCGAGCCCCAGGACGTCGGCGAGATCGCCGATCGCGCTCGGCGGCGCGAACGCCGGCTCGCGCGAGGCGGGCGCCTTGCGGTTCCACGGACAGACCTCCTGGCAGACGTCGCAGCCGAACGCCCAGCCGTCGAGCGATGCGCGCAATCCCTCGTCGATGGCGCCGCGGTGCTCGATGGTCAGGTACGAGATGCAGCGGCGCGCGTCGAGCACGTAGGGCGCGGCGAAGGCGTTCGTGGGACAGGCATCCAGGCAGGCCGTGCACGTGCCGCAGCGGTCGGGCACGCGATCGTCCGCCTCCAGCACCGCGGTGGTGAGCACGAGGCCGATGAAGAAGTAGGAGCCGAGCGCCGGGATGAGCAGGTTGGCGTTCTTGCCGATCCACCCGAGGCCGGCGGCGGCAGCGAGGTCGCGCTCGAGGACGGCGCTGGTGTCGAGCGAGGCGCGGCTCTTCACGCCGGCGCCCGCCGCTTCCGTGATGAAATCACGCAGCCGGTGCAGGCGCGGCCGCATGACGTCGTGGTAATCACGGCCGCGCGCATAGCGGGCGACGGGGCGTGCCTCGTCGCCGGCGTTCGCGGGCGCGTACTGCAGCGCCACCGCGATGACGGAGCGGCAGCCGGGCAGCAGCTTCGCGGGGTCGAGCCGGGCGGCGCGGCCGCGGGCCAGGTAGTCCATCTGTCCCGCGTAGCCGGCGTCGAGCCAGCGCTCGAAGGCCTCGCCGTGCTCGGGGGCGCCGGCGGGCCCGACGGCCACGTGGTCGAATCCCAGCGCGAGCGCGCGCGCCTTGATCGCCTCCCGCAGGGCCAGCGCCAGCAGCGTCATCGCCGCCGCGCCGTGACGATGAGGTGGGCGCGCGTGAGCGTGCGGCCGCCCTCTTCCAAAAACTTGATGTACCGGAACCAGCGCCCGTCCGACTTCCACTTCTCCTCCAGCGCGATGGCCGCCGCCAGGCCCTGCTCCACGGACGAGAACTCCGATACCTCGCGCTCCACGTCCATGTGCTCCACGGCGAAGCCGGCCGCGTCCAGCTCGCGGCGCGCCTGGTCCTCGTCGTAGGCGAAGCGCGAGCGGCGTCCGGTCTCGCGCCACTGATCGGCATGGAGAGCGACGAAGGCGAGCACGCGGCCGGGCGCGAGGACCCGCGCGGCACGGTCGATGATCGCCCGCGACATGCAGAGGTGAGCGGCGACGAGGCCGGGCGTGAAGCGCGCGTACTCCTCGGCCTCCGCGTCGAAGACGTCGAAGTCGGCGTTGACGAGGCCCGCCGCCGCCGCGCGCCGCCGCGCGTCCTCGATGGCGGCGACGTCGCGGTCCACGCCGGTGACCCGGCGGCAGCGCGGGGCGAGCCAGAGCGCCAGCCGCCCCCACCCCGTCCCGACGTCGAGCGCGGTCAGCTCGCCGAGCGGCTCGGCGGTCAGCAGCGCCTGGAAAGCGGGACTGAGCCCAGTATCCGGCTCATGAGAAACGCGCAGGGCGCTCAAAAATGCCCAGATCCTAGGCGGCGAGGAACTCGCGACTGAGACGTAGGCCGCCTACGTCGCAGGGAGCGAGCGACGAGCCAACGACGGAGATGGGCGTTTTTCAGCGCCCTGCTATCCGGTGACGGCGCCGTCCGAAGCGGAGGAGACGAGCCGGGCATACTTGGCCATCACGCCCGAGGTGTAGCGCGGCTTCGGCTTCTTCACCGCCTTCATGCGCTTCTTGATCTCGGCCGCGGACAGCTCCACGTCGAGCCGCCGCTTCTTGATGTCGATCACGATGGTGTCGCCGTTCTTGAGGGCGGCGATGGGGCCGCCGTCGGCCGCTTCCGGCGCGATGTGGCCGATCATGAAGCCGTGCGTGGCGCCGGAGAAGCGCCCGTCCGTCATCAGGGCGACCTTGTCGCCGAGGCCGGCGCCCTGGATGGCGCCGGTGACGTGCAGCATCTCGCGCATGCCGGGGCCGCCCTTGGGCCCTTCCCAGCGGATGACCACCACGTCCTGCGCCTTGATCTTGTTGGCCTTCACCGCCGCGAAAGCGTCTTCTTCGCGGTCGAAGACGCGCGCGGGGCCGCGGTGCAGCTCCTTCGTCTGGCCGGAGATCTTGGCCACGCAGCCGTCGGGAGCGAGATTGCCTCTCAAGATGACGAGCCCGCCGTGATCCTTGAGGGGATTGTTCAGCGGTCGGATCACCTTCTGGCCGGGCGCCTCGCGCCCCGCCCTCGCCTCCTCGCCGATGGTGCGGCCCGTCACCGTCTTCTCGCCGGCGTGCAGGAGGCCGGCGTCGAGCAGCCGCCTGGCCACCACCGCCATTCCGCCCGCCTCGTACATCTCCGGCGCCGTGTAGTTGCCCCAGGGCTTGAGATCGGCCAGCAGCGGGGTCTTGCGCGAGATGCGGTCGAACTCGTCGATGGTGAGCTTCACGCCCGCTTCCTTGGCGACGGCCATGAGGTGCAGGACGGCGTTGGTGGAGCCGCCGGTGGCCATCACGCCCGCGATCGAGTTCTCGATCGCCTTCTTCGTGATGATGTCACGCGGCTTGAGACCCTTGCGCAGAACGTCCATGACGAGGCGGCCCGTCTGGTAGGCGATCTCTTCCTTGTGCGCGTCCACCGCGGGCACGCCGTTGTAGCCCATGGGCGACAGGCCGAGCATCTCGAACGCCGTCGCCATCGTGTTGGCGGTGAACTGGCCGCCGCAGGCGCCCGCCCCCGGGCACGCCCGGCTCTCGATCTCGTTCAGCTCGCGGGCGTCGATCTTGCCCGAGTTGAAGGCGCCGATGGCCTCGAAGACGTCCTGCACGGTGAGGCGCTTGCCTCGGTACTCGCCGTACATGATGGAGCCGCCGTAGAGCATCACGCTGGGCAGGTTCAGGCGCGCCATCGCCATCACCATGGCCGGGATGGTCTTGTCGCAGCCGGAGAGCGTGACGAGACCGTCGAGCAGGTGGCCGCGCGCCACCAGCTCCACGGAGTCGGCGATGATCTCGCGGCTGATCAGCGAGGCCTTCATTCCTTCCGTGCCCATCGAGATGCCGTCCGTCACGGACACCGTGTTGAACTCGATGGGCGTGCCGCCCGCGGCCCGGACACCTTCCTTGACCTTCTCGGCAAGCTTCCTGTGGTTCCAGTTGCAGGGCGTGATCTCGATCCAGCAGTGGGCGACGCCGATGAGGGGGCGCGTGAGGTCCTCGTCCGTGAAGCCGACGGCCTTGAAGTAGGAGCGGGCGGCGGCGCGGTCGCTGCCGTCCAGGAGAACGCGGCTCTGGTGCCGGGGATCGAACGTCATGCTGGAGTCTCCTTGGCTACGGGTCGCTTGGCGACGAGGAAGGTGAAGCGGCCCTGCTGCACCACCTCCCCCCGCTGGTTGATCACGTCGCGCTCCTCGACGATGACGCCGCCGTCGCGCATCGAGCGCTTGACGGCGGTGCGCGCGCGGCTGTGAATGGTGTCGCCCACCCGCAGGGGGGCGCGCACGTGCCACTCGAAGCCCATGAAGGCGAGCACGGCCAGCGGCGGCTTGGACACGCGCCAGCCCAGCCCCGTGGACAGGCACAGCGGCAGCAGGTCCGGCACGGCGCCGGGGTCATCCACCGTGTCGGCGGTGACGCCGGCGTAGAGACCGACGTGGCCCTCCGTGACCGTGATGCCCGGCGTGACGAGCACGCTGCCCACGGGCAAATCCTCGAAGTAGGTCTTCTCGGGCTCCTTCATGGGCGGCGCTCCACGAGCAGGTCCGTCTCGCCCTCCTGGACCACCTCGTCGCGCTGATTGAGCACGCGGCGCTCGAGCGTGACCACGCCGCGCTCGGGCTTGTCCGTCTCCTGCTTGGCGGCCACGCGCGCCCGCAGCCGGATGGTGTCGCCGATCTTGATGGGCCCCTTGAACTTCCAGCGCAGGCCGGCGAGCGCGAGGGTGGCGTAGGGCAGCGTGGCGCGGGTGAAGAGACCGGCCTGGATGGAGAGGCCGAGGAGGCCGTGCGCGATGCGCTCGCCGAAGATCGACTGCTTCATGAACTCGGCGTCGGTGTGCAGGATGTTGTAGTCGCCGGAGAGGCCCGCGAAGATCACGATGTCCGTCTCCGTCACCGTCCGCCCCGGCGACTCGTACTCCTCGCCCACCTCGATGTCGTCGAAATACCGCCGGGAATCGCTCATGGAGAGCGTAAGGATAACATGTCCCCCTCCATTGACCGGCCGGGAGGAAGATGTTATTGGTCTGTGCCCGTTGTCATCCACATCGCACGGAGAGCCGATGCTGCGAGAGCTGGCGAGGAAGATCGACGGGTTCCAGGACGTGCTGGGGCGGGCGCTCTCGTGGCTGATGCTGGCCATGGTCCTCGTCGTGTTCTTCGACGTCATTCTGCGCTACGCCATCAACGTCACCTCCGTCTTCACCCAGGAGCTGGAGTGGTACATCTTCGCCGTCGCCTACCTCATGGCGGGCGGCTACGTCATGCTCCGGGACGAGCACGTGCGCGTGGACGTCGTGTACTCGCGCCTGTCCCCCCGCACCCGCGCCTGGCTCGACTTCGTGCTGCTCTTCGTCTTCTTCTTCCCCTCCGCCCTGCTCATCATGTACTCGACCTGGCCCTTCTTCCGGAACTCGCTCGCCGTGTGGGAGGGCTCTCCCGACCCGGGGGGCATCCAGGCACGCTGGGCGCTCAAGGGCGTCATCATCCTGGCCTTCGGGATCATGGCCCTCCAGGGGATCTCGCAGGCGATCAAGAATTTCTACTGGGCGATGGGGTGGGAGCAGCGCGCGCCGCACGCCAAGGACGTGTACTAAGTGGAGGGCGACCAGCTCCTCGCCGCCCTGATGTTCGGCGGCATGATCGTCTTCCTCTTCCTGGGCTTCCCCGTCGCCTTCAGCCTCACCTTCACCGGCTTCTTCTTCGGCGGGCTCGCCGTCGCCTTCGGCTACCTCCGGCCCGACTTCATCGACATCCTGCCCCTGCGCATCTGGGGCACGATGACGAACTTCACCCTCCTCGCGGTGCCGCTCTTCGTCTTCATGGGGGTGGCCCTCGAGAAATCGGGCCTGGCCGAAGAGCTGCTGGAGACGATGGGCCTGCTCTTCGGCAAGATGCGCGGCGGGCTGGCCATCTCGGTGGTGGTGGTGGGCGCCATCCTCGCGGCCTCCACGGGCATCGTGGGCGCCTCCGTCATCACCATGGGCCTCATCTCGCTGCCCACCATGCTGCGCCGGGGCTACGACAAGGGGCTCATCTGCGGCACCATCTGCGCGTCCGGTACGCTCGGGCAGATCCTGCCCCCGAGCGTCATCCTGATCCTCCTCGGCGACATCATGGGCGTTCCCGTGGGCGACCTCTACATCGGCGCGGTGGTGCCCGGTCTCGTGCTCGTCGGCCTCTACATCATCTACCTCGTCATCCTCTCGCGTGTCCGGCCCGACCTCGCGCCCGCCGTGCCCGCCGAGGAGCTGGCGGCGTTCCGGGCCGATGCGATCAAGCGCGTGACGATCGCGCTGATCCCCGCCCTCGTGCTGATCGTGGGGGTGCTCGGCTCCATCTTCTTCGGCATTGCCTCCGCGACGGAGGCCGCCTCCGTGGGCGCGGCGGGGGGGCTGCTCCTGACGATCATCAAGGGCCGCTTCTCGATGCCGATGCTGCGCAACGTGATGCAGACGTCGCTGCGCATCACGAGCCTCGGCTTCATCATCCTCGTGGGCGCCAACTGCTTCGGCCTCATCTTCCGCGGTCTCAACGGCGACCACCTCGTCCAGAACTTCCTCACGAGCCTGCCCTTCGGTCCCTACGGCGTGCTCGCCCTCGTGATGGGTGTGATCTTCGTGCTGGGCTTCTTCCTCGACTTCTTCGAGATCTGCTTCATCCACGTCCCCATCCTCACGCCGGTGCTCGTGACGCACTTCGGCTTCGACCCCGTGTTCGTGGGCGTGGTGCTCGCCATCAACCTCCAGACCTCGTTCCTGACACCGCCCTTCGGCTTCGCGCTCTTCTTCCTGCGCGGCGTGGCGCCCTCCGTGATCACCACGCCCACCATCTACCGCGGCGTCCTTCCCTTCGTGGCCCTGCAGCTCATCGGGCTCACGGTCACGGTCGCCTTCCCGGAGCTGTCGCTGGGGACCATCAGATTCTTCCGCAGCTTCTGGTTCTGATGAGGCGGGAGCGGACGTAGCCTCTCGTGGGGGGCATCGGGGGGAGCGCGATCGCTCCCCCCGATGTCGATCTAGCTCAGCAGGCTGTAGTACGAGCCTTCCGAGATCATGCTCCAGTCGTTCACGAGGTCCTGGAACTTCGTGTACGAGGCGTGGACCTTCTTGGCCTGCGCGCTCTTCTCGGACTCGGCCTTGACGACGTCGACGGCCACCTTCTTCAGCTCCTGAATCATGGCGTCCGACAGCTTGATCGTCTCGATCTTGCCCTTGAACTCGGTCTGCAGGCGCTTGAGGCCGACCGAGTTGCGGTAGAAGTACTCCATGAACTCCACCGTGTTCATGGCCTGCGAGGTGTAGTCGAGCATCCGGCGAAACTCCACCGGCAGCGCGTCGTAGGCCTTCTTGTTGAAGGTGAACTCGCCCGTGGTGCCCGGCTCGTGCCAGCCGGGGTAGTAGTAGTAGCGGGCCGCCTGCTGGAAACCCATCTTGAGGTCGTCGTGCGGGCCCACCCATTCCGCGGCATCGATGACACCGCGCTCCAGCGCGGTGTAGATCTCGCCCGGGGGCAGGAGCACCACGGAGGTGCCGAAGTGCGCGTACACCTTGCCGCCGAGGCCCGGGATGCGCATCTTCAGGCCCTTGAGGTCGTCGGTCGTGTTGATCTTCTTCTTGAACCAGCCCATCATCTGCGGCCCCGTCGAGGCCGACGGCCGCGGGACGAGGTTGAAGGGCGCGTACGTCTCCTCCCAGAGCTTGATGCCGTCGCCGAAGTAGTACCAGGCGTACGTGCCCTGGGGGTTCAGGCCGAACGGCATCGCCGTGAACCACTGCACGGCGACCTCCTTGCCCGGCCAGTAGTAGGCGGCGGCGTTGTACATCTCCACCGTGCCCTGCGAGCAGGCGTCGAAGACGCCGGGGGCGGGCATGAGCTCGCCGGCGGCGAAGACCTGGATCTTGAAGCGGCCGCTGGACATCTCGTCGATCATCTTGGCGAACTTCTGGGCGTTGCCGAGAAGCACGTCGTTGGCGGGCGACCAGAAGGTGGGCATGCGCCACTGGATTCTGGGCTGCGCGATGACGTTGGGGGCATCGACGACGGCTGCCGCCCCGGCCGCCGCCAGCACGCCGCCGGCTTTCACGATGAATCTGCGTCGCTGCATGTGGACACCTCCCGCTGGGATGGACGGCTTTTCTGCGAGTGGCGGCGAGGATAGCACCGGCGCCCGGCCACGGCAAACTCCCAGGCCACCGCCTTGCGTCAGGGCTGCTGGACGGGAGGCCTGGGCGCCTCCGGGCGGCCGAAGTTGAACGCCTCCTGCGCGTGCCACACGCAGCTTCGCCAGTCACGGCGGTCCCGCCACCAGCCGGCATGCTTGAGGTGGTGGTCGATGACGCGCAGTCCGGCCGCCTCGTGGGAGTCGGGCTGCTGCTGCCGGCGCACTTCCGTGCGAATGGTGTTGCGTCGCGCCTCCGCCACGGCGATGGCCTGATGGCAGACGCGGTCGTCACCCCTGGCGGCGGCCGCGGGGCCTGCGGCAAGGAGCACGGCGATGGTCGCGGTCACTGCCTGGCGGATCCACATGCTCGATTCATAGCCCGCCGGGGCCCAGGAAGTCCAATTTATTGACTCGGATAGGCCTCACGGCTACAGTCAGACCGACCGGTCGGTCTGGCCGGGAACAGGAGGGCTTGCGTGCACTTCGCCGATTCGCGTCTGCAGCCGATCTGGGCCAGGGTGAACGAGGGTGAGCGGCTCAGCCGCGAAGACGGCCTCACCCTCTTCGACACCGACGACCTGCTCGGCGTGGGCCAGATGGCCAATGCCGTCAAGACCCGGCGCGAGGGCGAGCGGGTCTACTTCGTCATCAACCGCCACATCACCCCCACCAACATCTGCGTGCTGTCCTGCTCCTTCTGCGATTTCGCGCGCAAGAAGGGCCAGGCGGGGGCCTTCGAGCACACGATCGAGGACATGGTGGGCATGGTGAAGGGCGAGATGCGCGAGGTGCACATCGTCGGCGGTCACCACCCCGACTGGCCCTTCGAGTATTTCGAGCGGATCATCGCCGCCATGGCGGCGGCCCATCCCGACGTCCAGATCAAGGCGTTCACGGCGGCGGAGATCGACTACTTCTGGCGGCGCTGGAAGATCGAGCCCAAGGAGGCCCTGGCCCGCCTGAAGGCAGCCGGCCTGCACTCGATGCCGGGCGGCGGCGCGGAGATCTTCTCGCCGCGGCTGGCGAAGCTGCTCAAGTACACGGGCAAGGCGGATCCGGAGCGCTGGTGCGAGATCCACGGCATCGCCCACTCGCTCGGCATCAAGACCAACGCCACCATGCTCTACGGCCACGTGGAGACGGCCGCCGAGCGCGTCGATCACTTGCTGCGGCTGCGCGAGCAGCAGGACGCCTCCGGCGGCTTCCTCACCTTCATTCCCCTCGCCTACCAGGTGGGCACCACGAAGCTGGTGGCGCGCCAGACACCGCCCACCGACAGCCTGCGCACGATCGCCGCCGCGCGCCTGCTCCTCGACAACTTCCCGCACATCGAGGCGTACTGGGTCGTCCTCGGCGAGGAGACGACCTCCGTGGCCCTGCACTTCGGCGCCGACGACGTCAACGGCACGCTGGAGGACGAGAAGATCCAGCACATGGCGGGCGCCTCCACGCCCGCCGGCGTGGCCCGCGAGCAGCTCTTCCGGATGATCCGCGACGCGGGCAAGGTGCCCGTCGAGCGCGACGCGCTCTACAACGTCGTCCACGTGTGGAGCTGATGCTCGCGCAGATCCGGGACAAGGCGCTCAACGGCAAGCGCCTCGATCGTGAGGACGGACGCTTCCTGCTCACGGAGGCGCCCCTCCTGGAGGTCGGCGCCCTCGCGAGCGAAGCGCGCTACCGGCGCCTTCCCGGCAAGGTGGTCACCTTCGTCATCGACTCCAATCCCAACTACACGAACGTGTGCATCACCGACTGCCAGTTTTGCGCCTTCTATCGCAAGCCCGGCGATCCGGAAGCGTGGACGCTCACCGTCGACGACGTGCTCGCCAAGGTCGAGTCGGCGGCCAACAAGGGCGCGACGACCGTCCTGCTCCAGGGCGGCCACAACCCGGCGCTGCCGCTCGACTACTACGAGAGCCTCGTGCGGGAGACCCGGCGGCGCTTCCCGCAGGTGACGCCGCATTTCTTCACGGCCTCGGAGATCCAGACGGTGGCGAAGCTCTCCAGCATCGGCATCGGCGACGTCCTCGACCGTCTTTACGCGGCGGGGCAGCGCACGCTGCCGGGAGGCGGTGCCGAAGTCCTCTCCGAGCGCGTACGCAAGCGCATCGAGCCCAAGAAGGGCGGGCCGAAGGCGTGGCTGGACGTCCATCGCGAGGCGCACCGGCGCGGTTTCAACTCGACGGCCACCATGATGTACGGCCACGTCGAGGAGGTGGACGACCTCCTTGATCACTTCGATGCCATCCGCGACCTCCAGGACGAGCACCGCGGCTTCACCGCCTTCGTGCCGTGGTCATTCAAGCCCGGCAACACGCTGCTCGAGAAATGGATCAAGCATTACAAGGGGCCCACCATGTACCTGCGCATGCTGGCGGCCTCACGCCTGTACCTCGACAACTTCCCCCACATCCAGGCGTCGTGGTTCTCCGAGGGCAAGCGCGCGGGCCAGATCGCCCTGCACTTCGGCGCCGACGACTGGGGCGGGACCTTGTTCGAGGAGAACGTCCACAAGGCCGCCGACTACGTCAACACGGTCACCGTCGACGAGATCATCACGCTCATCTGCGAGGCCGGCTTCACGCCTGCCCAGCGCACGACCAACTACGAGATCCTCAGGACCTACTAGCTCCGGCGCGCGTGTGAACCGGCGTGCGGGCGGGCGCCGGTCGGGCTTGGGGGGTGCGGCGACCACGTGGATGGTGGCCGGCTCGGATCGAGGCTGGCTGGGCTCCATCGACACGCCTTGTTCGGTTCTGGTTGGGAGGGAAACGGGTCCTCGCACCCCCCAAGCCCGACCGGCGCCCGCCCGCCCGCTTGCCCTCCCGCGAGGTTTCAGGTGCGCGTTAGATCGGGTCGATCAGGGGGAGTTCGGGGATGAGGCCGAGGCGGTGGGCTTCACCGAACAAACGCTCGATGGCGGCGCGGCCGTCTTTGCCGAGGGCGAGCGTGAACTCGTTGACGTACATGAGGACGAAGCGCTTGCACGTTTCCTTGTCGATGCCGCGGCCGTAGCGCATGGCGTACTCGGTCGCCTCGTCGACGTGGGCGTGGGCCCAGGCGATGGAGTCGCGCAGCCCCTGCGACAGGGCACGGTGCACCGTGTCGCCGAGCTCGCGCTTCATGACGTTGACGCCGAGGGGCAGCGGCAGGTGCGTGTCGCGCTGCCAGCGCTCGCCGAAGTCCATGACCTTCACGAGGCCCATCTGCTGATGGGTGATCTGGCCCTCGTGGATGAGCAGGCCGAGGTCCGCCTGCCCCTCGAGCACGGCTTTCGGGATCTTGTCGAAGGCGACCTCGATGAGCGGCGGATCGCCGACGTACATGCGCAGCAGCAGCGCCGCCGTCGTGTGCTTGCCGGGGATGGCGATGACGAGGCTCTCGAGGTCGGCGACGTCGACGGGCTCACGGGCGACCAGGATGGGGCCGTAGCCTTTCCCCATGGAGGCGCCGGGGTCCATCATCCGGTAGCGATCGGCGACGAGCAGGTAGGTGGCGAAGGAGACGGCGGTGACGTCCAGCTCGAACTCGCGGGCGCGGCGGTTGAGTGTTTCGATGTCTTCCAGCACGTGCTCGATCTTCACGCCGGGAATGGTCACCTTCCCGGCGGTGAGCGCGTAGAACATGAAGGCGTCGTCGGGATCGGGGCTGTGACCGATGCGCACCGTCTGCATCCAGGGCTCCTGTGTCGAAATTAGCGACGCGCGAGCGCATTCTCGACGCGGCGCTCGACGTCTTCGCGCGCAAAGGCTATCACAGGGCCATCGTCGACGACATCGTGCGCGCCTCCGGCACGTCGAAAGGCGCCGTGTATCACCACTTCACGACGAAGGAGGCGGTGTTCCTCGCCCTCGTCGACGGCTTCGCGGCGCGGCTGGCCTCCGCGGTGTCGTCGTCCATCGCCCATCGCGCCGGTGCCCTCGCCAAGGTGGAGGGCGCGCTCACCGCCGCCCTCACCACCTTCGCGGGCAACGAGCAGCTCGCGCGCCTGATCCTGCTCGAAGCGGTCAGCCTCGGCCCCACCTACCAGGCCAAGCGCTCGGAAGTCGCGGAGCGCTTCGCCGCCCTCATCCGCGGCTATCTCGACGAGGCCGTCGCCGACGGCTCCATCGCCGTCCTCGACACGCGCGTGGCCACGCTGGCGTGGCTCGGCGCCGTGAACGAGATCGTCGTCCAGTGGCTGCACGGCGCCGTCCACGATCTCGAGGCCACGATCCCCGCCCTCACCGGCCTGCTCCTGCGCTCCATCGGCGCCGGCTCCCGCCCGTCATGAGTGATAGTGAGCGGGAAACGGGTCCCTGCACCCCGACACGCGCCCGACCGCGCCTCGTGAATTATCCGGTTTCG
>JBBDXO010000127.1:0-4259 GCA_040902295.1 Candidatus Rokuibacteriota bacterium | reverse complement strand
CACCCCGACGACGGGCCCCGCCGCCGCGCCCACGCGCGCCGCCTGACTGACCGGCGCCACACGACGGGCTTACGCGACCGGCCTTACGCGACGGCCGCCGCGCCGGCGTCGGCGCAGCGCTGGTCCTGCTCGCCGGTGCCGCCGCCGCAGCCGATGCCGCCGATGGCCCTCCCACCCTTCATGATCACCGCGCCCCCCGGCGTCGGCAGCACCTTCTCCGAGGTGACCGTCGGCACCACGGCCCAGAAGCCATACCCCTTGGCCGCCATCTCGCCGAGCTCGGTCGTGGATCTCTTGAAGGCGGCCGCCGCCGTCGCCTTGGCGCGCGACGTCTCCGGGGTGAGAAAGCCGGTGCCGTCGCCGCGCGCGCTGAGGACGAGGCGGCCGGCCTCGTCCACCACGGTGACCGTCATCGGGCTTCCCAGCTCGCGCGCCTTCGCCTGCGCTGCACGTACCGCCGCTTCCGCCATGGCCAGTGTGAGATCGATCATCGAGTCCTCCTTGTGGGGTGCATCATCATAACGGCATCGCGCGCCGCTCCGCGGGCAGCCGCCGGCTCACTCGTACCGTGCCCGCGCGGTCGACGATGTTCACCCGCAGCCCGGCGCCGTCGGCGATGATCTCACCGAAGTTGTGCGCCCAGCCGAGTGAGCCGAGCGAGCGGGAGCCGAGGGAGCGGTCGAGAAAGCGCGGGTATCCCCGGCGGGCGGCGAGCGGCCCCGCGATGAGCTCGTGCACGACGAAGCCGGGCACCGGCTCGTGCCGGAGGATCTCGGCATGGTGGACGTCGCCGGAGACGAAGACCACGTTGCCGGCGCCCCGCTCGTGCAGCGATTTCAAGATGAGGTCCCGCTCGTGCACGAAGCCCGTGCCCTCGCGCGGATAGCCGAACACGTTGGCGTTCGACCACGAGTCGGAGTGGGCGCCTCCGGTGAAGATCCCGAGAGGCACCGACGAGACGATGAGCTTCCAGGTGGCGTCGGAGGCGCTCACGCCGTCGAGCAGCCAGCGCCGCTGCGCGGCCCCGAGCATGGTCTTGGCGGGGCCGTCGGCATCCGTATTCAGGCTCCGGTACTGGCGCGTATCGAGAATGAAGATGTGCACGTGCTTGCCCCACCGCGCGGAGCGGTAGATCCGGCTCGGCTCGTCGGGCACGCCTTCGAGGGCGAAATAGTCCTGGAAGGCGCGGCGGCCCGCCGGCAGGAGCTCGTGGCCGGGGCCGGCATTGTTTCCCACCTCGTGATCGTCCCACGTCGCATACACGCTCGTGCGCCGGAAGAACTGCTGCACGGCGTGGTCGGCACGGTTGTAGCGATGCTTGCCGTACAGCTCGTCGAGGCTCGACGCCACGTAGTCGGCGCCCGCGAGCTGCGCGCGGCCGCACCGGTGGTCCGCGTAGATGGTGTCGCCGACGAAGAGGAAGGCGTCGGGCGCCCGCGCCGTCATGGCGCGGAAGATGCGATAGCCGTCCTCCGCGTCGCGGCAGTGGCCGGCGCCGCCGAGGTCGCCGCTCCACGCCAGGCGCACCGGCGTGTCCGCATCCGCGGCGGGGGCCGTCGTGAAGGTGCCGGTCACGCGCTCGCCGGCCGCGCGCACGTCATACTGATACCTCGTGCCCGCCCACAGCCGCTCCAGCACCACGCGCGCGGTGAAGTCGCGCGCCGCTGACGGCGTCGCCTCCGTCACCATGGTCAGCGCGCCGGCGGCGCCGTAGCGAATGGCCACGGGGGCGCCGTCCGGTGCCCGCACCCACAGCAGGGCCCGGTGGGCGCCCACCTCGGCCACGGTGACGAGCGTGCCCGGCGGGCGCGCGGCGTCACCGGAGGCCCCCGGCCCCAGCCCGGAGGGAGCGGCGCCGAGCAGGAGCACGGCCGCGCTGAATCGACGCGCCCACGTCAGCATCCGCTCACTCCGCCGCCACCAGGTGCGTGAAGAGCACGGCACCGTCGACGTCGACGAAGCGGACCGTGAGCCCCTGCCCGTCCACGCTCACCTCGCCGAAGTTGAAGGCGCCGTTGTAGGCGAAGAGCGAGCGCGGGTTCAGCGAGTCGTCGAGCGGCCGCGGGCGTCCCAGCTTCGCCAGCAGCGGGCCCGCGATCATCTCGTGGAACACGAACCCGGCCTGCGGCTCGTGGCGGATCAGCTCCGCATGGTGCACGTCACTCACGGCGAAGACGAGGTTCTTGACGGCGCGCGCGCGCAGCTCCTTGAGGATGCCGTCGCGCTCGGTGGCAAAGCCGGTGGCGTCCTCGGCGGGCAGGCCAAAGACACTGGCGCCCGTCCACGAGTCCCGCCGCGCGGGCCGTCCCGTGGGCACCGACAGCGACACGCTCGAGACGACGACCTTCCACACCGCGGACGAGGCGGCCACCGCATCGACGAGCCACCGCCGCTGCGCCGGCCCCAGCATCGTCTTGGATGGCCCGTCGCGATCGGCGTTGGGGCTGCGGTACTGCCGCGTGTCGAGGATGAAGACGTCGAGCAGCCCGCCCCACCGCAGGTGCCGATAGAGGCGTCCGGGCTCGTCCACGGGCGGCACCAGCGGCCAGTAATCGATGAACGCCTGCCGTCCCGCCGGCATCAGCGCCTGGCTCGGGCCCGAGAAGTCGTTGCGGACTTCGTGGTCGTCCCAGATGGCGAACACCGGCGTGCGCGCCAGGAACCGCTGATAGGCGGCGTCCTCCCGGTTATACCGGTGGCGCGCGTGATACTGCGGCAGCGTGGTGGCCCGGGCATCGGCGTGCGGCACCGCGTCCGGCTTGCACGCCACATCGGCGTAGACGGTGTCGCCGGCGAAGACGAAGAAATCGGCGGACCGCCGCGTCATCGCCTCGAAGATGCGGAAGCCGCCCTCTCGGGGACGACAGAAGCCGCCCCCCCCGAGGTCGCCCGACCACAGGAACGTCACGCGGGCGCGGTCATCCGGCGCGGGCGCCGTCGTGAACTCACCGTCCGCGCGGTCGTCGCCCTGGCGCGCCTGATACACATAGCGCGTCGCCGGCGCCAGGCCCCTGACCACCGCCTTCACCGCGAGGTCGGAGGCCGCCGTGGCCCGCGTGCGGACGCGCGACGCCGCCGCGCCGCCGGCCACCGAGACGTCCACCGTGACGTCGCCTTCGCGAACGCCGCGCACCCAGACCACCGCGCCCGTCGCCGTGATCTCGCCGGACGCGACCAGAAGCCGGGCCCCTCCGCCGTCGCCGCGCGCCACCGCGGCCAGCGCCACGGCGGCGAGGAGGAGGAGGGCGCTAACGCACCGCGAGATGATCCGCGACCTCCCGGCCGAACTCCTCGCGGCTCTGCCCGAAGGCGTGCTGGAAGGCGCGCTCGCGGTCGCCATCCGTTGCGAACGCCGAGAAGTAGGCCACCACACGGTCGAAGCCGGCGCGGGCGATGAGGTAGTCGGTCATGACGAACGCGAGCTGGTACGTCGATTTCGAGCCGTCACGCAGATGGCTCAGCGTGAAGCCGCGGGGGGACCCGAGCGCGCCGAGGTCGAGCCGGCGCTCCGTCACGGCGGGGTGCACGCGCGCCGCGGCGCGGGCGAGGGCACGCCGGCGCCCGAGCGTGTCGAGCGACAGCCGGTCGAGCACGGTGAACGCCACCCACTCCGCCATGCCCTCCGCGAGCCATTGCTCGGCACGGCCTTCGCCCTGGGCAAGCTCGATCTGCGCCACGTGGGCCAGCTCGTGGGCGAGCAGCCGCAGCCACTCGCGGCCGCGCGGGTCGTGCGTCTCGCGGTGGAGCAGGAGCTGGCCGCGCTTGCCGACGCCGATGGCGAAGTCGCTGAGCTCGGCGGCGCGCACGGGCGAGATGCGCGCGTCCTTGATCAGCCCCTGCTCGAATACCGGCCGCGACGAGTACACGTACACCGTGACATGGGGCGGCACGGGCAAGCCGAGCGAGGTGGTGAGGATGGCGGCGATACCGCGCACGGTCGCCTCGTGCGTGGTGAAGTCCTTCACGTGGGCGGGCCGGGCCAGCGCGGAGGCATCCAGCGTGATGGGAACGACGACGCGACCGGTCGAACAGCCCGCCGCGCAGACGAGCACGGCGAGCGCGAGCGGACCCACCAGGCGACGGGGAAAAATCATGCAGCCATGAAAATGTCTTCCGACGTGCCGCGATTCTACATCAACCCCCCGATTCGCAACGGAAATCCCAGGTGGCGCACGTTGTGATTGCTACAACGATCCGACCGCGTATCGAGGAGCGCCACGGCTCCGCCGGGGCGCTGCCGAGCGCCGGGGGATCGAGGA
>JBBDXO010000126.1:0-4259 GCA_040902295.1 Candidatus Rokuibacteriota bacterium | reverse complement strand
CACACGGCCTCGAAGTCGGATTCCGAGACGTGGTGCGAGCACGAGAAGGTGGCGAGGATCCCGCCCGGCTCCAGCAGCCGCATCGCGCGCAGGTTGATCTCCTTGTAGCCTCGCATGGCCGCCTCGAGCTGGCTGCGGCCGCGGGCGAAGGGCGGGGGGTCGAGCACGATGAGGCCGAAGCGCGCGCCCTCGCGATCCAGGCGCCGCAGCTCGTCGAAGGCATTGACCGCGCGCACGTCCGCTCGGTCGGCGACACCATTGAGCCCCAGGTTGTCGAGCGCGCCCGCGAGCGCGTCCGCCGAGGACTCCACGCACACGGCCCGCGCGGCGCCCCCCACGAGGGCGTGGCAGGCAAAGCCCGCCGTGTACGAAAAGACGTCCAGCACGGTGCGCCCCGCCGCCAGCGCCCCCACGCGCGCCCGGTTCTCGGACTGGTCGAGATAGAGCCCCGTCTTGTGCCCGCTGCCGAAGCGCACGAGCAGCCGCGCCTGGGCCTCCTGCACGACCACGCTCTCCGGCCCCGCACGGCCATGCCACCCCAGCGCGGGCTCGAAGCCCTCCATGGCCCCCGCCGCGGCGTCGTCGGCGACGAAGACGGCCAGATCGCCCACCACCCGCCGCACCGCCCTCACGAGGTCGCCGCGCACGCTCGCCATGCCGAGCGTCATGCACTGCATGACGGCGACGGGCCCATAGCGGTCCACCACGAGCCCCGGCAACCCGTCCGCCTCGCTCCACACCAGCCGCCCCAAATCCACCCCGCCGCGGCGCGCCACCGCGTCCGCCATCCGCCGCCGGAAAAACTCCAGGTCAACCGCCTCGTCCGCCCACGTGAGGATCCGGCAGCACAACCCCGGCCGCGGATTGTAGAAGCCCCGGCCCACGAACCGGGCCCGTGAATCGACGACGTCCACGACTCCCGCCTCGGAGATCGAGACGTCCGCCACATCCCCCTTGAAGATCCACGGATGCACCCACACCCGCTCCCGTCCGCGCTTCAGCCGCAAAGAAGGTCGCTCGCTCACCGCCGCAGCTTACTCCGCCCCCAGGCGTTGACGGCAAGACTCGATACGAGCAATTGAAGGAAGGATGCAAGCGAAGCGCAGCGTCCCCGGTGTCGTCTTCGAGTCCGCTGACGTGCGCCCGAGGGAGCGGGGCGGGCTTCGGGGTCCAGCGACCCTGTACGATGCGGACCGCACGTCGGTGATCGAGGAGCGTCGCGGCTTGCCGCGTCGCTGCCGAGTGCGGGGGCTTGGGGGCCCTTCGAGGCCCCCCATGTAATCAATCGCCCAGCCGCCCCCGGTCCGATTCGGCCACCATCCACGTGGTCGTCGGACCCCGAAGCCCGCCCCGCTCCCGCCGGGCGCACGACGGTCGACTGCGGAGGGCGGCGATGACAGCTACAAGCGGCGCAGGACGACGACCATGAGCAGCGGGTGCCTGGAGCGCTCGAGGATCTGGTGCGGCTTGAAGCCGAAGAACCATTGCACGAACTCGAACCCGCCCGCGAGCGCGACGAGGGCTTTCAGCTCCTGCGGAAAGACCATGCGCGACATGTGCGTCTGCCGGTACACGCGATGGGTCTCGTTCTCGACCGCCTCGAGGATCATCCGTTCCTTGAACACCTGCGTCACCGGGTTCACGTCGTTCAGCGCCGAGAACGTGGCGCGCACGATGAGCCGCCCGCGCCGCCGTGACCACGACCAGCGACGGGCGGGATCCGTCCACGACGAGGCCATGTAGCGGTCGAACACGTACAGCCCGCCCTTCTTCAGCGCTCGCGCCACGCTCCGCAGGTGGGCGATGAGCTGCTCGTTGGTGAGCAGGTGCCCCTGCGAGTCCTGCATGCAGATGGCCGCGTCCACGGGCCGGGCGAGCCGGAAGGCCGTCATGTCGCCCACCACCAGCTCGCCCGTGTGCCCCTTGTCCGCCAGCCGCTCACCGAGGAACTCGATGTTCTTGCGCGACAGGTCGAGGCCCGACATCCGGTAGCCGCGGTCGGCGAGGCGGATCAGGTGCGGACCGGTGCCGCACGCGATGTCGACGACGGTGCGGACGCGCCGCCGGGCGAAGCGCGTGAAGCAGTGGACGAGGAAATCCACCTCGCCCTTGCGGTTCATGTCGAAGGCGATCTCGTACAGGCGAGGCGCACTGTACTCCCGGGCCCGGCTCCTGTCGGCGCGCGCCGAACGCGGCTTCACCGGACCTGGCCCCACCAGGTGAGCAGCGCTTCCCGGATGACCCAGGAGGCCGCGATGCCGGTGCGCCCCGACGGATCCCAGGCGTGCGCCACCTCCACGAGGTCGCCGCCGATGACGTCGCAGCCGTCGAGCAGCCGGACGATGTCGATCAGCTCCGGCACCCGCAGCCCGCCCGGCTCGGGCGAGCCGGTGCCGGGCGCCTCGCTGGGATCGAGCACGTCGACGTCGATGGTGACGTAGAGCGGATGGCCCCGCAGCTCGGGGAGCAGGCGGCGCACCACGTCGAGCGGGTGGCCGGCCAGCAGCGGGTAGAAGCTCGGCCGCCGCTTTTCGTACTCCTCCCGCGCGCCCGTCCGCATGCCGACCTGGAAGACGCGCTCGGGGGCGACGGTGTCCATGACCCGCGCCATGGCGGAGGCATAGTTGTAGCGCTCGCCGAGAAACTCCTCGCGCAGGTCGGGGTGCGCGTCGAGCTGCAGGATGCGCAGGTCGGGGAAGGCGGGAGCGAGGGCCTCGATGACGGGCACGGTGGCCGTGTGGTCGCCGCCCAGCATGAAGGGCAGGAGCCCCGGCCGCCACCACGCCCGGATCTCGTCCCGGGCGGCGTCGAGCTGCGCGCGCGGCGAGCCCTCCGGCAGCTCGCAGTCGCCGATGTCGGCCAGCGGCAGGTCCTCCATGTCCCGGTCGAGGAAAGGCGAGTAGGTCTCGATGGAGTCCGAGGCAAGGCGGAGGTCGCGGGGGCCGCTGTCGGCCCCCTTGCGAAGGTTGACGCGGCCCTCGAAGGGCACGCCGAAGAGGATGATGCGCCCGTCGGCCAGGGACCGATGGCAGGCGATGAAGCGGGGTGCGGCCGGCCGCACCCGCTAGACGAGGTCCTCGTCGGCGAGCAGGGTGATGGCGGCCAGCGCGCAGCCGACCCGCACGACCGTGTGCTCGACGGCGAAGATCCGCTTCTCCTTCATGATCTCGCCGCGGACCTGGAAGGCCTCGTCGAGCATGGCGTTGATCTGGCGCTCGGCCTCCGCCCTGGAGGCGATGCCGTGGAACTCCATGATGACGCCGTTCTTGGCGGGATCGTCCGGCACGGCGTAGCCGACGGCGGCCGCCACCGTCTCCCCCGGCGTCTCGCTCGTCATGGCCGCGTACGCGGTGGGGACGAGGGCGCCGGGCTTGATCTTGGGAAGCTCGATGACCGGGACTTCGGGCGGCAGGATGCTGGAGACCTTGATGAGGTTGATGTTCCCGATGCCCGCCACGAGAAGCGCGTTGTCGAAGGCGTTGAGGGTGGTGCCGCCTTCCGCGTGACCGGCCGTCGCTGCCGCCATCGTGACCCTCTTCGTCATCCGTTCCTCCTCACCTTTTGTGATCTCGCCTCCCAACGTCCGGCGCACGCGCCGGTGTAAAAATCCTTTCTCACTGTAGCGAGTGCGTGCGCCAACGCAAGAGAAAAGTGATGTCGGAGCGGTGTGCCGCGCGCGCGGCGCGCGCGTGTGCGGCGGCGAGCGAGGCGGCGGCGCGCGCGCGGGAGCGTCGTTCGGGAGCGGCGCGCGGCGCGCTCGGCGTCCGCCCGCGCCTCGCGACGGCGGTGGAGCGGCGCCGTCTCGCCGGCGAGCGCCGCGCGCTCCACGCGGCGCCGTCTGGGCGAAAAATCTGCCGCCAGCACGTTTTTTTCTTGCAATGGCAAGAAACGGACCATACATTTCAATGGCGACAAAAAAAATTCTTTGGCGCTAACAGCGACGAGAGCATCCGTCGCAGGAGAGGTGCGGTAGATGGCCGGATCGGAAAAGGGAGGATCACACGATTGAACGCACTGGGACGACACCTGCTTCTCGAGCTGTTCGATTGCGACTCTGACGCCATCAACAACCTCGAGTTCGTGAAAGCGGCCCTCGTCGAGGCGGCGAAGCGGGCGCAGGCTACGATCGTGGACGTCGTCTTCCACGAGTTCAACCCGTTCGGGGTCAGCGGCGTGGTGGTCATCGCCGAGTCCCATCTCTCCATCCACACGTGGCCGGAGTACCGGTACGCGGCCGTGGACATCTTTTCCTGCGGTGA
>JBBDXO010000125.1:1805-4283 GCA_040902295.1 Candidatus Rokuibacteriota bacterium | reverse complement strand
TTTTCACGCGGAGGCCGAAGATGGCACCCACAGCCGACAAGAACCGCACGAAGTACCTGCTCGACGAAAAGGACATCCCGACCAGGTGGTACAACATCCAGGCCGACCTCAAGACGCCGGCGGCGCCGCCGCTGCACCCCGGCACCGGCCAGCCCATCGGCCCCGCCGACCTCGCGCCCCTGTTCCCGATGGAGATCATCAAGCAGGAGGTCAGTCAGGAGCGGTGGATCGAGATTCCGGAGCAGGTGCGGGATGCGTATCGCCTGTGGCGGCCGAGCCCCCTCTTCCGCGCGCGGCGGCTGGAGAAGGCGCTCGGCACCCCCGCCCGCATCTATTATAAGTACGAGGGCGTGAGCCCGGCGGGCAGCCACAAGCCCAACACGGCCGTCGCGCAGGCGTACTACAACAAGCAGGAAGGCGTCACGCGCCTGAGCACGGAGACGGGCGCCGGCCAGTGGGGATCGTCATTGGCCATGGCGTGCCAGATGTTCGGCCTGCAGTGCAAGGTGTACATGGTGAAGGTCTCCTTCCAGCAGAAGCCGTACCGCCGCATCATGATGGAGACGTGGGGCGCGCAGGTGGTCGCCAGCCCCAGCCCGGACACGCAGGCGGGCAAGAAGATCCTCGAGCAGGATCCCAATTCCCCGGGCTCGCTCGGCATCGCCATCAGCGAGGCGGTGGAAGACGCCGCCACCCGCGACGACACGAAGTACTCGCTGGGCAGCGTGCTCAACCACGTGCTCATGCACCAGTCCATCATCGGCCTCGAGACGAAGAAGCAGCTCGAGAAAGCGGACGACGAGGCGGACATCGTCATCGGCTGCGCGGGGGGCGGCTCCAACTTCGCGGGCCTCGCCTTCCCCTTCGCCGCCGACAAGCTCACGGGCAAGAACAAGAAGATCCGCCTCATCGCGGTGGAGCCGGCCGCGTGCCCGAGCCTCACCAAGGGCACCTACACCTACGACTTCGGCGACACGGTGGGGCTGACGCCGCTCGTGAAGATGCACACGCTCGGGCACGGCTTCATTCCGCCGTCGCTGCACGCGGGCGGCCTGCGCTATCACGGCATGGCGCCGCTCGTCTGCAAGCTGTACGACGAGAAGGTGATCGAGGCGCGCGCGGTGCATCAGGTGGCGACCTTCGAGGCGGCCATGCAGTTCGCGCGCACCGAATGCATCATCCCCGCCCCCGAGTCCGCGCACGCCATCCGCGCCGTCATCGACGAGGCGCTGCTGTGCAAGAAGGAAGGCAAGAAGCGCACGATCGTCTTCAACCTCTCCGGGCACGGCCACTTCGACCTCTCCGCCTACGAGGCATACCTGACCGGCAAGCTCCAGGACTACGAGTATCCCGCCGAGAAGATCGCGGAAGCGCTGCGCGGCGTCCCCCAGTTGAAGGCATAGGAGCACGTGATGAACCAAGGACGACGGACGTTCCTGAAGACCGGCGCGGCGGCGGCGGCGGTGCTGGGCGCGCCCGCGCTCGGACGCGCCCAGGCCAAGGGCAAAGTGAAGCTCGCCTATCTCCAGCTCGGCTGGGCGGCGACGGAGATCATCCACAAGGAAGACCTCCTCGGCAAGCGGGGCTGGCAGGCGGAATACTCCGTGGTGCCGGGCTCGCCGGTGCCGCTGCTCAACCAGCTCACCGCCAAGAACGTGGACGCGGTCGACATGAGCTTCGCGCTCGCCGCCAAGGCGTTCGAGGACGGCGCGCCCATCAAGGTGACGGGAGTGGCCACCGCCGTGCTGGGCGCCGTGGTCGCGCGCAAGGACGCCGGCCTCAGCCGGATGGAAGACCTCAAGGGGCGCAAGGTGGCCGCGGTCGTCGGCACCTCCACCTTCTTCGACATCCGCGCCCTCACGCTCAAGGCCTACGGCTTCGATCTACAGAAAGACACGCAGATCGTCACCGCCACCGCGCCCCCCGACATGGTGACGCTCCTCGGCAGGAAGGAAGTGGACGCCATCATCGCGTGGCAGCCCATCAGCGACGCCGTGGTCTTCCGCGGCGAGGGCGTCTACCTCGTCAAGCAGATCGACCTCTGGCGCAAGGCGACGGGCCGCGCCACCGGCTTCCCCGTGCACGTCTGCTATCTCGTGCACAACCATTTCGCGGCGGCGAACCCCGGGTTCGCGGGCGACCTCAACGACGCGCAGAAGGACGCCGTGGACATCTGGTACAACCAGCGGGAGCGCGCCATCGAGATCGCGGTGGAGACGACGAAGCTGCCGAAGGAGATCATCGAGGTCGCCTACCGCGAGACGGTGCGGATGCTCTCCGGCCTGCCCGACGAGCAGGTGGAGACGCTCATCGCGCAGCTCAAGATCAACAAGGAGTTCGGCTTCCTGAAGTCGGACATCTGGGACAACCCGGATCGGATCCGGAAGGAATTCTTCGCGCGCAGTTGAACCGCCTCGCGGACCGGCTGCACCTGCCCACGCTCGCGGTGGTGGCCCTCATCATCGCGGCGTGGGCGGG
>JBBDXO010000125.1:0-1705 GCA_040902295.1 Candidatus Rokuibacteriota bacterium | reverse complement strand
CGCCTCATCGAGATGGGCGAGGTGTACCGGCTCAGCGGGCGCGAGAAGTTCCGGTCGATCGTGGTGCCCTCCACCCTGCCCTACCTGGTGGCGGGCATGCGGGTGGGCTTCGGGCTGGCGCTCAAGGTCTCGGTGGTGGCGGAGATCTTCGGCGTGACCACGGGCATCGGCTACATCATGAATTACAGCCGCGAGATCCTCGCCACCCACATGGTCTTCGTGTGGGCCATCGTGATGATCCTCGTCATGACCGCCACCGACACGCTCGTCTTCGACACCCTCTCCCGGCGGCTGGCACGATGGCGATAAAACTGTCGGTGAGCGGCGTGGGCAAGGACTTCCTCATTCCCGTCATCGACTCGGTGTCGTTCGAGGTGGAGACGGGCGACTTCGTCTGCCTGCTCGGGCCCAACGGCTGCGGCAAGACCACGCTCTTGCGCATCATCGGCGGCATCGAGCCCGCCACGCGCGGCAGCGTCCTGCTCGACGGCACGCCGGTGGTGGCGGATCAATGGCACGAGCGCAAGGTGGGCGTCGTCTTCCAGGAGGACCGCCTGCTGCCCTGGATGAGCCTGCAGGACAACGTGGAGCTGGTGCTCAAGCCCCTCGGCATCGACGGCGCCGGCCGCCGCGCGCGCGCCACGCGCTACCTGGACCTGGCGGGGCTGCGCGGATTCGAGGCCTATTACCCGGGCCGCGTGAGCGGGGGGATGCGCCAGCGCGCCGCCATCGCGCGCGCGCTCGCCATCGAGCCCGACGTCCTGCTCATGGACGAGCCCTTCGGCGCCCTCGACGCCCAGAACCGCCGCATCATGCAGACCGAGGTGCGCCGCATCTGGAAGGAGACCGGCCGCACCATCCTCTTCGTCACCCACGCCATCGAGGAGGCCGTCGCCATCGGCACCACCCTCGTCATGCTGTCCGCGCGCCCCTCGCGTATCCGCGCGCTCATCCGCAACGACGGCGGCCTGGAGCGCGGGCGGCTCATCGACGACCTCAACACCATGATCATGGAAGAGGTCGAACGCCAGCAGGGGGCGCACCCGGGTGCGTAATACAATCGGAGGCCGGAGGGTCGACATGAGTCACGCACTCGCGGTCCACCCCGTGGCAGGAGCCCTCGGCGCCGAGATCACCGGGGTCGATCTCTCGCAGGATTTCCCCGGCGACACGCTCGCGGCCATTCGCCGCGCCTGGCTCGAGCACCTGGTGATCTTCTTTCGCGATCAACCGCTGCCGCCGGCGAGGTTTCTGGCCGTTGCCCGGTGCTTCGGCGATCCGATCGAGTACCCGTTCGTGAAGGGCCTCGACGACTTCCCCGAGATCATCCCGGTCATGAAGCTGCCCAGCGAGACGATCAACTTCGGTGGCGTGTGGCACTCCGACACCACGTACCTCGACGTGCCGCCCATGGCCAGCATGCTGGTGGCCCGCGACGTGCCGCCCGCCGGCGGCGACACGCTGTTCGCCAACATGTACCTCGCCTACGAGACGCTGTCGGAGGGCATGAAGCGGCTTGTGGCGGGGCTGCGCGCCGTGGCCACCTCGTCGAAGGCCGAGGCGTCGCGCACGCGCGAGGACCGGCTGAAAGATTCGGCGCGCCCGGACGCGCGCGAGGAGTACGTGGCCACCCATCCGGTGGTGCGCGTGCATCCGGAGACCGGCCGCCACGCGCTCTACGTCAACGTGGCGCACACGGTGCGGT
>JBBDXO010000124.1:0-4363 GCA_040902295.1 Candidatus Rokuibacteriota bacterium | reverse complement strand
AGTTCCCGCTCACGGGCTCCGGCAAGGTTCAGAAGTTCAAGCAGCGCGCCTGGGCGATCGTGAGTGATCCGGGCTGCGGTGGGACCTAGGGTTCGGTGCTTTTGCGGCGGATTTCTTCGAGCAGAGTGGCGGGCGTGCGCAGGAAGGATTCGACGACGGCGGGGTCGAAGTGGGTGCCGGCGCAGCGCTTGATCTCGGCGAGGGCGGCGTCGAAGGAGATGGCCTTCGAGTAGGGGCGGTCGAAGGTCATGGCGTCGAAGGCGTCCACCACCGAGAAGATGCGGGCGCCGAGCGGAATCGCCTCCGCCTTGAGACCGCGCGGGTAGCCGGAGCCGTCCCACTTCTCGTGGTGGCAGTACACGATGGGCACCGCGCCGCGCAGGAACGGGATCTTCTCGATGAGGCGCTTGCCGATCTCCGGGTGCGTGCGCATGACCTTCCACTCGTCGGGGGTGAGCGGCCCCGGCTTGAGGAGGATGGCGTCGGGAATGCCGATCTTGCCGATGTCGTGCAGGAGCACGCCGTGGCCGAGGTCGCGCATGTCGTCGTCGCCGACGCCGTGCTCGCGGCCGGTGGCAAGGGCATAGCCGTGCACGCGGCGGGAATGCGACTCGGTGCCGACGTCGCGCGTATCGAGGGCGGAGCCGAGGGCCTCCAGCGTCGACCGGTACGTGTCCGTGAGCTCGTTGTAGGCGGCGGCGAGGTGGTGGGTGGCCTGCTCCACGCGGGCCTCGAGCATCGCGTGGTACTCGCGCCGCTCGATGAGGAGCTGCCGCCGCTCGAGGGCGCGGTCGGCGGCGATGAGCAGCTCGTCCACGTTCACCGGCTTCATGATGAAGTCGTAGGCGCCCAGCTTGAGGCAGTCGATGGCGACCTTCACGTCGGCGGCACCGGTGAGGACGATGACGGCGGCGTCGCCGTCACTCTCCCGCACGTGCCGCAGGAGCTCGATGCCCGACATGTTGGGCATCTTGAGATCGGTCACGGTCAGCGGCGGCTTCTCGGCGCGGAAGAGGGCCAGCCCCTCGCGGCCGTCGCCGGCGAGCAGGCAGTGGTAGCTCGCGGAGAGGAAGATCTGGTGAAGGACATCGCGCACCTGCCGGTCGTCGTCGACGATGAGAACGTCGCGTGGCTCCACTCAGAGCACCTTCTCGGCGGACCCGGTGGCGGCCACCTGGTTCTTGCCGCCGCGCTTGGCGGCATAGAGGGCGTCGTCGGCGGCGCGGAAGAGGTCCTCCGCGGTGGCGGCCTCGTCGTCCGGCAGGCTGGCCACGCCAAACGACGCGGTGATGACCTTGCCGTGCGAGAAGGGGTACTTGGCGACCACCTCGCGGATGCGGTCGGCGTACAGCCGCGCACCCGCCTTGGACGTCTCCACGAGGAGCACGGCGAACTCGTCGCCGCCGTAGCGGGACACCACGTTGATGCCTCGCGAGTGCTTCATGAGGATCTGCGCGATGTCGCGCAGGGTGTCGTCGCCCACCGCGTGGCCGAAGTCGTCGTTGACCGCCTTGAAGCCGTCGAGGTCGAGCAGGACGACGGACACGGGGTGGTTGAAGCGCCGGTACCGTGACAGCTCCTCCTCCAGCCGCAGCGAGAAGAAGCGCCGGTTGTACAGGCCGGTCACCTCGTCCTTGAACGAGGTCTCCTTCAGGCGCGCGTTGGTGGACTCCAGCTCCTTGTAGGCGGCGTCGAGGCGGCTGCTGTAGCCGTTGATCTCCGCGGCCTGCTGCTCGATGGTGCCCATGATCTTGTAGAACGCGTGCATGACGGTGCCGGCCTCGTCGTCGCGGCGCTCGGCGCCGGCGGCGCCGGGCTCACTGGCCATGAGGTGCGCCAGGCGCGCCATGGTGCGGCCGACGTCCCAGATGATGTAGCCGCCGATGACCATCCCGACCACGGTGAAGCCGACGAGGACGCGCAGCCCGGCCCGCATGAAGATATGCTCGGCAGCCAGGGAGGGAAGGGCGATCACGAAGACGGCCCACACCAGGAGCAGGACGGGGAGGACGGAGCACAGCGTGAGGGCGATGAGGACACGGGGCATGATGCGCTGCGCGGCGACGGCAACGTCTGGCGTGGCTTCGGACGACGGCATATCGGCCATTATTCTTGTTGCCGCCACGACGTGTCAATGTCAGAATTTTCAAAAGGTTATGGGCCTTGTCGCCGATCGCTCTCTCGACTGCGTGGGCCTCTTCTGCCCCATCCCTGTCCTGAAGACCCGGGAGGTCATGAAGTCGATGGGCGTGGGCGAGGTGCTCGAGATGCTGTCCGACGACCCCGGGTCCGAGGCCGACATCACGGCGTGGGCGGCGCGCACCGGCAACGAGCTGCTCCAAATCGATAGAGATGGCGCGATCTTCCGCTTCGTCGTCCGAAAGACCCGGTAGGAGCCCGGCGGCGGCGCAGGTCAGCCGCGTCTATCTGGACTACGCCGGCTTCTCGCCGGTCGATCCTCGCGTGGTCGCCCTCATGCGTCCGTTCATGGAAGGAGGGGTGGGCAACCCGTCCGCCCTCCACTCGCTCGGCCTGGAGGCGCGCGCCTCGCTCGACGGCGCCCGCGCCAAGGTGGCGCGGCTGTTCGGCGGCGCCGCGCCCGGCGTGATCTTCACCGCCACCGCCACCGAAGCCAACAACCTCGCCGTGCACGGCGTCGCGGGGCGCGCCTCCGGCCGCCACGTGGTGACCTCCACCATCGAGCACGTGTCCGTGATGAACGCCTGTCGCGACCTGGAAAAGCGCGGCTACACCGTCACGTATGTCGGGGTGGATGCCGAGGGGCGCGTCGACCCCGACGCGGTGGCGCACGCGCTGCGGCCGGAGACGGCGCTCGTGTCGGTGATGGCGGCCAACGGCGAGATCGGCACCCTGCAGCCCGTGCGCGAGATCGGCCGCCTCACGCGCGCGCGTCACGTGACCTTCCACGTGGACGCCGTGGGCGCGGCCGGACGCGTGCCCTTGAACGTGGACGAGTGCGGCATCGACCTCCTCACGCTGTCGTCGAACGACCTCTACGGCGCGCCGGGCGCGGGCGCGGTGTGGATGCGTGCCGGCGTCAAGCTGGCCGCGCTCATCCTCGGCGGCGGGCAGGAGGGCGGCTATCGCTCGGGCACGGAGAACCTGCCCGCCATCGTGGGCATGGGGGTGGCGGCGGACCTCGCGCGCAACGAGCGCGCGATGGAGGTGGAGCGCCTGACCGCGCTGCGTGACCGCCTGCTCGACGGTCTCCTCGAGCGGCTGCCGCAGGCGCGCCTCACGGGCGCGCGCGGCGCCCACCGGCTGCCCCATCACGCCAGCATCGTGGTGCCCGGCATCAAGGCCGACGCCGCCCTCATGGAGCTGGATCTGCGCGGCGTGGCCGCCTCCTCGGGCTCGGCATGCAATCAGACGACGGGCGAGCCCTCGCACGTGCTGCGCGCCATCGGCTGCTCGCGCGCGGAGTCGGAAGGCTCCTTGTGCTTCACGCTCGGCCGCTGGACCACCGCGGCCGAGATCGACTTCGTCCTCGACGTCGTGCCCGGCGTCGTGAGGCGGCTGTGCCGCCTGACGCCCTGAGCGTGCGCCTCTACCTGTTCGACATCGACGGCACCCTCGTGTCGGCACGCGGCGCGGGGCGGATCGCGCTCACGAGCGCGCTCGTCAAGACCTTCGGCACCGCCGGCGCCGTGGACACCTACGATTTCCGGGGCAAGACCGATCCGCGCATCGTCCTCGACCTCATGCTGGCGGCGGGCGTGCCCGAGCGCGACATCCGCGTCCGGCTCGACACCTGCTTCGACGCCTACGTGCGCGAGCTCGACATGCTGCTGGACGACAGCACGCGCGTGCAGCTCATGCCGGGAATCGCGGACGTCGTGCGCGCGCTGGCGGCGCGCGACGGCGCGCTGGTGGGACTGCTCACGGGCAATATCGAGCCCGGCGCGCGCGTGAAGCTGCGCTCCACGGGGCTGTGGCCGCTCTTCGGGGTGGGCGCCTTCGGCTCGGACGACAGCGACCGGCGGCGGCTGCCCGCGGTCGCCTGCGAGCGGGCGCGCACGCTGCTCGGGCACGACATCCCGTTCGACCGCGTCGTCATCATCGGCGACACGCCGCTCGACGTGGACTGCGCGCGCGCCTGCGGGGCGGTGGCGGTGGCCGTCGCCACCGGCCACCATGCCGCGCACGAGCTGTCGGCGTGCGCGCCCGACCTGCTCTTCACCGATTTCTCCGACGTCGCCGCCGCCCTCGCGACGCTCCTCGGCCGCCGATGAGCCACGGCGACCCCGTGATCCAGACGCGGCACGGCTGCGCCGCGCCCCGACGAGCGCGGGCCGGGGTGGGGGGTGTGGGGGGAGTGGGGGGTGTGGGGGGGGTGGGGGGG
>JBBDXO010000123.1:350-4410 GCA_040902295.1 Candidatus Rokuibacteriota bacterium | reverse complement strand
CGCAGATGGGCGATGATCCTCTGTCGCGATTCAGGCGGCCGGTTCTGGCCGAGCTTGAACTTCGGCCGCACGCCGTGCACGGACAGCCGCACGGCGGCGAGCTGCGCGAGCGCGCCCGTGTAGAGCGGGTCGTCCGGCTGCAGCGCGCGAAACCCGCCTTCCGGCTGGTAGCGCGCGAGCAGGTCCACCTGCTGCGCGGCCACCGCCGCCGGCTCTTCCACCACCGCCGCCGTGCACTCGAAGATCACCGTGCGATGGTACGCGGTGGCGGAGCCGGCGTACTCCGCGTGCACCCAGTAGGAGGGGATGACGCCCAGCACTTCGTCCACCTCGAACACGCACCGCGGGCGCGCCTTGAGATCGGCCACCAGCTCGTCGGCGCGCACCAGGTGCAGATCGATGGTGGCGCCGCCGTACACGAACGGGTAGAGGCCGATGTGCGGCATGCCGTCCGCCCCCACGCTCACGAGCCGGCCCAGCTCCTGGGCGTGCACGAAGCGGTCGACCTCGCCGGGGTCGACCTTGGCGTAGATGTCGTGGAAGATCATCGCGCGGCCTCCGCCGCCTGCCCCACCATGTCGCAGAAGTACCGGTGCACGGCGGGATCATCGGTGAGCTCGGGGTGGAAGGTCGCCACCAGCACGTTGCCCTGCCGCGCCATCACCGTCTCCCCGTCGCGGAGCGCCAGGGACTGCACGCCCTCGCCCACCCGGCGGATGCGCGGGGCCCGGATGAACATCATGTCGATCGGCACCGCGGCGCCGCCCAGGGTGGCGGTGCCGCGGTCCTCGAAGGATTCCCGCTGGCGGCCGTACGCGTTGCGCTCCACCCCGATGTCGATGAGGCCCAGCGAGAACTGCCGGGGGCCCTCCACGTCGCGCGCGAGCAGGATGGCGCCCGCGCAGGTGCCGAAGAGGGGCCGGCCGGCGCCCGCGAACTTCTCGAGCGCCGGCACGAAGCCCCACTCCTCCATCAGCTTCAACAGCGTGGTGCTCTCGCCCCCGGGGATGATGAGGCCATCCACCCCGGCGAGCTCCTCCGGCTTGCGGATCTCCACCGACGCCACGCCGCACCGCTGCAGCGCACGGATGTGCAGGGCGAAGTCCCCCTGGAGCGCGAGCACCCCGATCCGCATCTACCAGCCGCGGGTCTGCATCAGATCCTTCTCCGCCATCTTCGAGACTTCCAGACCCGCCATGGCCTCGCCGAGGTCCTCGCTCACGCGCACGAGGACGTCCGGATCCTTGAAGTGCGTGGTGGCCTGCACGATCGCCTTGGCACGCCGGGCGGGATCCGAGGACTTGAAGATACCGGAGCCCACGAACACCGCCTCCGCGCCGAGCTGCATCATGAGGGCGGCGTCGGCGGGGGTGGCGATGCCGCCTGCCGAGAAGTTCGGCACGGGCAGCTTGCCGGACTGCGCGATCCAGCGCACGAGGTCGTAGGGGGCGCCGAGGTTCTTGGCCTCCGTCATCAGCTCCTCGGGGCCCAGCGTGGTGAGACGCCGGACGCCGCTCACGAGCGCGCGCATGTGGCGCACCGCCTCCACGATGTTGCCGGAGCCGGCCTCGCCCTTGGTGCGGATCATGGCCGCCCCCTCGCCGATACGGCGCAGGCACTCACCGAGATCGCGGGCGCCGCACACGAACGGCACGCGGAAGGCGAACTTGTCGATGTGGTAGTGCTCGTCGGCGGGCGTGAGCACTTCCGACTCGTCGATGAAGTCGACGGCGAGCGCCTCGAGGATCTGCGCCTCCACGAAGTGGCCGATGCGCGCCTTCGCCATCACCGGGATGGTGACCGCCTTCTGGATCTCCTGGATCTTCTTCACGGGCGACATGCGCGCCACCCCGCCGTCCTTGCGGATGTCCGAGGGCACCCGCTCCAGCGCCATCACCGATGCCGCCCCCGCGTCCTCGGCGATCTTCGCCTGCTCGGCGTTGGTGACGTCCATGATGACGCCGCCCTTGAGCATCTCCGCCAGCCCGATGTGCTTCTTGTCCGCGATGCGTAGTCCGGTCAGCTCCGCCATGGTCATCTCCTTGTCAGACGAGAGGCACGCTGGCGCGCGCGGCCGGACGCTCCGGCCGGCGGCGCGCCGCCTTGATGAGATCCGCGAGCCGCCGGATACCGTCGTCGATCCGCGCGGCCGGTACGGAAGAGAACGACAGGCGCAGCGTCCGCTCGCCCGCGCCTTCCAGAAAGAACGCCGCCCCCGGCGTGAAGGCGACCCCGCGCTCGATCGCCTTCGGCAGCAGCGCGGCGGCATCGTAGCCGGCGGGCAGCGTGACGAGCAGCGAAAAGCCGCCCTGCGGCTCCGTCCACTCCACGCCCTCCGGCATCCGCCGTCGCAGGGCGCCCAGCAGCAGGGCGCGGCGGCGGCCGTACTCGGCCGCCACCCGCGTGAGGTGCCGGTCGAGCAGCTTGCGCTCGCAGAAGCGATGCACGGCCGCCTGGATCAGCGCGCTCGTGTGCAGGTCGGCGAGCTGCTTGGCGGCCTGCAGCCGCTCCGCGACCCCGGCGGGCGCCACGAGCCAGCCCAGCCGCAGGCCGGGAAAGAGGATCTTGGAGAAGGTGCCGATATAGATGACGACCCCGTCGCGATCGAACGCCTTCAGCGGGCCCGCCGGCCGCGCGCCGTAGTACAGGCTGCCGTCGAAGCCGTCCTCGACGATGGGCACCTGGTGGCGGGCGGCGGCGGCGAGGAGCCGGCGCCCCGTCTCCAGCCCCATCGTGAGGCCGGTGGGGTTGTGCGCGCTCGGCTGGCAGTAGAAGAGCTTCGGCGCGTGCCGTTCCAGCAGCCGCTCGAAGGCGTCCGGGCGCGGGCCCGCCGCGTCGCGCTCCACGGCGAGCAGGCGCGCGCCGAAGGCGCGGAAGACCTGCATCGCCCGCGGGTACGTGGGCTGCTCGATGGCGACCACGTCGCCGGGATCGACGAGCGTGCGCGCGATGAGGTCGAAGCCCTGCTGCGAGCCGTTGACGATGAGGATCTCCTCCGGCCGCGCCTCGATGCCGAAGCGCAGGAGGTAGGAGGACAGGTAGCGCCGCAGCGGCGGGTAGCCGCCCACCGGGTAGTACTGCAAGAGCACGTCGCCCTCGTCGCGGATGACGTCGTTGAGCACGCGGCGGAAGGCGTCGGTGGGGAAGAGGCCGCTGTCGGGCATGCCCCCGGCGAAGGAGACGACGCCCTCGCCCGGCACCGGCGGATTGGCGCGCGGCTCGGCGTCGATGATGCGCGCGCTGCGCGAGAGCAGCTCGCCCCACGGGATCGGCGGCTCGCCCGCCGGCTGCTCACGCCCGTGGCCGTTGGCGGCGGCGCTCGCCGGGCCCTGTCCACCCGTGCCGCGGGGGCCGGCCTCGCCGCCGTGCGGCCCGCGCTCGGCGACGAAGGTGCCCTGGCCCACGTGCGCGCGCGCCCAGCCCGCGGCCACCAGCTCCTCGTAGGCGAGGGCGACGGTGGCGCGGTTGACGCCCAGCGACAGGGCCAGCTCGCGGGTGGCGGGCAGCTTCACGCCGGGGCCGAGCAGGCGCTCGCTGATGAGGCGCTCGAGGTGCGCCTGGATCTGCCGCGCCAGCGGCACCGCCCGTTCGCGATCGAGAGGAATGTTCACTGGTGTCCCTGCCCCGCCATTGTCGGCCTCCATCGGCCACAGTCAAGCGCCAATTGGCATGGTGCTCACCCCGCCAATCTGGGGGCGGTATAATCGCGGTGACACCATCCGCCCAAGGAGGCCGACCGATGGCGAAGGACATGAAGGAGTTCGCAGGACTCTTCTATCGCGAGGGCG
Source organism: Candidatus Rokuibacteriota bacterium (assembly GCA_040902295.1). Lineage (GTDB taxonomy): Bacteria > Methylomirabilota > Methylomirabilia > Rokubacteriales > CSP1-6 > JBBDXO01. Next base: position 622 of record JBBDXO010000123.1, on the reverse strand, counting down.
CGCTCGATCCCAAGACGATGTCGCTCGTGGCGCTGGCCGCGATGGCCGCCGCCGGCTGCACCTCCTGAGTGCCCGGACGCTTCGCGGCTGCGAAGCAAGCCGGCGCCACCGAGGACGAGCTCGGCGAGACGCTCATGTACGCGATGCGCGGCGCCGCGCGCGCGACGTGGAGCACCATCAAGGTGATCCCCGGCGTCGAGGACCTCAACAAGGAGTGGAAGACGACCTTCGAGCGCGAGCAGTCGAAGTAGGCGGCCGGGGGGGGGGGGGGG
>JBBDXO010000123.1:0-340 GCA_040902295.1 Candidatus Rokuibacteriota bacterium | reverse complement strand
CGCGGCCGGCCGGTCCCTGCCCTGGAGGAGCCATGAGCGCCGGTGAAGCCCCCATCAAGCAGGCCGTGAAGTGGATCGACGACCACCTCGCCGATGACCCCAAGGCGGACCGGGTGAAGCTCGTGGACGAAGCCTCCCGGCGCTTCGATCTCAGCCCCATCGACACGGATTTTCTCTACCGCCACCTCGCCGAGCGCGGCCGGGCGGGGTGAGCGATTCGCGGCCGCCGCGCTACGCCCTCGACGTGGCGGGCGACGGCGACACCGCGCTCGCCGTCACCATCGGCGGCGACACCGGCAATGTCCGCTACGTGGTGGCCGATGCGGGCGGGCTCCCCTTC
>JBBDXO010000122.1:0-4410 GCA_040902295.1 Candidatus Rokuibacteriota bacterium | reverse complement strand
CCCGCGACGTACACGCGGTCCTGGCCGTCGGCGCGCGGCGTGCTCTTGAGCGAGTCGAAGAAGTCGTCCATGTCGCGCTTGAACTCCGCGATGGGGCGGAAGCGCGCGGGATCGATGGCGGCGAAGCAGTGGCCGAGGTTGTGGAGCTTGCGCTCCTGCAGATCGCTGCGCCAGAAGAGATCGCCGTAGAGGCCGCCGCCGAGGACGCCGGAGAGGATGTCCACCATGACGCCGAGGCCGTACCCCTTGTGGCTGCCGAGGTCGCGCGTGCCGCCCAGCGGCGTGAGCAGGCGGTGCTTGAGGGCCACGAAGGGATCGGTGGTGGGCTCGCCGCTGTCGTCGAGCGCCCAGCCGGCGGGAATCGGCTTCTTCCACCGCGAGGCCACCGACAGCTTGCCGATGGCCACGGTGGTGGTCGCCATGTCCAGCACGAAGGGGGCGTGGCGGCCGGCGGGGGCGGCGAAGGAGAGGGGATTCGTGCTCAGCTTGGGCGCGCGGCCGAAGGTGGGCACCATGGCCAGGTAGGCGGAGTTCGTCGTCGACAGCCCGATCATGTCGTGCTCGAGCGCCATCATCGAGTAGTTGGCGGCGGCGCCGTAATGGTTCGAGTTGCGCACGACGACGATGCCGATGCCGTACGTCTTCGCCTTGTCGATGGCGCGCCGGGCGGCCAGCGTGGACACGTAGTGGCCGAGCCCCTTGTTGCCGTCCATGAGGCCGGTCGCCATGTCGTCGCGCACGACGGTGGGCTCGGCGTCCATCGCGATGTAGCCGGCCTCCCACCACTGGTGATAGCGCGGCAGCATGCCGATCCCGTGCGAGTCCACGCCGCGCAGGTCCGTGCGCACCATGAGCCCGGCGGTGATGCGCGCGGTGGCGCGCGGCATCGTCATGGCGACGAGGGCCTCCACGATGAAGTCGGTGAGACGGGGGGCGGCGACGACGACGGCAGGCTCGGCCATGGGGTGCCCTCTCCTCGGGTTACAGCCCGGTGATCTTGATCCCGGAGTTCTTGAGCTTGTAGCGGCGGTTGATGGTGGCGAGGACGGCGGTGATGCCTTCCAGGCAGGCCGCGTTCGACAGCGGGCCCACGTCGACGAGGCGCAGGTCCATCGAGACCGCCAGCACGGCCACCGTCTCCTTGGCGAGGGGATCGGCGCCGCACACGAGCAGGTCGCAGTCGATGGGGTGCTCGCCGTCGGCCAGCTCGTGCGCGGCGATGTGGTGGAAGGCGCCCACCACGCGCGCCTCCGGCAGCAGCGCCTGCGCTTCCTCGGCGGAGGAGCCCGCGGCGGGCGGCGTGAAGAGGCGGCCGCCGCCGAAGGTGAGCGACACCACGGTGCTCACCACGACCTTGCCGCGGCAGCCCGCCGCGCACTCCGGCAGCGTGTTGGCGAGGCCGGCGGCGGGCAGCGCGATCACGACCACCTCGCCCAGCTCGGCGGCCTCCGCGTTCGAGTGGCCGATGATGGGGATCTTGCCCGTGCGCTCGCGCAGCTCGGCGGCCTTCGCCTTCGCCCGCTCGGCGTCACGCGAGCCGATGATGATGGCGTGCCCGGCGAGCGCCCACCGCGTGGCAAGCCCCGCGCCTTCCTTGCCCGTGCCGCCCAGGATCGCGATCTTCATGTGGTCTCCTGTCAGGGACTGGCCGCTATTCGGGAAGGATGCCGAATCCTTCACGGCGTGCCGTCTCCGCCAGCCGCTCGTCGAGCGTCACGAACACCTGGCCTTGCGGCTGCTCGTCGCACCAGACGAGGGCCGCCGCGAGGTGCAGCGCGTCGGCCGCACGCATCGGATGGGTGGCGAGCAGACGGCCCGCCCGCTCACGGACACGATTCGTCGGCGCCACGACGTCGGCATCCTGCGCCACGGCGGTCAGCCGTGCCAGCGCTTCGGTGAGCGCGGCCCTGGGCAGCGGCGCGTCACGGTGCCGCCGGTAGAGGGCGGACTGACATTCGACGACGCTCGCCCACCACAGCACGACGTCGTGGTCGGAGCGCAGCCACGACGCGATGTCGCGCGAGCGGGGTTCGGGGACGAGGAACGGCACCACCGCGGAGCTGTCCCAGAACATCAGCGGCCGTGACGCCGGTCGTCGATGAGGGCATCCACGACGGACGTGCCGACGGGCGGGCCGCTCGGTGCGTTCAGCATCGACGCCCGGATGCGCGCCCGGCCGAGCTGCAGCAGGCCCGCCCGGGCCAGCCGCTGCCGCCGCGAGTCGCGGCCGCCCTCGGTGGCGAGGGGGACGATCTTGGCCACCGCGCGCCCACGTTCGGTGATGACGACCTCCTGTCCGCCCTTCACGTGCTCGACGTATCGGCTGAGGTTGGCCTTCAGCTCCGCGATCCCCGTGGTCTTCATGTGACCATGATGGTCTGATGGCCATGTCCTGTCAACCCTCTTGGCGCCTCAGCGGAAGAGGTCGCGGGCGGGATCGCGCAGGAGGGGCTTGGAGCCGTCCTCCGCGGGCGCGAGGGCAAGGCCGCGCACGATGGCGGCGGGGATGCGGTCGAGCTTGCCCATCACCGGCTCCGCGGCGGAGGCGAGCTCGTCGGCGAGAGCGAGGATGGTCGCCTGCAGGGGGCGGCCGGCGGGATCGCACTCGCCGAGGTAGCTCTTGAGGGGCGCGATGCCGGCCACGCCGATGGCGATGTTCACGAGCCCCTCGCGCCACGGCCGCCCGAAGGTGTCGGCGATGATGACGCCCACGTCGCCGCCGGCGGCGCTGCGGAAGGCGTCGCGCAGCGCGCGCGCGGAACGGTCGGGGTCCTCCGGCAGCAGGGCCACCATGTCGGCGTCCACGTTCGACTGGTCCACGCCCGCGTTGGCGCACACCCACCCATGGTGTGTCTCGGTGACGAGGATGCCCCGGTCCATGCGCACGACGCGGCGGGACTCGCGCAGGATGACCTCCACCAGGCGGGGATCGCGGCCGAGGCCGGCCGCCATCGCCAGCGCGACCGCGGAGGGCACGACGGCCGACAGGCGCAGAAGGCGGCCCTCCGCCTTGGAGACGATCTTCTGGCTGATGACGAGCAGATCGCCGGCGCGCAGGGGGGTGGATTGTCGCGCGGCGGCCTCCACCACGAGGCGGGCGACGTCGTGGCCCGGGCGCACCTCGCCGATGCCGTCCACGCCGATGACTTCGTAGCGCGGCGGCACGGTCAGCGAGTCCCCGCGCCCGCCGTCCGCAGGCGCTCGTCGAGCGCCCACGCGGCGACGAGGCGGCCGCTCTCGGTGTGCGCGCCCGCCGCCACCAGCGCGCGCAGGTCCTCGGGCGCGTCCACGTCGAGGGCGAGGCCGGGCAGGGCGAGCGTGCGCGGGGCCAGCCCCCGCGCGCGCGCGGCGGCGAGGTGGTTGTCGAAGGACGGCTCGCCGAAGCGCAGGGGCATCACCTGCGGCGGGGCGAGCGCGACACCGTTCGTGCCCTGGCCGGAGTGGGAGGGCACGAACACGGCGGGCGCGTCCGCGGCGGCCGCCGCCAGCGCGCGCACCTCGCCCGCCGTCACGCACGGCACGTCACCCGGGATCGTGACGAAGATGGCGGCGCCCGCGCGGGCGGCCTCCGCCTGGCCGGCGGCGACGGCGGCGGTGTGGCCGCGGTTGTCGTCCTCGGCGAGCGTCTCCGCGCCCATCGCGGCCGCGATGGCGGCGATCTCCGGCTCGCGGGTCACCACCCACACGCGGTCGAGCGGGACCGCCCGCAGGGCGCGCAGGACGTCGCACAGCATGGCGCGCGCGAGCGCGCTCCGCTCGGGCGGCGTGAGCACGCGCATCAGCCGCTGCTTGGCATTCACCAGGTCCTTCACGGGCACGGCGGCGACGATCACGGCCGGCACCCGGCGGCGCGCAGCGCCTGCACGGCGAGCGCGCGCTCACCGTCGCCATCGGCCATGACGATGTCGCCCACGACGGCGCCCACGCCGAGCCCCTCGAGCGCGGGCGCGCTGCCGGCGTCGCGCGCGTCGATGAGCAGGTGCCGGAGCCAGGGCGCATAGGCGGCGGCGACGCCGGCCGGTGACACGTCGAGCCCGCGCATGCGCATGAGGCGCGCGGCGGGACCGCTCACGGCGGCGCCGCCCACGATCGGACTCACCGCCACCACCGGCGCCCGGGTGGCCGCCAGCGCCCGCGCGATGCCGGGCACGGCGAGCACGGGCCCCACCGACGTGACGGGATTGGACGGGCACACGATCACGGCCTCGGCGCCCGCGATGGCGGCGAGGACGCCGGGCGCGGGCCGCGCGGCCGCCGCACCGTCGTAGACGACCTCCAGGACGTCGACGAGCGCCTTCTCGCGCACGAAATATTCCTGAAAGGACAGCCAGCCGTCGGGCGTGCGCAGGCGCGTGCGCACGGGGTCGTCGCTCATCGGCAGCAGGCGCGCGCTCACGCCGAGCGCGCGCG
>JBBDXO010000121.1:1549-4421 GCA_040902295.1 Candidatus Rokuibacteriota bacterium | reverse complement strand
CGGCTGGTACCATCGGCGGGCGGCATGACGGACACCGGCGACCGCGTTTTCCTCGACTACGACCAGCCCGCCCTCGACCGCGCGTACGAGCAGAAGCACTGGGCGCCGAACATGCCGGCGCTGCTCGAGCGGTTCGCGCGCGACAGCGAGGCGGTGCGCGCGCGCCTGGGCCGCCCGCGCACCGAGCGGTACGGCCCGAGCGCCATCGAAACGCTCGACGTGTACCGCGCGCCCGCGCCCCGCGCCCCCGTGCTGGTCTTCCTGCACGGCGGTGCGTGGGTCAGGGGCAGCGCCGCCGTCTATGGGTTTGCCGCCGAGACCGTCGTGCGCGCGGGCGCACACTTCGTGGTGTCGGATTTAGCGCCGGGGGCGGAGGTCGGCCGAGCCGGGATGGTGGGCCAGGTGCGGCGCGCGGTGGCGTGGGTGGCGCGCCACGCCGCCGGCTTCGGCGGTGACCCCGGGCGTCTCTACGTGGCGGGTCACTCGTCGGGGGCCCACCTGGCCGGCAACGTGCTCGTCACCGACTGGCGCCCGTTCGATCTCCCCGCCGACATCGTGAAGGGCGGCCTCTGCGTGAGCGGCATGTACGACCTGAAGGCGCCGCGGCTGTCCTCGCGGTCGGCGTACGTCGCCTTCGACGACCGCATCGAGCACGAGTACAGCGCCCAGCGCCACCTCGCGCGCCTGGCGTGCCCGGTGATCGTCGCCCACGGCGAGCACGACAGCCCCGAGTTCCAGCGCCAGTCACGCGAGTTCGCCGCCGCCCTCGCCGGCCTCGGCCACCTCGATCGTCATCTCGTGGGCAAGGGGCTCAACCACTTCGAGATGATCGCGACCCTCGCGGACCCCGCCGGCCTCGTCGGCCGCGTCGCCCTGGAGATGATGCGGCTGGCCTGAGCGGTGTCCTCCGGGTATCATGGTCATGAGTCGATGACCATGGGCCCGGGAGAAAGACCATGAAGAAGATTCCGGCCGGCGAGTTCAAGGCACGGTGTTTGAAGATCATGGAGGAGGTGCGGACGTACCGCACGCCCGTGGTGATCACCAAGAAGGGACGGCCCGTCGCCAAGCTCGTGCCCTCCGACGAAGAGGCGGCCGACGTGTTCGGCTGCATGGCGGGCACGGCCGAGATCGTGGGCGACGTGGAGGCTCCCGTCATTCCGGCGCGGGCATGGAAGTCGGCGCGGTGATCCTGCTCGACACGCACGTCCTGCTGTGGCTGCTGCTCGAGCCTAAACGCCTTTCGGCCTCGGCGGCGGCGGCGATCCGGAACGCCCACGCCACCGGCGGTATTGCCGTCGCCTCCATCACCCTCTGGGAGCTTGCCATGATGATCGCGCTCGGCCGTATCACCCCGCGGGGAACACCGGAAGCGTGGCTGACCGAGCTCGTCGAGCGAAGCGGTGTCGTCGTCAAGGGCATCACCACCGCCGTGGCCGTCCTCGCCACGCAGTTCCCCGACGACTTCCCGGCCGACCCGGCCGATCGGCTGATCGCGGCCACGGCCCGCGCGGAGGGGTTGTCGCTCGTCACGCGCGACGCGAAGCTGCGGGGAAGCGCGGTCCTCCGGACCGTGTGGTAGTCCGCCCCCGCGGGGCCCTGGTCACCCCGCCTGGCTGACGCGCGCGTTCAGGAGCTCGTCGATCTCGCCCTCGCCGAACCCGATCTCGCCCAGGATGGCGCGCGCCTGGGACCCGAAGGCGGCGGTGGGCGCCGCCGGCTGAAAGCCCGCGCCGTCCATCGCCAGCGGCGGCGCCAGCACGCGTACCCTTCCCACGCTCGGGTGGGCCAGGTCGTGGAAGAGGCCGTTGGCGAGCGCCTGCTCGTCGTCCAGCATCTCGACGGCGAAGCGGACGGCGGCGCCGGGCACGCCGCGCGCGTCGAAGATCCGCTTCCATTCGGCGCTCGTGCGGGCGGCGAAGGCGGCCTCGGCCCGCTCGCGGAGCGCGGCGTAATGGGCGGCGGGATCGGCGACGGTGCCGGTGTGGGCGGCGTCCGTGAGACCGATGGCATCGATGAACGTCCGCTGAAGGCCCGGGCTGACGCACGCCACCGCCACCGCGGTGTCTTTCGTCGCGTAGGTGCGGTAGTAGACGTTCGTCATGCCGGGCGTGCGGGTGCTCGGCATCGTGTCCGCCTGCTCCTCGAAGGGGCGGCCCGCCGCGCGCATCTGCGCCAGCCGGGCGAGCGCGGCCGCCTGGGGCGCGCCGTCGGTGGCGGCGACGCGGACGAGCGAGTTGTTCTGCAGCGTGAGGGCGGCCATGAAGAGCGCCACGTCCACCTCGCCCCCGCGGCCCGTGCGCTCGCGGCGCAGCAGCGCGGCGGCGATGCCGAAGGCGAGCGTCATGGCGCACATGTAATCGGCGATGGGCGCGTCCCCGGCGGCGGGCACGCCGTCCTGCATCCGGCCGAGCGTCGCCATCAGCCCGCTGCGCGCCTGCACCACCATGTCCATGCCGGCCAGGCCTGCGTCGGGACCGCGGCGGCCGAAGGCGCTCACGTTGCCGACGACGACACGCGGGTAGCGCGGCTCCAGGCTCGCCCAGTCGAGGCCGAGCTCGACAGCGAGCCCGGGGCGGAAGTTGGTGAGCACGACGTCGGCGCGGGCGAGGAGGCGGTCGATGACGTCCCCGGCGCGGGGGTGGCGCAGGTCCAGCGGCAGCGAGCGCTTGCCGCGGTTGCGCGAGATGAAGTGGCGCGTCTCGCCCGGGGCCAGCGGTGCGAGGTGGCGCACGGGATCGCCCTCGAGCGATTCCACCTTGATGACGTGCGCGCCGCCCTCGGCGAGGAGCTGGGCGCAGTAGGGGACGGCGATGAACTGGCCGAACTCGACGACCTGGAGGCCCGCGAACGGGCGCGCGGCGTCCATCGC
>JBBDXO010000121.1:0-1449 GCA_040902295.1 Candidatus Rokuibacteriota bacterium | reverse complement strand
CGCGCACGAGCTGCGCGTTGCGCGCGAGGTTGTCCTCGGCGAAGCGCGGGTGCTGGCGGCGGCGGTCGTCCTCGGGGATGTCGGCCACCTTGTGTACCTGGCCCGTGAGCAGGCTGCGGCCCAGCGGCGAGTACGCCACCAGCGAGATGCCGAGCCGCCGCAGCGTGGGCAGCGTCTGCTCCGCCTCCTCGCGATAGAGCAGCGAGTATTCCATCTGCACGGCGGTGAGCGGGTGCACGGCGTGGGCGCGCACGATGGTGGCGGGGGCCGCTTCCGACAGGCCGAGGTAGCGCACCTTGCCGCGCTCCACCAGGCGCTTCATCGCCCCCACCGTGTCCTCGATGGGCACCTTGGGATCGACCCGGTGCTGGTAGTAGAGGTCGATCACGTCCACCCGCAGCCGCTGCAGGCTCGCATCGCACGCCTTCATGACGTGCTCGGGGCGGCCGTCGACGAGGTTGGCGCCGCCGGGCTGCTGCACCTGGCCGAACTTGGTGGTGAGGATCGCCTGGTCCCGCCGTCCGCGCAGCGCCTCCCCGAGCAGCGTCTCGTTGTGGCCCCAGCCGTACATGTCGGAGGAGTCCAGGAAGTTGACGCCGAGATCGAGGGCGCGCTGCACGACGGCGATCGACTGCGCGTCGTCGCCGGGGCCGTAGGTGCCGGACATGGACATGCAGCCGAGGCCGATGGCGGAGACGTCGAGCGTGCTGTTGCCGAGGCGCCGATGAGTGGTGGTCATGGTGCGCATGATGGCGGTGCCCGCGCGCGCCGTCAAGATCGAGGCGCATGGGCTATAGTGGGCGCCGCCCGGGAGAATTCGCGAGGAGGACGCATGCAGGTCTCGCCCGACGACGGAGATCCGCGGCATCGCTGGGACCGGCCGCTGCAGGCGCCGGGGCACATGCAGGTCGATTTCGAGGAGCGCGTGGATTTCCGCCGCCTGCATGCCTATCGGCTGGCGCGCGCACGGCAGGCGCTGGCGGGCTCCGGCCTGGGCGCCGTGCTCGTGTTCGACCAGTACAACATCCGCTATCTGACGGGCACCGTGATCGGCGAGTGGGCGCGCGACAAGCTCACGCGATGGTCGCTGCTCACGGGCACCGGCGAGCCCTGGGTATGGGACTTCGGCTCGGCGGCCCGCCATCACCGCCTGTACGCGCCGTGGATTCCCGAAAAGCAGTCGCTGGCCGGCATGGTCGGGATGCGCGGCGCCGTGTCACCGAAAGCGGGGCTGTTCACGCAGGCCGCGCGCGAGATCCGCGACATCCTGAAATCCGAAGGCGTGGGCGGCATGCCGCTCGGCATCGACGTGGTGGAGCCGCCCTTTCTCTTCGCGCTCCAGGAGGCGGGGGTGGAGGTGCGCGACGGGCAGCAGGTGATGCTCGAGGCGCGCATGATCAAGAGCCACGACGAGCTGACGCTGCTGAACATGGCGGCCGCGATGGGCGA
>JBBDXO010000120.1:5947-29416 GCA_040902295.1 Candidatus Rokuibacteriota bacterium | reverse complement strand
TGGCGCGCGTGATCTGTCACGTCGACATGGACGCCTTCTACGCCTCCGTGGAGCAGCGTGACCGGCCCGAGCTGCGGGGGCGCCCGGTCATCGTGGGCGCCGACCCCCGTGGACGCGGGGTGGTGTCCGCGGCCTCGTACGAGGCGCGCGTGTTCGGCGTGCATTCCGCCATGCCCATCGGCCGCGCCGCGCGCCTGTGCCCGCAGGCGGCCTTCGTGCCCGTCGACATGGCGAAGTACGCGCGCGTGTCCGGCGAGATCATGGCCATCCTCGGCGACTACAGCCCGCTCGTGGAGCCCGTGTCCGTGGACGAGGCGTTCCTGGACCTCACAGGTACGGAGGGGCTGTTCGGCCCCGGCCCCCGCGCGGTGGCGCACATCAAGGACCGCATCCGCCGCGAGACGGGGCTCACCGCGTCCGCGGGCGTGGCGCCGAACAAGTTCGTGGCCAAGGTCGCCTCCGATCTGCGCAAGCCCGACGGCCTCGTGGTGGTGGAGCCGGGCACGGAGGCCGCCTTCCTGGCGCCGCTCGCCGTGAGCCGGCTGTGGGGCGTGGGCAAGGTGACCGCGCGCGCGCTCGAGTCGCTGGGCATCACCACCATTGCGCAGCTTCAGACGATGCCGCGCGCGACGCTGGCCCGCCGCTTCGGCGCCCACGGCGGCGACCTGCACGACCTCGCCTTCGGCCGCGACGACCGGGCCGTGGAGCCCTTCGCCCCGCCCAAGTCGATGGGCGCGGAGACCACCTTCGGCGAGGACACGCGCGACACGGCGCGCCTGCACGCCACGCTGCGCAGCGAGTCCGAGCGGGTGGCGCGCGAGCTGCGCGCCGAAGGCCTGTCCGCCGCCTGCGTGACGCTCAAGCTCCGGTTCACCGACTTCCGGACGCTGACCCGGCGGCACACGGGCGATCCCACGCAGGATGGCCTGGAGATCTACCGCCGCGCCGCCGCCCTGCTCGCCCGGGAGCCGCTGGCGCAGGCGGTCCGTCTCATCGGGGTCTCCGCGTCCGCTCTTCGGCCCCAGGATACGGGCCAGCTTGCCCTCCTCGACCCCAATGCGATGCGGCGCGAGCGCCTGGCCCGGGTGGTGGACCGGCTGGCCGATCGCTTCGGCGCGGACGCCGTGGTGCCCGCCGCTCTCGTCCGCCGACCACGTCGTCCGCCGCCGGGAGCGTGCTAGACTCGCTGAACAGCGGTTCAGTCTGGCGGGGGAGGACGGCATGGACAGGCTCATCGCGTACGACAAGCTCGCGCGCGAGGACCACTTCGTGCGAATGCGCGCGCGCGACGTGGGCGAGATGAAGATCCAGCAGGGGCTGCCGCCCTTTCCCGACCTCGTCGGCCCCGACGCCATGCGCGAGCGGGTGCACGGCATCCTCGTGGGCGAGATGCAGGCCATGGAGGGCGCCGGCCGCACCGTGTACGACTTTCCGGACGCGCCGTGGGAGTTCACGATGGACATGGCCCGGCAGGTCTGGGACGAGTCGCGGCACGTGGAGACGTACCTCGGCCTCCTCGAGCACCTCGGCGGCCGTCTCGGCGAGTTCCCCGAGACCACCATCCTCTGGCGCTGCGCGTGCGCCGAGGACGCCGCCGCGCGGGTGGCGGGCGTCAACCGGGGGCTCGAGGGGCTGGCGTGCGACGTCTTCAACCAGCTCATCCACATCGCGGCCAAGATCGGCGATCCCATCATCGAGCGCTCGGTGGACTACGTGCTCGCGGACGAGATCACCCACGTGCGCATGGGCTCGCGCTGGCTCAACGAGCTCACCCGAGGCAACCCGGAGCGCCGCCGTGCCGCCATCGCGTTCCAGGAATCGATCGACGAGCGCTTCAACCTCGGCGGCACCCGGCAGGACGGCGCGCACGACGTCGTCCCCGTCTCCATCGCCAAGGACGCGCGCCGGCTCGCCGGCTTCACCGACGAGGAGATCGACCGCCTCGTCAAGAGCACCCAGCGCTCGCAGGTGTACTGAGATCACGCACCCGCTCGCCGGCCACCTCTCCGTCGACGCTTCCGCGCGGCGCATCCGCCACTACCGCTACGTCGAGGAGCGGATGATGCGCATGCTCGGGGGCTGGATCGCGCTCACGCCCGAGCTGTCCGCCAAGCTGCTCTTCGGCCGCCACGTCTGGGACTGCGCGCAGCACGCGGATGCGTGGGGCCGCCGGCTGCCGGAGCTGCGCTCGCCCGCCCAGCAGTCGGAGCCCGCCAACCCCGGCGTGGTGCGGCTGATGGACCGTATCGAGAGCGCGGACGAGCCGGGACAGACGGCGGAGCGGCTGGCGGGCGTGTACCGCGTGCTCAAGCCGCACCTGGTGACGGTGTACGCGCGCCACCTCGCCGCCACCAACCCCGTGTACGAGCCGCCCACGCGCCGGATCCTCACGCGATGCCTCGACGAAGAGCGGCGTCATGTGGCCGCGGGCGCCTCCGTGATCGCCGCCATGCTCCGCGAGGCGGAGGCGGTCGCCCGCGCGCTGGACTGGGAGCGGGCGGTGACCGGTCTGCTGGGGGAGGCGGCAGGCGTCACCGGCGACGTGACGGCGCCGATGATCGACGCCGCGGAGCCCGGTGTCGAGGCCGCCGCCGTCGCCCAGGACCTGGTCAAGACGCCGCCGCCGTTCGATGCCGGGGTCATCCCCGACGATCTCGCCGCCGTCGTGGACGCGCACCGACGCGCGCTCGAGACGGGCGACGTCCTCGCCGCCGCCGCCCATGCCGACACGGCGACGCGCGATACGGTGCTGGCGCCGTACTCGGCGCTCCGTGGCCCCTTCACCGCGTCGCGGGTCATCGCGCTCGCCAGGGTGGGGCGCTACCGGATGGTCAAGGTGAGGCTGGAGGGGCCGCGCTCCGTCGCCGTCGTGCAGCAGCGGTGGACGCCGTCGCAGTCCGGATGGCGCGTGAGCGGCGTCGAAGTGGTGCGCTCGGAGCCGGCGTCGCCCTCGCTCGCGTAGTGTTCCGGACCGTCCTCGTCGCCAACCGCGGAGAGATCGCGCGGCGCGTCTTCCGCGCCTGCCGCCGGCTCGGCCTGCGCACGGTGGCGGTCTATTCCGAGGCCGATCGCGACGCGCCCCACGTGGCCGACGCCGACACCGCCGTCGAGATCGGCCCGCCGCCCGCCCGCCAGAGCTATCTCGACGTCGAGCGCATCCTGGCCGCCGCGCGCGCCTCCGGCGCCGACGCCGTGCATCCGGGCTACGGCTTTCTCTCCGAGAACTGGCGCTTCGCCGAGGCGTGCGGACAGGCCGGCCTGACCTTCATCGGCCCCCCCGCCGCCGCCATTGCCGCCATGGGCGACAAGACGGAAGCGCGCCGCCTCATGGCGGGGGCGGGCGTGCCCGTGCTGCCCGGCAGCCCCGGCGCCATCGCGGACGCCACCATCGCCGGCTCGCTCGCCGCGGAGATCGGCTTTCCGCTCATTCTCAAGGCGGCCGGCGGCGGCGGCGGCATCGGGATGGCCAAGGTCATGAAGGCCGCCGACCTCGGGAGCGCGTTCGCCACCGCCACGCGGCGTGCCGAGGCCGCCTTCGGCAACGGCGCCGTGTACCTCGAGCGCTACCTGGAGCGGCCGCGCCACGTCGAGGTGCAGGTGTTCGGCGACGGCGCGGGCACGGTCGTGCACCTGCACGAGCGCGAGTGCTCGATCCAGCGCCGCCACCAGAAGATCGTCGAGGAGGCCCCGGCGCCCCGGCTCACGGCGGCCACGAAGTCCGGGCTGACGACGGCGGCCGTGCGCGGGGCGCGCGCCATCGGCTACGTCAACGCGGGCACCATGGAATTCCTGGTGGACGCCGCCGGCCACTTCTACTTTCTGGAGATGAATACGCGGCTGCAGGTCGAGCATCCGGTGACCGAAGAGACCACGGACACGGACATCGTGGTCGAGCAGCTCCGGGTGGCGGCGGGCGAGCCGCTGGCATGGGCGCAGGAGCAGATCGTCCAGCGCGGGGCGGCCATCGAGTGCCGTGTGTACGCCGAAGACCCCGCCCGGGGGTTCCTGCCCTCGCCGGGAACGATCACGCGGCTGGTGCTGCCGCAGGGGGAGGGCATCCGCGTCGAGTCGGGCGTGAAGGAGGGCAGCGTGGTGTCCGTGCACTACGATCCGCTGCTCTTCAAGCTGGTGGCCCGCGGCGACAGCCGGGAGCAGGCCATCGACCGGATGACGGGCGCGCTCGGCGCCACCGTCGTCGAAGGCGTCAGGACCACCATCCCGTTCGTGCTGACGGTGATGGCACACCCTGACTTCCGGAGCGGCACCGTCCACACCCAGATGGTCGAACAAGGAGCGTTCAATGGTTGAGGAGATCAAGGCCCACATCACCGGCGTCGTCTTCCAGGTGACGGCCAGGCAGGGTGACAAGGTCGCCGCCGGCGATCCCGTGGTCGTGCTGGAGTCCATGAAGATGGAGATCCCGGTGGAGGCGCCGCGCGCGGGCGTGGTGAAGGAGCTGCGCGTGGCGGAGGGCCAAACGGTGCAGGAGGGGGACACGATCGCGATCCTCGAATGACGCGGCGCCGGAGGGCGACATCATGACCAACCAGGAGCTGTACGCCTACCACCGTTGGGCCAATCGCCGTCTCTTCGACGTCGCCGCCGCCCTCGGCGAGGACGCCTGCGGCCGCGCCATCGGCGCGCACTTCAGCTTTCCCACCCTGCGCCGCATGCTCAGCCACATCTACGGGGCCGACGCCCTCTGGCTCTCGCGGTGGAAGGGCGCCGCCCTGCCGGCGGTCCCCGGTGCCGCCATCGCCACCATGGCGGACCTGCGCGCGCAGTGGGACGTGCTGGAAGGCGAGCAGCGGACGTTCGTCGAGGCGCTCGGCCCGGCGGAGCTCGGGCGCGACGTGCACTACAAGACCACGGAGGGGGTCGCCTTCCACACGCCGCTCGGCGTCCTCGTCCAGCACGTGGCCGTTCACGCCGCCCATCACCGCAGCGAGATCGCGACGATGCTCACGATGGTGAGCGGCTCGCCGCCCGATACGGGCCTCGTCACCTGGTACCGCATCACCTCCGGCCAGGCGCCGACATGAGCATGAAGGACCTCGCGGACGCGCTCGCCGCCGAGCGCGCCCGCGCGCTGGAGATGGGCGGCGCCGCCGCCGTCGCCCGGCAGCATGCCGCGGGCAAGCTCACCGCCCGCGAGCGCATCGACCGCCTCTTCGACGCCGGCACCTTCACCGAGCTCGGCGTGCATGCCACGCACGCCGGCATCGCGCCCGATCTCGCCGGCCGGCACACCCCCGCGGACGGCGTCATCACCGGCGTGGGCAGCATCGACGGCCGCCTCGCCTCCGTCATCGCCTACGACTTCACGGTGATGGCGGGATCGATGGGCCGCACCGCGGAGACCAAGTGCAACCGCGCCCGCGAGATCGCCTACACCAAGCGCATGCCGATGATCTGGCTCATCGACTCCGCCGGCGCGCGCATCCAGGAGGCGATCGGCTCCCGCTGGTTCGCCGGCTCCGGCGTCCTCTTCCGTGAGCAGTCGATCTACTCCGGCGTGGTCCCGCAGGTGGCGGCCATGATGGGGCCCGGCGCCGCCGGCACCGCCTACATCCCGGCCCTCGCCGACTTCGTCCCGATGGTGAAGGGGACCAGCAACATGGCGCTCGGCGGGCCCCCGCTCGTGAAGGCCATCGTGGGCGAGGACATCACCGCCGAGGAGCTCGGCGGCTCCAAGGTGCACTGCGAGATCTCCGGGGTGGGCGACCTCGAGGTGGAGGACGACGACGCGTGCCTGCGCGCCATCAAGACGTACCTGGCCTTCTTTCCGCCGCACAACGGAGAGCAGCCGCCCGTCATCGCGTGTGACGATCCAGCGGACCGCCGCGACGAGGGCCTGCTCACCATCATGCCGGACAGCGCCCGCCGCGCGTACGACGTCAAGAAGGTGCTGCGCGCGGTGGTGGACCACGGCCACCTGTTCGAGATGAAGCCCGGGTGGGCGAAGAACATCGTGACGGCGCTCGCCCGGCTCAACGGCCGCCCCGTCGGCCTCGTGGCCAACCAGCCGATGGTCCTCGGCGGCGCCCTCGACGTGGACGCCGCCGACAAGGCCGCGCGCTTCATCATGCTGTGCGACGCCTTCAACATCCCGCTCGTCTTCTTCCAGGACGTGCCCGGCTTCATGGTGGGCAGCAAGGTCGAGCGGGCGGGGATCATCCGCCACGGGGCGAAGATGCTGTACGCGGTGAGCGAGGCCACGGTGCCGAAGCTGACGGTGGTCGTGCGCAAGGCGTATGGCGCCGGCTACTTCGTGATGTGCGGGCGGGCCTACGAGCCCGATCTCATCGTGGCGTGGCCGACGGCGGAGATCAGCGTGATGGGACCGGAGGGCGGCACGAACATCGTCTACCGCAAGGAGATCGCGGCGGCGGCGAACCCGGACGAGGAGCGCGCGCGGCGTGTCGAGGATTTTCGCACGCTCATCTCGCCCTACATCGCCGCCGGCGCCGCCCTCATCGACGACGTGATCGACCCTCGTGAGACCCGGCCCGTGCTCATCCGCGCGCTCGAGATGGCGAAGACGAAGCGCGTGGATCGCCCGTGGCGCAAGCATGGGGTGATGCCCGTCTGAGCCCTGAGGAAACGGCGACGGGCTCCGAGTCGCCCCGGAGCCCGCCCTTGCCACCGGTTGCGGCCGCCGGTCGCGGCCTAATTCTCGATGAACGCCTTGAGATTCCGCCCGCGCAACGGGTGCCGCAGCTTGCGCAGCGCCTTGGCCTCGATCTGCCGGATGCGCTCGCGGGTGACCGCGAACCGCTTGCCCACTTCCTCCAGCGTGTGCTCGCCCTCCTCGCCGATGCCGAAGCGCAGGCGAAGGATCTCCTTCTCCTTGGGCGACAGCGTGGCGAGCGCGCGCTCGACCTGGGTCGTGAGGTCCTGGTTCAGCAGGGAGTCGTTGGGCGAGCCCGCGGACTTGTCCTCGAGGAAGTCGCCCAGCTCGGAGTCCTCGCCGATGGGCGTTTCCAGCGACAGCGGCTTGCGCGAAGACTCGAGGATCAGGCGCACCTTCTTGGCGGGCACGCCGGTGCGCTGCGCGAGCTCTTCCGGGGTCGGCTCGCGCCCCATCTCGTTGATCATGTTGCGGTTGACGCGCGAGATGCGGTTGAGCGTCTCCACCATGTGCACGGGGATGCGGATGGTGCGCGAAT
The DNA here is from genome assembly GCA_040902295.1 of Candidatus Rokuibacteriota bacterium. Taxonomy (GTDB): domain Bacteria; phylum Methylomirabilota; class Methylomirabilia; order Rokubacteriales; family CSP1-6; genus JBBDXO01. The sequence continues at coordinate 22,247 of JBBDXO010000120.1, read as the reverse complement.
GGTCGGCGATGGCCCGCGTGATGGCCTGGCGGATCCACCACGTGGCGTACGTCGAGAACTTGAAGCCGCGCCGGTACTGGAAGCGGTCGACCGCCTTCATGAGGCCGATGTTGCCCTCCTGCACGAGGTCGAGCAGGGAGAGGTCGCTGCCGAGGTAGCGCTTGGCCACCGAGACCACCAGGCGCAGGTTGGCCTCCATGAGCTCGCGCTTGGCGATGCGCACCGTGCGGTCGTGCAGCTCGATCTGCTCGAGGAGCAGGCTGACCTGGCGGCGCGGCAGGCCCGCCTCCGTTTCCAGCGCCTTGAGCTCGCGCTGCAGGGCGGCCGTCCGGTTGCGCTTGGCCTCGCGGGCGACGCTGTCGATGCGCTCGCAGTGCCGCCGCAGCTTGCCCACGAGGTCGTCGATGAGCGCCGGCTTGATCGGCATCTCGGCGACGATCTTCTGGATGCCTTCGCGGAGGACGGCGATGGCCTTCAGGTGGTTGTTCCTGGTCGCCGCCGAGCGCCGCTTGTCGGTCAGCGACTCCTCGATGCGCGCGATCTTGCGCTCCAGCCGGCGGACCCGGCCAAAGGCCAGCAGCACAGGACGGATCTCCTTGGCGTCGAGCTCGCCGCCCTCGGGCAGTACGATGACGTCGTCCGCGCCCGTGTCGCCGCGGCGCAGCCGGTCACCGATGTCGAGCAGGGCACGGACGGCCATCGGAATGCCCGCCAGCGCGCGCCGCAGCGCGATCTGCCCCACCTCGATGCGGCGGCCGATCGAGACTTCCTGCTGGGCCGTCAGCAGCGGAACCTTGCCGATCTCCTTGAGGTACAGGCGGACGGGGTCCTCGCCCTTGGAAGGGGAGGCCGTCAGCGCTTCACGGGGGACCGGGTGGATCTCTTCGGCTTCCTCCTCGGCGAGGACGACGGGTGTCTCCACTTCTTCCTCCGCTCTCAGCGCCACCGGCACGACGTCCGTCGACTCCGAATGGCTCACGCGCGCGCCTTCTCTGAATGTCATGATGTCACCGCATTCGGGGATCTTGTTGTGTTCGTATGATGCGGCGGAGCGCCCAAACGTTTCAGTTCTGCCCATCGGACTTCAAGAAACACGCCAACGCTCACGCGCCTTTCCTAAGCATTTGTAACTTCTACGGCTCTGCAGGCGCGATGCTTCCTCCGCGAGCGGACGCGGTGGGTATTCTTGTTCATCTATTCAGCCCTTGATTGCTCTGTTATGATTCGTTGCCCCGGGTAGTTGCCCCACGAGGTCCGCCCCAGTCACGTGCCATACCGAGGTCCTCGTCACCGGGTCCCGCGCCACCGCGGGGCCGATTCGTGGGCGAGGCGCCGCCGGTGGGGCGAGGGCGAACCTCGGTTGACATCTGGGCTACCTGTTCTACAAACGACGTCGTCGTGCGGTTGCCGGAGCCAGGGCGGTGGCGGACCCCGGTTGACACTGCCCGCGGCCGGAGGATAGTAGCGAAACCGATGTCCAGCGTCGCCCCCAGCGCCTCGTACAGCCTCACCATCCGCCTGGAGATCACCAACCGGCCCGGCATGCTCGGCCGGGTCGCCTCCGCCATCGGCGATGCCGGCGGTGACATCGGCTCCGTCGACCTCGTCGAGTCCAGCCGCGACCATATCCAGCGCGATCTCACCATCAAGGCGCGCGACAGCGATCACGGGGCCGTCATCGTCAATCGCCTGCGGCACCTGGCGGGCACCCGCGTCGTCAACGTGTCGGACCGCACCTTCCTCATGCACCTCGGGGGCAAGATCGAGATCCACAACAAGGTGCCCATCCGGACCCGCGACGACCTCTCCATGGCGTACACCCCGGGCGTGGCCCGCGTGTGCCTGGCCATCCGCGACGACAAGCAGCGTGCCTTCTCCCTCACCATGAAGCACAACACGGTGGCCGTGGTGACCGACGGCACCGCGGTGCTCGGCCTCGGCGACATCGGGCCGGAGGCGGCCATGCCCGTGATGGAAGGCAAGGCCATGCTGTTCAAGGAGTTCGCGGGGGTGGACGCGTTCCCGATCTGCCTGGCCACCAAGGACGTCGACAAGATCGTGGAGACGGTCAAGCTGATCTCGCCGGGCTTCGGGGGCATCAACCTCGAGGACATCGCCGCTCCCCGCTGCTTCGAGGTGGAGGAGCGCCTGCGCAAGGAGCTGGACATCCCTGTCTTCCACGACGACCAGCACGGCACCGCGGTGGTCGTCCTCGCCGCCCTCCTGAACGCCCTCCGCATCGTCAAGAAGGACATCAGGAAGCTGCGGGTCGTGGTCACGGGCGTGGGCGCCGCCGGCACCGCGACCATCAAGATCCTCCAGTCCAGCGGCGTGAAGGACATCATCGGGGTCGACGAGCACGGCACGATCTACCGCGACCGCCCCCAGGGCCTGGACTTCATGAAGAAATGGGTGGCCGCCTCCACCAATCCGCGCATGGTCAAGGGGCGGCTGTCGGATGCGATGGAGCGCGCCGACGTCTTCATCGGGCTGTCGGTGCCGGGGATCCTGAGCGTCAAGGACGTCAAGCGCATGGCGCGGGACCCCATCGTGTTCGCGATGGCCAACCCCGTGCCGGAGATCCAGCCCGAGGAAGCCGAACGTCACGTGGCGGTGATGGCGACCGGGCGCTCGGACTATCCGAACCAGATCAACAACGTGCTCTGCTTCCCCGGCTTCTTCCGCGGCCTGCTCAAGTCGCGCGCGCGGACGGTCAACGACGAGATGAAGCTGGCGGCGGCGCAGGCCATTGCCGGTTGCGTGCGCCGGTCCGAGCTGACCCCCGAGTACATCATCCCCAGCGTCTTCAACAAGGCCGTCGCGCCCGCCGTGGCCGACGGGGTGTCGCGTGCCGCGTACGAGACGGGCACCGCCCGCCGCCGCCGGCGCCAGGACCTGTCGGTCTTTCCGTAACCCACCGCTCGCGTGAGCTTCGCCCGTCGCGTCCAGGAGATCGAGCCCTTCCTCGCCGTCGAAGTCGCCGAGCGGGCCGCCGTGCTGGAACACGCGGGCGTCGACGTGGTGCATCTGGAGTACGGCGAGCCGGACTTCGAGGCGCCGCCGGTGGTGCGCGACGCGCTGGAGAAGGCCGTCAAGGACGGCCGCATGCGCTACACGCACAGCCTCGGCATCCTGCCCCTGCGCGAGGCGATCGCGGAGCACTACGCGGCGACGTACGGCGTCACGGTGTCGCCCGAGCAGATCCTCGTCACGCCCGGCACCTCGCCCGCGATGCTGCTGCTCTTCGGCCATCTGCTGGACCCCGGCGACGAAGTCGTGCTCAGCAACCCGTACTACGCGTGCTATCCGAACTTCATCCGGTACGCCGACGGTGTGCCCGTGTGCGTCGATGTCGCGGAGGGTGACGGCTTTCAGTACCGGCCGGAGGCGATCCGCGCGCGCCTGAGCGCGCGCACGCGCGCCATCCTCGTGAACTCGCCCGCCAATCCCACCGGCGCCATCCTGAGCCCGGAGCGGATGGCCGCCGTGAGCCTGCTCGCCGGCGAGGGCGGGCCGATGATCGTGTCGGACGAGATCTACCACGGCCTCACCGAGGGCGAGCGCGACCACTGCATCCTCGAGTTCACCGACCGGGCCTTCGTGCTCAACGGGTTCTCGAAGGCGTTCGCGATGACGGGCTGGCGCCTGGGCTACGTCATCGCGCCCCGCGCGCACGCGCGGGCGCTGCAGACGCTCTTCGGGAACTTCTTCATCTCCACCAACGAGTTCGTGCAGTGGGCGGCGGTGGCCGCGCTGCGCGAGGCGGGGGAGGAGACGGTGCGCTTCGCCCGGGTGTTCGCGGAGCGGCGCCGCGCGATGATCGCCGGCCTGCGCGCCATCGGGCTCGGCGTGGCCTTCGAGCCGCGCGGCGCCTTTTACATCCTCGCCGACGCCCGGCGGTACACGCGGGAGTCCGTCCGCTTCGCCTATGAAATTCTGGACGGCTGCCACGTGGCGGTCACGCCCGGCGCCGCCTTCGGCAGCAACGCGGAGGGGTATCTGCGCTTTTCGTACGCCGCCTCGCTGCCGCGGATCGAGGAGGGGCTTCGCCGCCTCGGCGCCTTTCTGAGCGCGCGCCCGTGAGCGCGGCCGGCTGCGCCGCATGCGCGGGCACGTGGCCGCCCGCCGCCCACCGCATCGCCGACTGCGGGGTGTCGACCGCGTACCTGCACGACGACCAGTTCTTTCCCGGCTGGACGGTGCTCGTGCTCAACCGGCACGCCACCGAGCTCTTCGAGCTCGAGGCGGGCGAGCGGGCCACGCTGATGGACGAGGTGGCGCGCGTGGCGCACGCGCTCGCGCGGGAGCACGGCGCGGTCAAGGTGAACTACGCGCTCCTGGGCAACCAGCTCCCGCACATCCACTGGCACGTCATCCCGCGCGGGGCGAATGACCCCGCGCCGCGCGAGGCCGTGTGGGCAGTGGCGCACGCGCCGGTGGCCCCGGGGGTGGAGGCGGCCGCCCGCATCGCGGCCATCCGCGGCCGCCTCGCCGAGCGTCACCCCGGTTGATGCGCGAGAACGCGGCCGGCAAGCGCGCGCGGGCGCGCACGATCCTCACCAAGCTCGGCGCCGCCTATCCGGACGCCGCCATCGCCCTGCACTTCACGAATCCCTTCCAGCTCCTCGTGGCCACCATCCTTTCCGCGCAGTGCACCGACGAGCGGGTCAACATGGTGACCCCCGCCCTCTTCGCGAAATACCCGGCTGCGCGCGAGCTCGCCCGCGCGCAGCCCGCCGCGCTCGAGGAGGCCATCCGGAGCACCGGCTTCTACCGCGCCAAGGCGAAGTCGCTCCTCGGCATGGCGCGGGGGCTCGTCGACGCGCACGGCGGGGAGGTCCCGCGCGATCGGGCGGCGCTCATGGCGCTGCCCGGCGTCGGGCTCAAGACCGCCAACGTGGTGCTCGGCAACGCCTTCGGCGAGCCGGCGCTCGCCGTCGACACGCACGTGTTTCGCGTGTCGCAGCGCCTCGGCCTCGCGCGCGCGGAGGATCCGGACGACATCCACGATCAGCTCGTGGCCCTGCTGCCCCGGCCGTCGCTGACCCGGGCCACCCACCGCTTCATCGTCCATGGGCGGCGCACGTGCACGGCACGCACGCCGGCGTGCCCCGTGTGCCCGGTGAAAGCGCTGTGTCCCTGGCCACATAAGACCCGGTCCGCGCGGTCCGCGCCATAGCATCCGTTGACAGCCGTAGCCGCTTCCGATAAGGTATGGCGTTGTCGAAATTCCTGTACGGACGCCCACTTAAGTGACGCGCAAGGGGACACGATGCCGACGCCGATGCCGAGGGAAAGCGAAATCGAACGGAAGTGGTTCGTCGTGGACGCCGACGGGCAGGTGCTCGGACGCCTGGCCAGCACGGTGGCCTCCATTCTGAGGGGCAAGCACAAGCCGATGTTTGCGCCCCACCTCGACGTGGGCGATCACGTGGTGGTGTTGAACGCGGAGAAGATCGACCTCACGGGCCGCAAGCGGACCGACAAGCTGTACCAGTGGCACACCGGCTACATCGGTGGGCTCAAGGAAGTGCCGGCGGAAAAGATGATTCGCAACCATCCGGAGCGCGTGATCGAGTGGGCGGTCCAGGGCATGCTGCCCAAGAACCGGCTCGGACGGGCGATGGCGAAGAAGCTCAAGGTCTATCGGGGCGCTGTCCACCCGCACGAGGCACAGCAGCCGCAGCCGCTGCCGGCCACGCTCGCGATCAGGTCGGCTCGCCAGGCGAAAGCGGAGGCCAGGTAAATGGCGGTGCTCGATCGGTTCTACGGCACGGGACGGCGCAAGACCTCCGTGGCCCGCGTGTGGATCAAGCCCGGCTCCGGGCGCATCGTGATCAATCGCCGCTCGTTCGAGGATTACTTCCCCCGCGAGACGAACCGCATGATCATCGTACAGCCGCTGCAGGTGACCAGCACCGCGGGGCAGTTCGATCTGCTGGTGACCGTCCAGGGCGGCGGTCCCACGGGCCAGGCGGGCGCGGTGCGCCACGGTCTGGCGCGCGCCCTGTCGCGCTTCGACGAAAAGCTGCGCTCGCCGCTCAAGAAGGCCGGCCTCCTCACGCGCGATCCACGGGCTCGGGAGCGCAAGAAGTATGGGCAGCCGGGCGCGCGGCAGAAGTTCCAGTACTCGAAGCGGTAAGCGTGGCCGGCCAACCCACTCTTCGCGTTGCCGTCGCCGGCGCCAGTGGCTACATGGGCGCCGAACTCCTCCGGCTTCTGCTCCGCCATCCGCGCGTGACCCTGACCGGGGTCACCTCGGAGCGGCGGGCGGGCGAGCCGCTGGCGGGCGCATACCCGCATCTGCGCACCGCCACCGACCTCGTCTTCCACGACCTCGACCCCGAGTGGCTCGCCTCCGTGGCGGACGTGGCCTTCCTGGCGCTGCCGCACATGGAGTCGCAGCGCGCGGTGCCGGTGCTGCGCGCGCGCGGCTGCAAGGTGATCGATCTCTCCGCCGACTACCGGCTGCGCGCGGCGCAGGACTACGTCACCTGGTACAAGGCGCCGCACATCGACGCGGCCGGTCTCGCGGAGGCGGTGTACGGCTTGCCCGAGCTGCATCGCAAGGCCATCTCCACGGCCTCGCTCGTCGCCTCGCCGGGATGCTACCCGGTGGGCGCCATCCTCGCCGTAGCACCGCTGCTCAAGGGCGGGCTCGCGCGCCTCGAGGGCATCGTCATCGACGGCAAGTCGGGCGTGAGCGGCGCGGGCGCGCAGGGACGCAAGGTCGATCCCATGTACCTGTTCACGGAGGCCAACGAGAACGTCCAGGCGTACGCGCTCGGCGGCCACCGTCACACCGCGGAGATGGAGCAGGAGCTGAGCGCGCTCGCGGGCACGCCGGTGCGGGTGTCGTTCACTCCGCATCTGGTGCCGCTCAACCGCGGCCTCTTCACGACGGCCTCCGTGCCGCTGGCGAGGAGCGTGAGCACCGCGGACCTCGTGGCCGTCTACCGGGAGTTCTACGCGGGGGAGCCTTTCGTGCGGGTGCTGGGGGACGGTGAGCGTCCCGCCACGCGCAACGTGCTCGCCTCGAACTTCTGCGACGTCACGGTGGTGGCCGATGCCCGCACGGGCCGCGCCACGTGCGTGTCCGCCATCGACAACCTCGGCAAGGGCGGCTCCGCGAACGGCGTGCACAACCTCAACATCATGTTCGGCTGGCACGAGCGCACCGGGCTCGAAGCCCCGCCGATGTACCCCTGAGCCCGCGCGCGCCCGCGATGGCTGACCTGGAGTGGCTCGAGGGTGGCATCACCGCCGTCCCCGGCGTGCTCGCCGGCGGCGTCGCCGCCGGCATCAAGCCCAGCGGCAAGAAGGACCTCGCGCTCGTCTACTCGTCCACGCCCGCCCGCATGGCGGCGGTCTTCACGTCGAACCAGGTGAAGGGCGCGCCCGTCCTCGTCTCGATGGAGCACGCGCGCGGCGGCGCCGCCCAGGCCATCCTGGCCTCCAGCGGCTGCTCGAACGTGTGCACGGGCGAGCGGGGCATCAAGGACGCGCGCGAGATGACCAGGCAGGTGGGCGACCTGCTGCGCATTCCCGCCACGCACGTCCTCATCGCGGCCACCGGCGTCATCGGCGTGCCGCTGCCGATGGACAAGATCCGCGCCGCGCTGCCCAAGCTCGTGAAGTCGCTGTCGCCGCAGGGCGGCCGCGCGGCGGCGGAAGCCATCATGACCACCGACACGCGCGTCAAGGAAGCCGCGCTGCGCGTGGACGTCAACGGACGCCCGGTCACGATGGGCGGCATCGCCAAGGGCGTGGGCATGATCGAGCCCCACATGGCGACGATGTTCTGCTTCGTCGCCACCGACGCCGTGGTGGCGCGCGGCGCCCTCGGCGGCGTGGTGCGGCGCTCGGTGGACCGCTCCTTCAACCGGATCACGGTCGACTCCGACCAGTCCACCAGCGACACGGTGGCCGTCCTCGCCAACGGCCTCGCCGAGAATCTGCCGCTGGAGGCGGGCGGTCGCGGGCTGCGCCAGTTCTCGGCGGCGCTGGACGCTCTCATGGGCACGCTGGCCCGGATGCTGGTGGCCGACGGTGAAGGCGCCACCAGGCTGGTGGCCGTCACCGTGCGCGGGGCCGCGAGCCGGCGCGACGCCCTCACCGCCGCCCGCAGCGTGGCGAACTCCCCCCTCGTCAAGACCGCCATCAACGGCCAGGACCCGAACTGGGGACGGATCATGATGGCGCTCGGCAAGTCGGCGGCACGGGTGGAGCAGGAGAAGGTGGCCATCGCCTTCAACGACGAAAAGGTGGTCGAGCGGGGCATGCTGAGGGACGGCGTGCGCCTGGACCGTATTCGAGAGATCATGGGAGGGGCGGAGTACGAGGTCGTCATCGACCTCGGTCTCGGGCGCAGCGAAGAGCGCGTCTGGACGTGCGACCTCTCCGAGGAGTATGTGCGGATCAACGGCAAGTACACGACCTAGACACCCCAATCCACACGCCGCGCACCATCGGTCGTCCCTCGAAGGGATGCCGCGCGGCGGAGGCGAACCGAAGGAGGATGCATGGCGGCATTGACGATGAAAGAGCTTCTGGAAGCAGGCGTTCATTTCGGGCATCAGACGAAGCGCTGGAACCCCAAGATGCAGAAGTACATCTTCGGCGAGCGCAACGGCATCTACATCATCGATCTCCAGAAAACGCTGAAGAAGTTCCGCGAGGCGTACGCCTTCGTGCGTGACCTCGCCGCCGGCGGCGGCAACGTGCTGTTCATCGGCACCAAGAAGCAGGCGCAGGAGACGGTGTTCGAGGAAGCCAACCGCTGCGGCATGTACTACGTCAACCAGCGCTGGCTGGGGGGCACGCTCACCAACTTCTCGACCATCCGCAAGTCCATCACCCGTCTCAAGAAGCTCGAGGAGATGAAGGAGACGGGCGAGTACGAGCGGCTGCCGAAGAAGGAGGCCCTCGAGCTCGACCGCGAGCGCGAGAAGCTCGTGAAGGCGCTCATCGGCATCAAGATGATGGACTCGCTGCCGGCGGCGGTCTTCATCATCGACCCCCGCAAGGAGAAGATCGCGGTGGCGGAGGCCCAGCGCCTCGGCATCCCCATCGTGTCCATCGTCGACACGAACTGCGATCCCACCGGCATCGATTACGCCATCCCCGGCAACGACGACGCCATCCGCGCCGTTCGCCTCATCACCTCGCGCATCGCGGACGCCATCAACGAGGGCCGCGGCACGCTGAGCAAGGACGCGACGGAGGAGCAGACGGCGGAAGGGGCCGAGGACGCGGAGATGGCGGCCGCCCAGGCGGAGGCCTGAGCATGGCCGCGGACGCACAGACGGTGAAAGACCTCCGGGACCGGACCGGAGCGGGCGTGATGGACTGCAAGGCCGCCCTCACCGCCACCGAGGGCGATCTGCAGGCGGCCGTCGAGTATCTGCGCAAGAAGGGGCTCGCGGACGCGCAGAAGCGGGCGGGCCGCGACGCCAAGGAAGGCGTCGTGGGCAGCTATATCCACGGGGGCGCCAAGCTGGGCGTGCTCATCGAGGTCAACTGCGAGACCGACTTCGTGGCGAAGACGGAGGCGTTCCAGGAGCTCGTGCGCGACCTCGCCATGCACGTGGCCGCCGCGAACCCCTCGTACGTCTCGCGCGACCAGGTGCCGGCGGCGGTGATCGAGAAGGAGCGCGAGATCTACCGCGAGCAGATGGCGGATCAGAAGAAGCCGCCCCAGGTCATCGACAAGATCATCGAGGGCAAGCTGGAGAAGTTCTTCGCCGAGCAGTGCCTGCTCGACCAGGCGTTCGTGAAGGACGGAACAGGCAAGAGCCGGGTGAAGGACGTCGTGGACGCCGTGAACTCGAAGACGCAGGAGCGGGTGGTCGTGAAACGGTTCGCGCGCTTCCAGATCGGCGGGGCGGGGTAACCGTGACGGCGGACGCCGGTCCCGAGCGCCCGGCTTACCGCCGTATCGTCCTGAAGATCTCCGGAGAAGCCCTCGCCGGGGGCCAGGGCTACGGCGTCGATCCGCCCGTGCTGGAGCGGATCGCGGCGGAGATCCGCGACGTGCTCGCGCTCGGCGTGCAGGTGGCGATCGTCATCGGCGGCGGCAACATCTTCCGCGGGGTGGCCGCGAGCGCCCGCGGGATGGATCGCGCCACCGCCGACTACATGGGCATGCTCGCCACCATCATCAACGCCCTCGCCCTGCAGGACGCGCTGGAGAAGGCGGGCATGCAGACGCGTGTGCTGTCCGCGGTGGAGATGCGCGCGGTGGCGGAGCCCTACATCCGCCGCCGCGCCATCCGCCACCTCGAGAAGGGGCGCGTGGTCATCTTCGCCGCCGGCACCGGCAATCCGTTCTTCACCACCGACACCGCGGGCGCGCTGCGGGCGGTGGAGATCGGGGCGGACGCCATCATGAAGGCGACCAAGGTGGATGGGATCTACTCCGCCGATCCCGCGCTCAATCCCTCCGCGGAGCGGCTGCCCCGCGTGACGTACATCGACGTGTTGAGCCGGCGCCTGGAGGTCATGGACACCACCGCCATCTCGCTCTGCATGGACAACGGGCTGCCCATCATCGTGTTCGACCTCACGCGCTCCGGCAACATCAAGCGCATCGTCCTCGGCGAGCCGGTGGGCTCCATCGTCTCGGCGACGGCGTAAGGAGGCTGCCATGCAGGCCGTGCTCAAGGACCTCGACACCCGCATGAACACGGCGCTCGAAGCGCTCGCGCGCGAGTTCGCCACCGTGCGCACGGGGCGGGCCTCGACGGCCATCCTCGATGCCGTGCGCGTCGACTACTACGGCACGCCCACGCCCATCAGCCAGATGGCGTCGCTCTCCACGCCCGACGCCCGTACCCTCGTCATCCAGCCGTGGGAGGCGGGGCAGCTCAAGGAGATCGAGAAGGCGATCACGAAGGCCGATCTGGGCGTCACCCCGGTCAACGACGGCAAGCTCATCCGGCTCACGATGCCGACGCCCACCGAGGAGCGCCGCAAGCAGCTCGTGAAGACCACCGGCAAGATGGCCGAGGAGGCCCGGGTGGCGGTGCGCAACATCCGCCGCGAGGCGAACGACACGCTGAAGGGGCTGGCCAAGGACAAGAAGGTCTCCGAGGACGAGGAGCGCCGCGGCCACGACCAGATCCAGAAGACGACCGATCGTTTCATCGCGCGGATTGACGAGACCTTGAAGAAGAAGGAGCAGGAGATCCTGTCGTTCTAGCCACGGCCATCCTCGACCCATGGCGCTGAAGCCCAAGATACCGGAGGCGGCCATGCGGGACACGCTGGGCGAGCCGGAGCTCGTGGAGCTCGTCTCCGCGCACGGCGTGCCCGCGCACGTGGCCGTCATCATGGACGGCAACGGCCGCTGGGCCACGCAGCGCGGCCTTCCGCGCATCGCCGGGCACCGCGAAGGCGTGAAGGCCGCGCGCGCGATCGTCCGCGCGGGAGACCGTCTCGGTCTGCGGTACCTCACGCTGTACGCGTTCTCGACGGAGAACTGGAACCGTCCCGAGGACGAGGTCACGATGCTGATGCGGCTGCTGGAGGAATCCATCTACCGCGAGCTGCCGGAGCTGATGGAGCGCAACGTGCGCCTGCGCGTGATCGGCCGTCCCACCGGCGTGCCCACCCCCGTGCGCCGCGGCCTCGATCACGTCGTGCACGAGACCCGGAAGAACACCGGCATGACGGTGCTCATGGCCTTCAATTACGGCGGCCGCGACGAGCTGCTCGACGCCTTCCGCGCCCTCGCCTCGAAGGTGCAGGCGGGCGAGCTGCAGCCCGAGGACATCTCCGAGGCGCACATCAGCGGGGCGCTGTACACGGACGGCATTCCCGACCCCGATCTGCTCATCCGCACCAGCGGCGAGATGCGGGTCTCGAACTTCCTGCTCTGGCAGATCGCCTACACCGAGCTCTTCATCACGTCCACCCTCTGGCCCGACTTCGGCCCCGCGGACCTCTACCGTGCCATCGCCGAGTTCCAGGGCCGCACGCGCCGCTTCGGTGGGGTGTGACGTGGCCGGCGTCGCCACCGCCCCGGCCCCGGCGGCAGCGGCCATGCTGAGGCGCGTGGCGAGCACGGTGGTGCTGGTGCCCCTCTTCGCCTGGGTGGTGGTGGCCGCGCCCGTCTGGGTCTTCCCGCTGCTCGTCGTGGCCGCGAGCGGAGTGGCCGCGTGGGAGCTCGCGCGCATGTTCGAGCGGGCGAAGCGTCCCGTGTACACGTGGCTCGGCGTGGCGCTGGCGGCGGCGGTGACGGGCGCATTCGCCTCTGCGGTCCCGGGCGTGGTGCCGGCCTACCCCACGCTGGCCCTCGCGCTCGCCATCGGGCTCGTGCTGAGCGCCCCCGTGTGGGCGGGCGTGGTGCCGAGCACCGAGGCTCCCGCCAATACGCTGCTGGGTGTCACGTACGTGGGCTGGCTGCTCGGCTTCGCGATCCTGCTCCATGGCCTGCCGCAGGGGCCGTGGCTCGTCATCTTCCTCATGGCGGTGACGTGGGTGGGGGAGACGGCGGCGTACCTCGTGGGGTCGCTCGTGGGCCGGCGGCGGCTGGCGCCGACGCTGAGCCCCGGCAAGACGCTGGAAGGCTCGGCGGCGCAGATCGTCGCCTCCATCCTGACGGCGGTGCTGCTCGAGCGCTGGCTGCTTCCCGGGTGCGGCCGCACGGTGGCGCTGGCGGCGGGAGGGCTCATCGGCGTCGTGGGGCAGATCGGGGACCTGACGGAATCGGCGATCAAGCGCAGCGTGGGCACCAAGGACACGAGCCAGATCATTCCCGGCCACGGCGGCGTCCTCGACCGCATCGACAGCCTTCTCTTCAACATCCCGATGTTCTACGGCTACATTGCAGTGATGGGGTGCGCGCGATGAAGCGACTGACGCTGCTGGGGGCCACGGGCTCGGTGGGGATGCGCACGCTCGACCTCGTGTCGAGCTTTCCCGAGCAGTTCAGCGTGGTGGGCATGGCCGCGCGCGGCTCCAACGTCGAGAAGCTGGCCGATCTGTGCCGCAAGTACTCGCCGCAGGCGGTGGCCCTGCTCGACGCCGACGCCGTGGACCGCCTCGCGCGGCTGCTGCCCTCGCCGCGCCCCGAGCTGCTCGCGGGCACCGAGGGCTTCGTGGCGCTCGCGCGTGACGTCGACGCGGACGTCGTCGTCTCCGCGCTCGTGGGCGGCGTGGGCCTGCTGCCCACGATGGCGGCCATCCAGGCGGGGCGCACGCTGGCGCTCGCCAACAAGGAGACGCTCGTGATGGCGGGCAGCCTCATGACCGCGGCCGCCCGCGCGCGCGGCGTGGCGCTGCTGCCCGTGGACTCCGAGCACAGCGCCGTCTTTCAGTGCCTGGTCGGCCACAACCGCGGCGAGGTCCATCGCATCCTGCTCACCGCCTCCGGCGGCCCCTTCCGCGAGCTGCCGAAGGACAAGTTCGCCGCCATCACGGTGGAGGATGCGCTGCGGCATCCCACGTGGAAGATGGGCGCCAAGATCACCATCGACTCCGCGACGCTCATGAACAAGGGCCTCGAGGTCATCGAGGCGCGCTGGCTCTTCGACGTCGCCCCCGACCAGGTGCAGGTGATCGTGCACCCGCAGTCGATCGTCCACTCGATGGTCGAGTACATCGACGGCTCCGTGCTCGCGCAGCTCGGGGTGCCCGACATGGGCATCCCCATCCTGTACGCGCTCACGTATCCCGAGCGCCTGCCCACGCCGGCCGCGCGTCTGGACCTCACGCGCGCGGGCGATCTCAGCTTCTTCGCCCCTGATTCCGACCGCTTTCCCGCCCTCACGCTCGCGCGCGCCGCGCTCGAGCAGGGCGGGGTGGCCCCCGTCGCCCTGAACGCCGCCAACGAGATCGCGGTGGCCGCCTTCCTGGATCGGCGCATCACCTTTCCCGAAATCACCCAGCTCATCGATCGCGCGCTGACGGCGTTCGCGCCGCGCGCACTGGCGTCCATAGAGGAGTGTGTCGACGTTGACGCCGAGGCCCGCCGCCTCGTGCGGCAATGGGTCGACGCCCGCTCCGGAGGAACATCGTCGTGATCACCACCATCGTCTCGTTCATCGTCGTCATCGGCATCCTGATCCTCATCCACGAGTTCGGCCACTTCTTCGTCGCCCGCTGGACGGGGGTGGGGGTGGAGCGCTTCTCCATCGGCTTCGGGCCCGTGCTGCTGCGCTGGCGCGGCAAGGAGACGGAGTACTGCCTGTCCGCCATCCCCATGGGCGGCTACGTCAAGATGATGGGGGAGGAGAGCCCGCTCGAAGGGGGCGGCACCCCCGACTACGACCCCAAGAAGTCCTTCGCGCTCAAGCCGCTGTGGGCGCGCTTCCTCATCGTGTTCGCGGGCCCGGGCATGAACCTGGTGCTGGCCATCGCCATCGCGGCGGCCGTGCTCATGACCGTGGGCCGCCCCGTGTGGCCGCCGGTGGTGGGACGCGTGAGCGACGGGCAGCCCGCCGCCGCCGCCGGCCTGAAATCGGGCGACGTCGTGACCGCCGTCAACGGCAAGCCCGTCAAGCACTGGGAGGATCTGGAACGGGCGGTGGCGGCCTCGGACGGCACGCCGCTGGAGCTGCAGGTGACGAGCGCCGGAGCCCCCCGCACCCTCAAGCTCACGCCGCAGAAGCGCACCATCGAGGACCCGCTGATGAAGGAGTCCCGCACCGTGTGGGACATCGGCGCGGGGCCGCGGTCCATCCCGCACATCACGTCGGTGGGGCCGGGCTCGCCGGCGGCGGTGGCGGGCCTCAAGCCGGATGACGTGGTGATCGCCGTGGGGGGGCAGCGCGTGTACACGGCGGAGGAGCTCGTGCAGGCCATCCGCTCGCGTCCGCGGCAGCCGCTCACGCTGGCGGTGGAGCGTGAGGGCAAGCCGCTCACGCTGACGGTGACGCCCGCCGCCGAGAAGGACAAGGGGCCCACCGGCGAGACCATCGAGGTGGGCCGCATCCAGGCCGGCATCGCGAGCCGGACGCACACGTATGTCGCCGACAATCCGGTGATGGCCGTCTGGAACGGCGCCGTGTGGACGAAGGACATGACGTTCCTCACCGTCAAGGGCCTGTACAAGCTCGTGCTGGGAACGATCGACCGCTCGAACATCGGGGGGCCCATCCAGATCGCGTCCATGGCGGGGCAGCAGGCGAAGGAAGGCCTGGGGCCGCTCGCGATGTTCACGGCGATCATCAGCATCAACCTCGCGATACTCAACCTGCTGCCGGTGCCGATGCTCGACGGCGGCCATCTCTTCTTCTTCCTGATCGAGGGTATCCTGGGGCGCCCGCTGTCGCTGAAGAAGCGCGAAGCGGCGCAGCAGCTCGGCTTTGTATTGTTGATGATGCTCATGGTCTACGCGCTCTACAATGACCTCATCCGTCTCGACGCCTTCAAGTTCTTCAAGCAATAGGAGCGACATGATCCCTCGGCGAAAGACCCGGCAGATCCAGCTCGGCAAGCTGAAGGTGGGCGGCGACGCCCCCCTCACCGTGCAGTCCATGACGAAGACGGACACGCGCGACGTGCAGGCCACCCTGCTCGAGATCTGGGCCCTGGAGACGGCCGGCTGCGATGTGGTGCGGTGCGCGGTGCCCGTGCGCGAGGCAGCGGAGAAGCTGGGCGAGATCAAGCGCCAGATCCGCATCCCCCTCGTCGCCGACATCCACTTCAACTACAAGCTGGCCCTCATCGCCCTCGAGCAGGGCGTGGACGGCCTGCGACTGAACCCCGGCAACATCGGGGGCAAGCAGTTCGTGATGGAGGTCGTGAACCTCGCCAAGGACAAGAAGATCCCCATCCGCATCGGGGTCAACGCGGGCTCGCTGGAGAAGGACCTGCTCGCCAAGTACAACGGGCCCACCCCGGAAGGCATGGTGGAATCCGCGCTGCGCCACATCCGCATCCTGGAGGACTGCAACTATCCCGAGATGAAGGTCTCGCTCAAGGCCTCCGACCCCGCCATGATGATCGAGGCCTACCGCATGCTCGCCGACAAGGTGGACTACCCCTTCCATCTCGGCGTCACGGAAGCGGGCACGCCCGGTGTGGGCACCATCAAGTCCGCCATCGGCCTCGGCGCCCTCCTCTCGCAGGGGATCGGCGATACCATCCGGGTGTCGCTCTCCGCGGATCCCACCGAGGAAGTGCGGGTCGGCATCGACATCCTCAAGGCACTCGGCCTCCGCAAGGGCGGCCTCACCTTCGTGTCGTGCCCGTCGTGCGGCCGCGCGGACGTCGACCTCGTGAAGCTCGCCCGGCAGGTGGAGGACGAGTTCAAGACGCTCAACGAGGAGATCCACATCGCCGTGATGGGGTGCGT
>JBBDXO010000120.1:0-5847 GCA_040902295.1 Candidatus Rokuibacteriota bacterium | reverse complement strand
GAGGGCAACCTCTGCGGCAAGGGCGGTAAGCCGTACCAGCAGTGCTTCTACTTCCACGAGCGTGAAGACCGCTACGTGGAGCGTCTGCAGGCGATCCTCACCGGTCTCGGCGTGACGTCGTCGGTGCGCCGCCGCCATCACACCGCCGAGGTGCTGACCCATGGCCTGGCGTTCGGGCGGCTGCTCGAGGAGTGTTTCGGGCGCGGCGTGCTGAGCAAGCGGCTGCCCGCGTGGATGCTGCGCCTGCCGCACGAAAAGCAGCGCGCGCTCGTGCGGGCGCTCTGGGAGGGCGACGGATATTTCGGGCAGGTGCGCGGCTACTGGCGGGCGACGTATTCGTCGTCGTCCCGCAGCCTCGCCGCCCAGGTCCACCTGCTCCTGCTCCGTCTCGGGATCCCGGCCTCGCTGCACCACCGCGACCAGCGGGCCCGGCAGCGCAACTGGGTGGTGGCGGTCACCTCCAAGCCGGCGCTCGCGTCGCTGGCGGCGATCCTCGGCTCCAGCACACCCGCGGAGTTCGATGCGACGGCGTCGCGGGCGGCGGCGCCGGGCCAGGTGT
Source organism: Candidatus Rokuibacteriota bacterium (assembly GCA_040902295.1). Classification (GTDB taxonomy): domain Bacteria; phylum Methylomirabilota; class Methylomirabilia; order Rokubacteriales; family CSP1-6; genus JBBDXO01. The sequence goes on along the minus strand of JBBDXO010000120.1, from coordinate 5,288 downwards.
GGCTCGACGAGCGCATGCTCTACGTCGGCGTCCGGGCCGTCCGCCGCGTGCCGTACGAGGGCCACGTGCACAACATCGAGGTGGACGGGGACCACTCGTTCGCGGTGCCGGGCGCGGCGCTGCACAACTGTGAGGTCAACGGGCCCGGGGAGGCGCGCGCGGCCGACATCGGCGTGGCGGGCGGCAAGGGCATCGGCCTCATCTTCAAGGGGGGCGAGGTGATCCGGAAGGTGCCGGAGTCCGAGATCGTGGCCGCGATGCGCGAGGAAGTGGACAAGTTCATCGCCGAGCGCAAGGAGAAGGCGGCGGCGCTGGCGGCCGCGCAATAGATGGGCCAGTACGCGACGCACGTGTTCGTGTGCACGAGCGGCGACGACTGCCCTGCCAAGGGTGACGTCGAGAAGATGGTCAAGCACCTGCGCGGCGAAGTGGTGAGGGCGGGCAAGCACGCCGACGTGCGCGTGAACAAGGCCGGCTGCTTCTCGCAGTGCGGCCACGGCCCCATGATCGTGGTGTACCCCGACAACGTGTGGTACGCGGGCGTGCAGGCGTCCGATCTCGACGAGATCGTGCAGTCGCACATCCTCGGCGGCACGCCCGTCGAGCGCCTGCGCTACGAGCCCGGGGTGAAGGGCGCCAACAAGAAGAAGGACGCGAAGTAGCCCATGCGGCTGTCGAAGTCGCTCGTGCCCACGCTGCGTGAAGTCCCTGCCGATGCCGAGGCCCTGAGCCACCGCCTCATGCTGCGCGCGGGCATGGTGCGCCAGCTCGCGGCGGGCATCTACGTGTACCTGCCCCTCGGCCACCGCGTCATCGAGCGGATCAGCGCCATCATCCGCGAGGAGATGAACGCCATCGGCGGGCAGGAGATCACCATGCCCGTGCTGCACCCCGGCGAGATCTGGAAGCAGTCCGGACGCTGGGAGGGCATCGCGGAGATGTTCCGGCTCAAGGACCGCAACGACCGCGACATGTGCCTGGGCATGACGCACGAAGAGGTGGTGGCGTGGCTGGCCGCCCGCGAGATCCGCTCCTACCGCGACCTGCCGCAGGTGTGGTACCAGATCCAGACGAAGGAGCGGGACGAGGCGCGGCCGCGCTCCGGCGTGCTGCGCACGCGCGAGTTCGTGATGAAGGACTCCTACACGCTCGATCCCGACGTGGCCGCCCTCGACGTTTCCTATGCGGCGCACGAGCGCGCGTACCGGCGCATCTTCGACCGCTGCGGTCTCACCTACTACGTCGTGCAGTCCGACACCGGCATGATGGGCGGCCTCGGCTCCCACGAGTTCATGGCCCCCAGCGCGGCGGGCGAGGACGAGATCGCCATCTGCGACGGCTGCGGCTACGCGGCCAACGTGGAGATCGCGAAGGGGGTGCCCGCGCCCCCGGCCTTCCCCGAGGGCGCGCGCGACGAGGTGGCCACGCCCAACGCGCGCACGATCGCGGAGGTGTGCGCGCTGCTGAAGATCGAGCCGCGGCTCACCATCAAGTCGCTGCTCTACATCGCGCCCAAGGCGGGGCCCGTGCTCGTCCTCGTGCGCGGCGACCACGCCCTGCACGAGCGCAAGCTGGCGCGCGCGCTCGGCGAGGAGTTCCGAGCCGCCCACGCGGAGGACGTGCAGCGCCATCTCGGCGCCCCGGCGGGATCGGTGGGGCCGGTGGGCGCCCGGGTGACCATCATCGCCGACGAGCACCTCGCGAACGGCCGCTACGTCGTCGGCGCCAACCGCGAGGGCGTGCACCTGCGGGGCGTGGTGCCGGGGCGCGACTTCGAGGCGCGCTTCGCCGACCTGCACACGGTGGCGGCGGGGGAGGCGTGCGCGGAGTGCGGCAAGCCGCTGCGCGTGGAGCGGGTGATCGAGATCGGCAACATCTTCAAGCTCGGCACGAAGTATTCCGTGCCGCTGGGCGCCATGTACCTCGACGAGGCGGGCCGAGAGCAGCCCGTCGTGATGGGCAGCTACGGCATCGGTCCCGCCCGCATCGCCGCGGGCGCCATCGAGCAGCTCGCGGATGCGGACGGCATCGTATGGCCCGCCTCCATCGCGCCCTTCCAGGTGCACATCGTCGTCGTGAGCGTGCGCGACGCCGCCCAGGTGGCGGCCGCGCAGGCGATCTACGACGGCTGTCGCGCGGCCGGCATCGACGCGCTGCTGGACGACCGCGACGAGCGGCCCGGCGTGAAGTTCAAGGATGCGGACCTCCTCGGCATGCCGCTGCGGGTGACGGTCGGCAACGCGCTCGCCAAGGAGGGCGTCGTCGAATTGAAGGAGCGCAAGACGCGCCAGGAGAGCCGTGTGCCCACGGACGAGGTGATCGCCGCCATCCGCGCCAGCGACGCGCTGAGACCGCCGGCCGCCCGCTGACGTGCAGGGCCGCCTCATGTGAACTTGCCTCCGCCTCCGGCACGTGCTAAAGTCCTGAAAAAGTGGGCTTCGCCCACTTTTTTGATTTCGACGACCGGCCATGCAAGAAGACGAGAGGAACGTCCAGATCGAGGAGGTCGTACAGCCCGTGCTCCTGGATCACGGGCTGACGCTCGTCGACCTCGAGTGGCGCGGCCACCGGCCGCGCGGCGTCCTGCGTCTATTCGTGGACAAGCCCGGCGGCGTGAAGATCGAGGACTGCCAGCGCGTGAGTCGCGAGCTCGGCGATCTCATCGACGCCTCGGGGCTGATCGAGGACGCGTACGATCTGGAGGTGTCCTCTCCGGGACTGGATCGCCAGCTCCGGAAGGACCGGGAGCTGCAGTGGGCCATCGGCAAGCCGGTGGCGGTGTGGCTGGCGGGCGGCGAGGAGTTTCGAGGACGGCTCATCAACGTGGAAGCGGGGGCGTTATCGCTGGAGCAGGACGGACAACGCATCAACCTGGATCGCGCGAGAGTCACCAAGGTCCGGCTCGAGCCGGAGGTGCCATGGCCGCGACGGGCGGCGGGGATATGAACCGCGAGCTGATCATGATCATCGAGCAGCTGGGCCGCGAGAAGGGGATCGACAAGGAGATCCTCTTCGAGGCGCTGGAGTCCGCCCTCCTGTCGGCCTCGCGCAAGAGCCTCGGCCCCGCTGACAACGTGCGCATCCACATCGACCGCAAGACGGGGCAGCTCAGCGCCCACCGGCGCATGAAGGTCGTCGACGAGGTCACCGATCCCAAGCTCGAGATCAGCCTCGCCGAGGCCAAGCAGCTGAACACGGAAGCGGAGCTGGAGGACGAGCTCGAGCTGGAGCAGGAGCGGCCGCCGCAGGACTTCGGGCGCATCGCGGCGCAGACCGCCAAGCAGGTCATCCTCCAGAAGGTGCGGGACGCCGAGCGCGAGGGCATCTATTCCGAGTTCATCGGCAAGGAAGGCCAGATCCTGCGCGGCGTCGTGCACCGCATCGAGAAGCGCAACGTCATCCTCGAGATCGGCAAGGCGGAGGCGATCCTGCCCGAGCGCGAGCAGATCCCCGGCGAGCGCTACAACCCGGGCGACCGCATCCGCGCCTTCGTGCTGGAGGTGCGCCGCACCGCCAAGGGGCCGCAGATCTCGCTGTCGCGCACGCACCCGGGCTACCTGGCGCGTCTCTTCGAGACGGAGATCCCCGAGATCCAGGAGGGGATCGTGGTGGTGAAGGCCACCGCGCGCGAGGCGGGCGAGCGCGCCAAGGTGGCCGTCGCGTCCACGAAGCGTGATGTCGACCCCATCGGTGCCTGCGTGGGCCTGCGCGGCACCCGCATCCAGGTCATCAGCCGTGAGCTGCGCGGCGAGAAGATCGACATCATCGAGTGGTCGCACGATCCCGCGACGTTCGTCGCGCGCGCGCTGTCGCCCGCCAAGGTGTCGTCGGTGACGATCGACGAGGCGGCGCTCGAGGACATGGATGCGCCGCAGCCGTCGGCGCTCGTCATCGTGCCCGACAACCAGCTGTCGCTCGCCATCGGCAAGAAGGGGCAGAACGCGCGCCTGGCCGCCAAGCTGACGGGGATGCGGATCGACATCAAGAGCGAGACGGAAGTCGAGACCGAGCTGAACGGCCCGCAGGAGGATCCCGCCACCGCCCTGCGCAGCCTGCCCGGCATCACGCCGGAGCAGATCGAGACGCTGGAGGCGGCCGGGCTGGAGTCTCCGCGGGCCATCGTGGCCGCGGGCCGTGAGAAGCTGCAGGCGCTCGAGGGCATGGGCGAGGCGGCGGAGACACTGTACGCGGCCGCCGAGCAGTGGGTCGCCGATCATCCGGCGCCCGCTCCGGCGCAGGCCGCGAGCACGACGGAGGCCGAGACGCGGGCGGAGACGCCGCCCGCGACGGCATGATGCATGAGCCCACACGCACGTGCCTGGGCTGCCGTGGACGCAAGCCGAAGCGGGCGATGGTCCGCCTCGTGCGCGGCGCCGGCGGCACCGTGGTCGTCGACGCCGGGGGCGGCAGCGGGCGCGGCGCCTACGTGTGCGCCGAGGCCGCGTGCCTGGAGCGGGCGCTGCGGGGCGGGCGCCTCGCGCATGCATTCCGGAAACAATGTGAAGCCGGGCCCGGCCTGGCTGAGGAGGTGAGGGGGCTTTGGCAGCAGCGAAAGTGAAAGTCATCGAGCTCGCGAAGGAACTGGGCGTGACCAGCAAGGATCTGATGGTCGCTGCCGAAGAGATGGGCCACAAGGGCGTGCGTGCCATGACCCCTCTGGACACGACGCTCGCCAACGCGCTGCGCGCCAAGCTCGGCAAGGGCCGCGAGCTGCCCGAGGAGACCGTCAAGGTCAAGCGCATCGCCAGGCCGAAGGCGGCCGACGGCGGGGAGCCGAAGAAGCCCGCCTCGCGCGCCCGGAAGGGCAAGGCCGAGGAAGGGGACGGCTCGCCGGTGGAGCTGAGGCCGGCCGCCACCATCGTGAAGCCCAAGCCCGCGCCGCCGGCGGAGATCGCGCCCGAGCCGCCCGCCATCGTGCGGCCGGCGGCGGAGATCACGCCCGAGCCCTTGCCGGTGGCGCCGGCGCCGCCGCCGATGCCGGGCGATCCGCTGCGGCCGGCGGCGGCCGCCCCCGCCCCGCCGGCGACCGGCGCGCCTGGCCGCAAGCCGGAGCCGAAGATCGTGCCCTTCCGGCCCATCGAGCGGCCGGCGCCGCCGTCGGGGCCCACGCGCCCGTCGCGGCAGCCGTCCGGCCCCTTCGCGCCTCCGCGCGTGACGGTGGGGCCGCCCCGGCCCGTGGCCCCGCCCATGCCGCAGCGTCCGGCCGCACCGGCCGCGCCCGCGGCCACGCCCCCGGCGCCGCCCGCGTCGCCGCCGTCGCGCTCCACCGAGGCGCCGCGCCGTCCGGC
>JBBDXO010000119.1:0-4448 GCA_040902295.1 Candidatus Rokuibacteriota bacterium | reverse complement strand
GCAGGGGCCCGCGGCCTCCGTCAGGAGAACCGTTTCGATCCCCCGAAGCAATTCCCCCGTGTCTCGCCAGAGATCGATGATCTCGGGACCGCCAAAGTCCGGTTCCGCTCATAGCGGCGATCAATCGGCGAGACGCTCGGCAAGCAGGTCGCGGATTCGTCGGGTCAGTCGCTCCTCCCGCTCCGCATTCGCCTCCTCGATCGTCCGGAAGCGGCGGACACCGCGCGGCACGGTCGGTCTGGCGAGCCGGCCCGTGAAGTGCCAGAGCCGGCGGATGCGAGCCGGCAGCATCGCATCGTCCTCGCCGCGCCACAGCGCGCGGCGCGCCTCGTCGAGATTACGGAAGCGCTGCACCGGCATTCAGGACTCTCCGAGATTGAACTTCTCGCGCAGGGCGGCCGCGTCCGCCCGGTCGATCGGGCGGAGGGTGTCCTTCTTCATGCGATACAGGGTCGCCGGCGTGGCGATGCGGACAGGGACTCCCTCCACCTGGATGGTCTGCGCTTTCACGTCGTCGAACGTGAACGCGGAGCCGAGACGAGCCAGCAGGTCGATCACGAGAGCGCCGTCAGGCGCGCCGTAGCGGATGGTGGGATATGCGCCGCCGAGATCGTCGGCGTTGATCTGAGCGATGTCGGGATCATCCCATACCGATGCGAGCGCCCGCTTCAGGCGCGCGACGTTCTCGCCGTCGGGCCGGATGAAGAGATCGATGTCCTCGGTGGCTCGCACGATGCCATGCAGGTTCAGCGCGACGCCGCCGACGAGCACGTAGTCGACGCTTTCACGCGCGAGCGCTCGTAACACGTCGAGGAATCGCTCGAAGTCCATCGGCGGTCGTGAAAGCTTACCACCCCGCGACCTCTTTGCTCTCACCCAACCGTCTCGGCCACGACAATGCGGGGCGGCGCGCGTCGTCGCGGCATTACGCGTCTGGCCGCCTCCATGAATGCCGCGCCCGATGCCGCTCGGCCGCCCGCGTCTCGTCGAAGAGTGCGTCGATGACCGGACATGCGGGGATGGCGCCGCCGGCGCACTCCGCGGCCATTGTGCCAAGCACGCGTGCCATGCGGCGCAGATCGGCGATCTTCCGCGGCACCTCCGCGAGATGGCTCTCGGTGATCCGCCTCACGTGGGCGCGGGTGTACCGGCGGCCGTCGACCAGCGCGAGAAGGGTGCGGATCTCCTGCTCTTGCGGACGAAGACCAGCCGGCGGACCGCGGATTCGTCGTAGAGGCGATGACCGCCGGTGGTCCTCGGCAGACGTGAGCCGGTTGTCGTGCTGCGCATGATGCGGGTGGCGAGCGGCCCGGCGCGGAGAGGACGCTCCCCGTGTACCGCGGCAGCCGGATTGTGTCAGGGGCGCGGGAGACGGCCGTTGCGTTGGCTCACCGAGGGCGTCTTGGAACAGGGGACGCCGATATCACCGGCGCTTCATCCGTCGGCGTCCGGCGCGGTGGGCCCGCCTGCAGCCCGTTGATGACGCGGCCTCGGCTCTATGCCGTCTTCCTGGAGGAAGCGCACGAAGGCGCGCGCGCTCGCGCTCAGTGGCCGCCGCTCATCGTGCACCACGTGGAAGTGTCGCCGCATCGTGAGGCGCTCGACGGCGATGGTGCGCAATCGTCCGTCGCGGATCTCGTCGGCCACCGCGAACTGCGAGACGAAGGCGACGCCGAGCCCCGCCATGACGGTGCGCTTGACCGTTTCCGTGTGGTCGAGCTCCATGGCCGGTTGAAAGGCCACGCCGGCCTGCCGCAGCGCCCGCTCCGTCACCTGGCGCGTGGCCGAGCCCTCTTCGCGGATCAGCAGCCGTTCGCGCGCGAGCGCGGCTCGCGACAGGGGGCGCTTCGTGACCGGATAGTCGGGCGGGACGATGAGCTGAAGCTCGTCGATGATGCCCGCCGCCACGCACCGCTCGGCCCGCCCCAGCACGTGGCCGCCGATGACGGCGACGTCCACCTCGCCGTCGCGCAGGCGTTCCTCCACGAGCCGGGAGTTCGCGATGCGAAGGCCGATGGTGATCCCCGGATACTGCCTGCAAAAGCGCGCGATGAGCGCAGGCAGCACGTAGGTTCCGGGCGTGGTGCTGGCCCCGATGACGAGCGAGCCTCGCGCAAGCCCGTGCAGCTCGGCGAGCGCCTGTCGGCCCGCCGCCAGCGTCGAGACCACCCGGGTCGCGTAGTCCTCGAACACGCGCCCCGCTTCCGTCAACGCCACCGATCGGCTCCGCCGCACGAAGAGCGGCACCCCCAGCTCGTTCTCGAGGTCGCGCGTGTGCTCCGACAGCGTCGGCTGGGACAGGTGGATGCGCTCGGCGGCACGGCTGAAGCTCTGCGCGCGGGCGACCGCGAGAAACACTTCGAGCTGCCTGATCGTCATAGGGGTTCCCCGATCGCTCGTATCCCAACGATGTATTGGACCCTATATGGCCATCGCCCGTATGACAAGGGCAGGAGGTGCACCATGATCTTCCGCCATGTCCTCACGCCCCAGACCGGCTGCGCGAGCTACGTGCTCGGCTGAAGCGGCGCAGCGAGCTGCGCTGTGGTGGATCCACAGCACGACATCGAGCCGTACCTGCAGGCCGCCGCGCAGAAGAGCATGCGGATCACCCACATCATCGAGACGCACGTCCAGGCGGATCACGTCTCCGGCGCCCGCCGCCTCGCGGAAGCGACGGGAGCGCCGATCCTGGTGCACGAGGCGGCCGACGTTCGTTTTCCCCACGTCGATGTGGCGGACGAAGAGGAGCACGACCTCGGCAACGTCTGGATCACCGTGCTCGCGACGCCCGGTCACACGCCGGACAGCATCTCGCTGCTCGTGACCGACCGCTCGCGCGCGCCGGAGCCCTGGTTCGTCCTCACCGGCGACACGCTCTTCTCCGGCGGCGTGGGGCGGCCTGACCTCTTCGGGGCCGGCGCCGAGGGGCGTCTGGCCGAGCAGCTCTACGACAGCCTGCACGGCCGGCTGCTGGCGCTGCCGGACCATCTGGAGATCTACCCGGCGCACTTCGGCGGGGCCGCGTGCGGCAAAGGCCTCAGCGGCAAGCCCGGCTCGACGATCGGGTTCGAGCGCCGGTTCAACCCGGCGCTGCAGCACGCCCGGCGCGACGACTTCGTGCGGTTCGTCCTCAGCGATTTGCCGCCGCAGCCACCGCAGTTCGCCGAGAACCGCCGGCTCAACCTCGGCCTTCCCGCGTGACCCCCCTCCGGCTCGGGCTGCGGGAGAACCTCCCGCAGTTCGCGCTGCTCGTGCTCATCAACGCCTTCGTGGGCGGCATGGTGGGCCTCGAGCGCACGGTGCTGCCCCTGCTCGGGGAGCGCGAGTTCGGTCTGAGCTCCAAGACCGCCATCACGTCGTTCATCGTCAGCTTCGGCATCACGAAGGCCATCCTCAACCTGGTGGCGGCCCGGCTGTCCGAGCGCGTGGGGCGCAAGCCGATCCTCATCGCGGGCTGGCTGTTCGCGCTGCCCGTCCCCTTCCTGATCATCTACGCGCCGTCCTGGTGGTGGATCGACGTGGCGAACGTGCTGCTGGGCGCCAACCAGGCCCTGGCGTGGTCGATGACGGTGATCATGAAGGTCGATCTCGTCGGGCCCCGGCGCCGGGGGCTGGCCCTCGGCCTGAACGAGTTCGCGGGATACTTCGCGGTGGGCCTGATGTCGTGGGCCACCGGGTACATCGCCGGCCACTACGGGTTACGGCCATATCCGTTCTATCTCGGCATCGCCATCTCGATCGTGGGGCTCGTGTTGTCGCTCGTGTTCGTGCGGGAGACGCTCGGGCACGCGCACTTCGAGGCGCGTGCCCACGCGACCGCCTCGCCGTCGACCGGGTTCGGCCACATCTTCTACGTGACGTCCATTGGAAACGCCAGCCTCTTCGCCGCCTGCCAGGCGGGGCTCGTGAACAACCTCAACGACGGCATGTCCTGGGGCATCTATCCGCTCTTCTTCGGGGCCTTCGGGCTCGGCGTGGAAGCGATCGGGATCATCAAGGCCGTGTACCCCGGCGTGTGGGGCGTCCTGCAGATCGCGACGGGGCCGCTCTCCGATCGCTGGGGCCGCAAGGGGCTGATCGCGGGCGGGATGCTCGTGCAGGCGGCCGGCATCTGGCTGACGGTGATGGTGCCCACGTACGCCGCCTGGATCGGCGGCGCCGCCTTGCAGGGGCTCGGCACCGCGATGGTCTATCCCACGCTGCTGGCCGCCATCACCGACCACACGCATCCGACCTCTCGCGCGACCAGCCTCGGCGTGTACCGCTTCTGGCGGGATCTGGGTTACGCGGTGGGCGCCCTGCTCTCGGGCCTCGTCGCCGACTTCGTCGGCCTCGGCGCGGCGATTCACCTCGTCGCCGCGCTCACCCTTCTCTCGGGCCTCGTCGTGATGTACGCGATGGCCGAGCGCCGGGCGGTGCCCACCACGGCGCCTGCGTAGCGCCCG
>JBBDXO010000118.1:0-4452 GCA_040902295.1 Candidatus Rokuibacteriota bacterium | reverse complement strand
CCGCACCACGCTGTGGCGCAAGCTGAAGGAGTACGGGATCGCCGGAGGCGGGTAAGGCCTCGGCGCGGCGGTCAGGCTCCCTGGCGCAGGAGGAAGCGCTTGGTCTTGCCGGACGCCGTCTTGGGAATGGCGTCCACGAGCTCGATGACGCGGGGGACCTTGTAGGCGGCGAGGCTCTGCCGGCAGTACGCTTCCAGCTCGGACACCGTCACCGTGGCCTCGGGCTTCAGCACGACGCACGCCTTGGGGATCTCGCCCTTGGCCTCGTCGGCCACGCCCACCACGGCCACGTCCAGCACGGCGGGGTGGGCGTAGATCACGTCCTCCACTTCCTTGGGGTAGATGTTGTAGCCGCCGCAGATGATCGTGTCCTTGATGCGGTCCACGATGTAGACGTAGCCCTCGGCGTCCATGTAGCCGACGTCGCCGCTGTGGTACCAGCCGCCCCGCAGCGCCTCCGCGGTGGCCTCCGGGCCGTTGACGTAGCCCAGGGGAAGATTGGGGCCGCGGAAGATCAGCTCGCCGCGCTCGCCCACGGGCACGTCGCGGTCCCGGCCGTCCACGATGCGGACCTCGTCGCCTTCGATGGCCGTGCCGCACGAGCCGTCGGGCCGCTTGCCCTCGGGATCGTTGAGCGTCACGAACGAGTGCGCCTCCGTGATGCCGTAGCCGTCCACGACGGGCACGCCGTACAGCCGCTCGAAATCGTGCATGAGCTTGGCGGAGAGCACGGCGCCCGCCGACTTGGCGATGCGCAGCGAGGACAGGTCGTACGCCGCCCGCTCCGGGAAGTTGACGAGGTAATTGAACATGGTGGGGACGCCGGGGAAGACGGTGACGCGGTGCTGCTGGATTGCCTGCAGCACGCCCTCGGGCGTGAAGCGCTCGAGGATGACCTGGCCGGCGCCGGCCATCATCACCTGGATCATGCAGCTGTTGACCGCGTAGGAGTGGAAGAGGGGCAGCGCGCAGAGGACGATGTCGTCCTCGCGGTAGCCGAAGCGGTCGGCGACGGCGGCGGCCACGTGGGTGGCCCCCCGGTGGGTGAGGATCGCGCCCTTGGGCCGCCCCGTGGTGCCGGAGGTGTAGCCCAGCCAGGCCACGTCCTCCGTCTTCACCCGCACGTCGCGGTAGGGGCCGCCCGTCAGGACGTCGTCGAAGGCCACCGTGCCGGGCGCCGGGGGGCCGCCGTGGACCACGACCGTCTCCAGCCGCGCGGCGTCGGGGCGCACCTCCTGCACGGCGGGCAGGAGCGCGGGGGCGGTGAAGATCACCCGGGCGTCGGAGTCCTGGAGGACGAAGCGGATCTCGCGCGCGGTGAGCAGCGCGTTGAGGAACACCGTGACCGCGCCCGCCTTCGACGTCGCGTAGTACGCCTCGAGCAGCTCGATGGAGTTCGGCAGGTAGCAGGCGACCCGGTCGCCCGGGCGCACGCCGAGGGCCTGCAGGCCGCCCGCCAGGCGCGTGGTGCGCTCGTCGAACTCCGCGTAGCTGCGCCGCGCGCCCTGGCACTCGAACAGCATCTTCGATCCGTAGCGGGCCGCCTGCGTGCGAATGAGATCGCCCAGCGGCATCACGAGCTCGGCGAGATCACTGCGCACGCTCACACCTGCCTGGCTGCCGCGCGATCGCGCAGCTCCACGCGCCGGATCTTGCCGGACCCCGTCTTCGGAATGGCCGCGATGATCTCCACCGACGCCGGCAGCTTGTACGCGGCGAGCTGTCCCCGCAGGTAGGCGAGGATCTCGTCGGGCGCCGCCGCCGCGCCGTCCTTCGGCACCACGTACGCGCGCGGCACTTCCCCCTTCGCCTCGTGCGGCACGCCCACGACGGCCGCCTCCAGGACTGCCGGGTGGGTGTACAGCACGTCCTCGATCTCCTTGGGGTAGATGTTGTAGCCGCCGCTGATGATCATGTCCTTGAGCCGGTCGAGCACGTAGACGAAGCCGTCGGCGTCGAGGGTGCCGAGGTCACCCGTGTGATAGAAGCCTCCGCGCATCGCTTCCGCCGTGGCCTGCGGCAGGTTGTTGTAGCCGCGCATCACGTTGGGGCCGCGCACGATGATCTCGCCGATCTCGCCCACCGGCACGTCGCGGTCGTCGCGATCCACCACGCGCACCGTGAGCCCGGGCATCGCCCGGCCCACGGAGCCGAAGGGCTGCCGCACCGTGTGGTGCACGCACGCCACCCAGGAGGCGGTCTCGGTGATCCCGTACATGTTGAGGACCTGGATGCCGAGGGCGCTCTCCGTCTGCTCGATGAGCTTCTGCGGCATGATGGCGCCGCCCGTGATCCCGAAGCGCAGCGACTTCGTCTGCGCCGTCGCCAGCGCCGGGCTGTTGAGCAGGTAGGCGTACATCGTGGGCACGCCGGGGAAGATCGTCACGCGGTGGCGGCCGATGGCCTCCAGGACGGCTTCGGGCGAGAAGCGGTCGTGGATCACCGTGGTGGCGCCCACGGTGAGGATCTCGAGGAAGCAGGCGCCGAGCGCGAAGAGATGGAAGAGCGGAATGGGGCACACGATGACGTCGTCCGCCTGGAAGCCCACGGTGGGCGCCGACACGTCGGCGGTCCAGAGGAGGTTGTCGTGGGTGAGGACGGCCCCCTTGGGCTTGCCCGTGGTGCCGGAGGTGTAGGCCAGCCACGCCTCGTCCTCCGGGCTCACGCCGTGCTCGCGCAGCGGCGGCATCCCGTCGCCGAGCGTTTCGAAGGCGGCCGCCCCGCCCTCCGCGGCGCCGCCCGCCACGATTACCGTCCGCAGCGCGGGCAGGGTGTCCCGCACCGCCTGCACGTTCGGCATCAGCGAGGCGTGCGTGATGATGCCCCGGGCACCGGAGTCCGCCAGGATGTAGCCGATCTCGCGCGGCGTGAGTTGCGGGTTCAGGAGGACGGCGCCGGCGCCCAGCGTGGCGAGCGCGAAGTAGCTCTCCACGAGCGGCAGGCCGTTGGGCAGGTAGGTGGCGATGCGGTCGCCCCGGCTGATCCCCAGGGCTTGCAGCCCGGCGGCCACGCGTCCCGCCCGCTCCGCGACCGCCGCGTAGGAGTGATCCGAGCCGTTGTGGTGGAAGAAGGTCTTGCCACCGAGGCGCTCCGCCTGCGCGGCGAGGCGGGCGGCGAGCGTCATGGGCAGGCCGGGCGTGTCCATGGCGGCCACCTTACCTGTGCGCGTGCGCGCCGGGCAACATGGAGGAGAGCAGCGCCTGCATGGGCTCGCTGCGCCAGTCGCGCGCGCCCACCGCGTTGCCCGCCACCTCGCCGCCGGGCTTCACCACGAACGTCGCGGGCAGCGCCGTCACCCGCCACGCGGTGGCCGTCTTGCTGTCGGGATCGAGCAGGATGGGGAAGGTGAGGGCGAGGTTGCGGACGTACGGCTCGATGAGCGCGCGCGGCGCGCCGCGGTCCACTGACACGCCGAGCACGACGATGCCCCGCTCGCGGTAGTCCTTCCACAGCGCTTCCAGCGCCGGCATCTCGTCGGTGCACGGCACGCACCACGTGGCCCAGAAGTTGAGGATCACGAGCTTGTCGCGGTAGTCGGCGAGTGCTGCGCGGCGCCCGTCGAGCGTGGCGAGGGTGAAGGCGGGGCCCCGCTGGCCTTCCTTGAATTCCGCGACGCCGGCCCTCTCGAAAGCGTCGAGCACGGGCTCGGCCTGGTGCCCGCCGTGATGGCCGCCTTCCTCACCCGGCCGGCTCTGCGGCAGGAGCCACACGACCGCGCCCAGGAGGACGACGGCGACGGTGGCGCGCACGATCGTGTCGCGCCGGGAGCCGCGCGACAGGCTAGACGCCCAGCTTTTCACGCGTCACCGGGCTCTCTCGGAGCTCGCGCGAGGAGGCCTCGAACACGATCGATCCCTTCTCCATGATGTAGCCGCGATCGCAGACGGACAGCGCCACGCGCGCGTTCTGCTCGACGAGCAGCACCGTCACGCCCAGCCGCTTCAGCTCGCCCACCATGTCGCGGATGTGCCGGATGAAGGCCGGCGCCAGCCCCTGCGTGGGCTCGTCCATGAGGATGAGCCTGGCCCCCGCCATCATCACCCGCGCGATGGCCAGCATCTGCTGCTCGCCGCCGGACAGCGTCTTGCCCGCCTGCTCGATGCGCTCCTGGAGCCGCGGGAAGTGCGCGAACACCTCGTCCAGCCGCTTGCGCCGCAGCGCCTCCGACCGGTCGGACGACGCCGACAGCCCCAGCTCCAGGTTCTCGCGCACGGTGAGCCCCGGAAAGATGCGCCGGTTCTCCGGCACGAAGCCGATCCCCAGGCGCGCGATGTCGTGCGGCGTCAGCCGCGTCAGATCCACGCCGTCGTACTCGATGACCCCGCGCCACGGCTTGAGGAACCCCATCGCCGTCTTCATCAGCGTGGTCTTGCCCATCCCGTTCTTGCCGAGCAGCGCCACCGCTTCGCCCGGCTGCACCTCCAGCGACACCCCGAACAGGATCGGCGTCGC
>JBBDXO010000117.1:0-4462 GCA_040902295.1 Candidatus Rokuibacteriota bacterium | reverse complement strand
CGGTGCTGTCGTTCCATCCCGCCAAGCTGATCACCACCGGCGAAGGCGGCGCCGTCCTCACCGACCGCGACGACCTCGCGGCGCGGCTGCGGCGCGTGCGGCATCACGGCCTGCGCTATCCCGAGGCGGCGACCCCCTGGCGCAACGAGATCGACGAGGCCGGCCACAACTTTCGCCTCACGGATTTCCAGGCCGCGCTGGGGTCGTCACAGCTCGCCAAGCTGCCGAGGTTTCGCGCCGCCCGCGAGCGCCTGGCGCAGCGGTATCGGGCGCGCCTGGCGGCGATGGAGTGGCTGGAGCTGCCCGCCCTGCCGCCCGAGCGCGGGCACGGCTGGCACCTGTTCGTCGTGCTCCTGCGCCCCGAGCGGCTGACGGCCGACCAGGACACGATCCTGCGCGCCCTGCGCGCCGAGAACATCGGCGTGATGCTGCACTACCCCCTCGTGCACCTGCACCCGTTCTACCGCGCGCGCTACGGGTGCGCCCCCGGCCTGTGCCCGCAGGCGGAGGCGCTCGAGCGGCGGCTCGTGACCCTGCCGCTCTTTCCGCGGATGACGGACGCCGACCAGGACGACGTCGTCGCGGCCCTCGCCAAGGTGCTCGGACACTTCTCGCAATGAGCCTCGCCGCCTTCTCCAACGTCCTCTTCGGGCTCGGCCGCCACGCCCCCTGGCTGCCGCTCACCGTGTTCCGCACGATGCCGGTGGGCGTGCTCCAGGCCATGCGGCGGCCCGGCCTGCGGCGCACGCTGCGCATGGCGCAGCGCTCGCCCTTCTACCGCGACGCCCTCGCCCGCGTCGATCCCCGCGCGGTGCGGACGCCCGCCGATCTCGGGGATTTCTTCCTGACCCCGGACGTGGTGAAGAGCCGTCCCGAAGCCCTGCTGTGCGCGCGCCCGGAGGTGGCGGTCGAGAGCTCGGGCACCTCCGGCCGCGTGACGCGCATCTACCTGAGCCGGCGCGAGCTGGAGTACAACGCGCGGCAGGGAGGGCTGCTGCTGTCGCTCTACGGCCTCGGCGCCGACGACCGGTTGCTCTGCACGCTGGACCTCGCATGGGGGATCGGCGCGCTGCTCGTCGAGCGCGGCGTGCGGTACACGCCGCTCTTCGCGATGGTGCCCGGCCGCGTGTCGCCCGAGGACGCCTACGAGCGGCTGGCGGAGTACCGCTTCAACGTCGTCATCAGCGATCCCTTCTGGCTGGCGCGCCTCACCGAGCTTGCGCGCGCGCACGGGCGCCCCGCGCCCATGCGGCTGCTCATCGGGGGCGGCGAGGGCATCACCGCCCGCACGCGCGCCGAGCTGCAGCGCTTCTGGGAGGCGCCCCTGTGCATGACGTACGCCTCCACGGAGGCCGCCACCGTGCTCGGCTTCGAATGCCTGGAGCAGGCGGGCTACCACGTCAACGAGTTCGATTTCTACATCGAGGTGGACCGGCCCGATGCGGCAGGGTACGGCGAGCTCGTGCTCACCACGGTCAATCGCGACGTGATGCCGCTCATTCGCTATCGCACCGGCGACATCGCCCGCTGGCTGCCCGGGCCCTGCCCGTGCGGGCTCGGCTTCCGGCGGATCTCACCCCTGCGCGGCCGCGTGGACGAGCAGGTGTCGTGCGCGTGGGGCAACGTGGTTCCGGAGTTCTTCGAGGACCTGCTGCGGGACGTGGGCGGCCTCGGCGGCGACTGGCAGGTGGCGCTCTACGAGCGGGCGCTCACCCCCGTCTTCCAGTTCCGGCTGGAGGTGGATGGCGCCGCCCACCGCGAGCAGGCGGTGGACACCGTGCTGCAGGCGATCCAGCGGCGACGTCCGGAGGCGTGGGTGGCGTACTGCCAGCGCCTGGTCGACATCGAGTTCTCCTTCTTCTGTCCCGGCGCGCTGCGCCGGCAACGCAAGCTGCTGCGCGTCGTGGACGAGCGGGCGGCCGGCGTGCCGGCGTGGGTCGGCGACGCCATCGACACGGTGCGGCGGCGATGACGATCGTCCTTGCACTGGTGCTCGCGCTGCTGCTGCCGGGCCGCGCCGTGGGCGCCGCCGATCCCGCCGCCGTCGCGGTCCTCGAGGCGATGGAGCCCGCCTATGCGCGCGTCTCCGCTTACACGGCGCGCTTCATCCGCCAGGAGCTCGTCGGCGGCCGGCTGCGGCCGCGGGAGGAAGCGCTGCTCAAGTTCCAGCGGCCCCACCGCTTCTACCTGCGCTGGATCGCGGGCCCTCCGGCAGGGCGCGAGATGCTCTACCCCGCCGATGCCGAGGGCCGCGTGCTCGTCCACGAGCCCGGCATGGTGACGCGGCTGTTCACGGCGGTACTCGAGCCGGACAGCGCGCACGTGCTCAGAGAGAGCCGGCACCCCGTCACGGACATCGGGATCGGCCGTCTCGTGACGCTGATCCTCGACAACGCGCGGCGCGCCCTGCGCGAGGGGCAGCTGGAGATCGTCGAGCGGGGGGTCAGCACGGACGGCGACGCGCAGGAACGGCGGCTGGAGCTCGTGTTTCCGCGCGCGCCGGAGGCCCGCTATTATGCGTACCGCGCCGTGGTGGGCATCGACGTGCAGACGCATCTGCCGGTGACGGCGACGATCTTCGACGCCGAGGGTCGCATGGTCGAGGACTATGCTTACCGGGACGTGAGGCTGAACCCGCCGCTCACGGCGCTGGACTTCGACCCTGCGAACCCCGAGTATCGGTTCCCGCGCTGGCGGGTGCGGCCGTGAGCGCACGGTCGCGCGCCTGGAGACAGAGGCCCAGGAATTGGCTCGGAATTGAAACGGCCGCCAGCCTATACTGCGTCGGTGAAACTCATGTTGGATCGCGGTTTACGCGATGAGAGAGGCGATATGAAGAGGAATCCCGTGCGCGCGCTGCTCGCGAGCCTGATCGTCGTCGCCTTCGTCGCCTCCGATGTCGCCCTCCTCACGACGGCCTCGGCCCAGCAGTCACAGAATCCGCCGTATGATTACGGCTCGCTGAGCCAGGGCACGCCTTATCGTGGCGGCGGCGGAGGTTCGGGATACACCTCTCCGTCGTATGCCACGCCGTATCCATCCTTCGGAAGCGAGATACCGGTACCTGGACGCTCTGCCCCGGCTGTCCAGAGTCTGCCGCCCGTGAGGCCTCCGAGCACGTGCCAGGCCAACGGTGGTTATCGCCTGGAGGCGTTTCCGAAGCCGCGGCCGTCCGATCCTCTCGGGTTCATGGTGCCGCCCGTGACGCAGGTGGCCCTCCAGCCGCCCGGCGCGCCTCCGCTAGGGCAGCCCCCGTATCAGGGGCCGCAGTATCAGGGGCAGCCGCAAGCGCAATGGCAGGGACAGCCGCCGGGGCAATCCCCGCCGCCGGCCGGTGCGCCGCCGCACCAGTCGGGGGGGTCACCGGCGCCGGACACTCAGCGCGCCCCGATGGTCGCGACGCCAATGGTGATCCAGGAGTACGAAGACCTTTCCAGAATCGAGGCGGCCTTCAACTCCGACGTGCTGCAACTGTTCGGCATCAACCCGGCGCCGGGGCAGCAGCCGTACGTGCCGCCGGGGCCGGCGAGTCTCAGCTATGCCGGCGGCCCTCAGGTGCCGTCTGGCGTGCAGCCGGTGGCGATGTCACCGTACGCCAGGCCGGCGGCCATTTACGCACCGTTCGGCACCTTCGGCACGCCGCTGCGCCAGTACGGCTACCAGATGTTCGCCAGCAACGTCACGACGTTCGCCCCGGTGGACGACATGCCGGTGGGCCCGGACTACGTCGTCGGTCCCGGCGACGATCTCAGCATCAGCGTGTGGGGGCCCGTGGACAGCACGATCGTGCGGACGGTCGACCGCAATGGGCGCATCGTGCTTCCGAAGGTCGGCGACCTCCGCGTGTGGGGCATGACGTTCTCCGAGACGGATCGGCTCATTCGCGAGCAGCTCGCGCGCTACTTCCGCGGCTTCCAGACCAGCGTCACCATGGGCCGCCTGCGCACCGTGCGCGTGCACGTGGTGGGAGAAGTGTGTCAGCCGGGCGTCTACACGTTCAGCTCGCTGTCGACGGTGACCAACGCGCTGTATGGCGCGGGCGGTCCCACGAAGCTCGGCTCGCTCCGCAACGTGCGGCTGCTCCGCAATCACCACGTGGTGGGGACGCTCGACCTGTACGACTTCCTGCAGCGGGGCGATCGCACGCGCGACTTCCGGCTGGAATCCGGCGACACCATCTTCGTGCCCACCATCGGCGACGTGGCCACGGTGGCGGGCGAGGTGAAGCGGCCGGCGATCTACGAGGTGCGGGGCAATCTGCGCGTCGCCGACGTCATCGAGATGGCGGGCGGCGTCACCCCGGGCAGCTATCTGAAGCGGGTACAGATCGTGCGGGCGCAGCCGAGCGCCGAGCGGGTGACCGTCGACGTCGACATGAGCCGCTACTACCTCAACCGCGACGAGGCGGGCAACCCGCCCGTGCAGGGCGGCGACCTCGTGCTCGTCCACCGCAGTGACCCAC
>JBBDXO010000116.1:0-4477 GCA_040902295.1 Candidatus Rokuibacteriota bacterium | reverse complement strand
CTGGCGGACGTGATCTCGTTCAACGTGGCGCCCGCCGGCATCGCCTTCGCCGCCGGCCTCGACACCGTGCTGGACCAGGTCATCCTCATGTACTTCGTCGGCTGCGGCGTGAGCCGCCTCGCCCGCTACAACGTCACGGCGGAGAGCCTCGCGGCGGACACGGGCAAAGTGACGTACTTCGAAGGCACGCCCGTCCCGACGAGCCTCATCCCGCTCGCGCTCCTGATGCTCGCCTTTCACCAGGACGCCCTCTTCCCCGTGCGCTGGCTCGGTGTGAGCTTCCATCTCGTCGCCCTGCTCTTCGCGCTGTCGGGAAGCCTGATGATCAGCAAGACCCTCAGGATTCCGAAACCCTAGTCGGGACTATTCATGAACCACACCCGCCGGTGAGTCCTGTCGCCGCCTCCGCGTACACCGGTCATGAATGATCGCCGCTCGCGCGGATGATTCACGAGCGCCGCTCGGGACCCGGTTACGCGCCGGAGAGCAGGCCGAAGATGCGGAGCAGGAGCGTCTCGTGGTCGTCGACGTTGTGCGCGAAGATCTGGAGGTCTTTCAGCTCCACGAGATCGACGGTGTGGAAGGGCTCGCCGATGGGGCTGAACGCGATCGACTGAAAGCACGAGCGGCCCGGCACCGGGTGATCGGTGACGAGGATGAACTCCATCTCCGGCCAGTGCTTGCGCGCGAGCCGGAAGATCGACGACTCGTGGCGCTGGTTCTCGAGCGCGATGAAGGGCTCGACGAAGGGCCGGTACTTGACCTCCACGAGGACATCGCGCCGATCGGCGCCTTCGCCCGGGGTGGCCAGAAAGTTCGGGCAGAAGTCCTCGCGCGCGAACCTGAGTGGGGACGCGCCGGCGGCCTGGTAGGGCTTAAGGTCGAAGCGGGCGCGGCGGAAGATCGACTCGACGAGTGCGGCCCCGATGCGGCTCTTGGTCTCGTAGATCTCCATGGGCGGGGATCACGGTGCGATCGTCATCACGCAGCCGCCGAGGAGCAGCACACCGATGATGATCAACCGCAGGAGTCCCCCGTCCACGGCGAAGTCCCTTGCAAGCCCGACACCAAGCCCCGAACCCGCGGTTTTACTGCCGTTGCTTGCGCCGCCGTGCCCGAACGGCATGAAAGTGTCGGTCAGCCCGTCCCAGTTTCGACGCTCTATCCGCGGGAGAGGATCATGTAGGTGGCCCGGCCGAGGGCCAGGAGAGTCCCCGCTGCATCCATCACCCGGACTTCGCCGAAGGCCAGGGACCGGCCGCGCTTGACGATGGTGGCCTCCGCGAAGATCTCGTCGCCCCGGGCCGCCCCCAGGAAGCTCACGTTGAGATCGACCGTCGTCTGCCCCACGCCGCCCGCCGATTCCGCATGGAGGGTGCTGAGCGCACAGCCCACGGCGGCATCGACGAGAGTGGCATACACACCCCCGTGCACGGGGGCGCCGGGCGCGTTACGCAGGTCGTCGCGGACGGGCACGCGCAGGCGCGCCCAGCCGTCCTTGACGTCCACCACCTCGATGCCCACGTGCTGCCAGAAGCGGTTCTGGCCCGTGCGCTGGCGCGCCAGCGCCAACAAGTTCTCAGTCAATGTACGTGGGGGGCCCCGACATGGCCCCCGCACTCCCCCCGGTTCGGAGCGCCCCGGGCACCCCGTGGCGCGGCGCGGGCACGCGTGTGCTCATCTCGCTCAGCGGGGCTCGCGGCGCGGGGTCTTGGGACTGGCGGCGGCGTCGCCGGTGCCGCGCGCCTTCAGGCGGTCCACGAGCGCCTGGTACGACTCCGTCTGCACGATCTTGTTGAATTGGGTGCGATAGTTCGCGACCAGGCTCACACCTTCGATGTTCACGTCGTACACGCGCCACCCGTTGCCCGTCTTCATCATGCGGTAATCGACGGGGATCTCCGAGCCGGTCTTGCCGGCGATGCGGGTCTTCACGACGGCCTGGTCGCCCGTCACCTGGTCGCCCGCATACGCCACCTTCTCGCCCGAGTACTGCTCGATGCGCGACACGTAGGAGCGCTCCAGCAGATCGGTGAAGAGGGCCACGAATTCCTTGCGCTCCGCCGGCGTCCGCGCCGCCCAGTGGGGGCCGAGCGCGCGCTTGGCCGTCTCCTCGAAGTCGAAGATCTGGTTGGCGACGCGGCGAATGACGTCGCGGCGCTCCTGCGCCTTGTCGGGCGCCCGCAGGGCCGGATCCTCGAGGACTTTGAGGACCTCGTCGACCTGGGTCCTCAGCTGCTCCGTGGGCTCACCCGCATGAGCGATGGTCGCGGCCGCAACGAACAGGACGGTCGAGAAACCGACTTTGAGTGCGGACATGAGGTTTCGCATGAGCGGAGAGTCCTGCAACGGCGGTGCCACGCGCTACGTGGCGAGGCCGTTGTGACGATCCTTGGCCCGTGCCGCCTTCGAGCGCTTCGCCGGCGGGCCGTACCCGCCGCCGCCGGCCGATTCCACGAAGAAGACGTCGCCGGGCCTCACCGGCACGCCCACCTCCTTGGTCTTCAGCACGCGGTCCTTACGCCCCTTCGACTGCAGACGGTAGCGATGCGGCAACCCATCTTTGCCCCCCAGGATGCCGTAGGAGGGATAGCGCACGCCGTCGCCGGCGGTGTTGGCGACCCCCTCGTCCGTCGTGTCGATGCGAAGGCGAAGCACGGAGCCGACGCCCCCACGGTGCTGCCCGTCGCCGCCGGAGCCCGGCCGGAACTCGTGGTGCTCGAAGGTGAGCGGAAAGCGCACTTCCGCCACCTCGATGGAGCCGAACTTGATGCCCCCCGCCGCCTGCCCCTCACCCGCGGTCTCCCAGCCGTCGCCGGCCACGGAGGCACCGCCGCCGCCGCGCGCGTGGAACATGTGCCAGATGAACGGCCGCTTCGTGCGCGGGTTGACGCCCTTGATGGCGATGCGGAAGCGCCGCGACCAGCCCGCAAGCACGCGGCGCGGGCACGCCTTCGCGAGCGCCTTGATGACGGCCTCCGCCACCTCCTGCGCGCAATGGTTGGTGGCGAGGGTGACGGGCGCGGGCGGGTACGGCCACACGACGGTGCCCTGCTTGAGGATGACCTTCACCGCCCGGAACGTGCCCGCGTTCTTCGGCGTGCGCGGATCGATGAGGTAGGCGAGCGCCATGTGCACGGCGGACATCGTGTTCGGCAGTGACGAGTTGATGAAGCCGATGACCTGGGCGTGCGAGTCGCTGAGATCGACGGTGAGGCCGTCACCCTTCTTGGTGACGGTGGCGCGGATGTGCACGTCCTCGATGCCGTGGCCGTCGTCGTCGAGGATCGCCTCGCCCTTGTACACGCCGTCCTTCCACTCCCGGATGACCGCGCGCGTCTGTTTCTCCGCCCCGTCGAGGATCTCGTCCACCGCCGCCAGCACCGTCTTGGCGCCGTACTCCTCGCACAGCGCGAGCAGCCGCCGCTCGCCCACCCGCGCGGAGCCGATCATCGCGCGCAGGTCGCCCATGAAGTCGTGCGGGTGGCGCACGTTGGTGGTGATCATCTTCAGGAGGTCGTCGCGCAGCTCGCCCCGGTCGTACAGCTTGAGCGGGGTGATGCGCAGCCCCTCCTGCCAGATCTCCGTCGCGCCGGGGTTGTAGGCGCCGTGGGTGGAGCCGCCGATGTCGCTCTGGTGCGCGCGGTTGATGGACCAGAAGGCGAGCGCGTCGTCCACGAACACGGGCACGAAGGCCGTGAGATCGGGCAGGTGGTTGTTGCCGTGGTACGGATCGTTGAGCAGGAACACGTCGCCCGGATGGATGCGGCCGGGGAACGCGTCGCGCACCGACTCCACCGCCCACGGGATGGCGCCCACGTGGATGGGCACGTGCTCGGCCTGCGCCACCAGGCGCGCCTGGCCGTCGCACACGGCCGTCGAGAAGTCGCGGCTGGAATTGAGGATCTGCGAGTAGGCGGTGCGGAGCATCGCCTCGCCCATCTCCTCCACGATGGCGGAGAAGCGGTGGGTGAGGACGGACACGGTGATGGGATCGATCATGGCCCCCATTATTCCAGAACCCCGCCCCCGACGCTCGCCGTAAGATCGAAGCATGAAGACTTTCGCCCGCCTCCTGTTGATCGTGTCGATGGCCCTCCTCGCGCCCCCGAGCGTGTGGGCGCTGCCCGGCGACGACGCCTACGTCGAGGGCTATGCCGCCGCCCTCCTCGAGCGCGAGTTCAGGATCGCCGCGCCCTCGCTGCAGGTGCAGAACGGCGTCATCATCCTCCGCGCGGCGGACCTCGCCGGCGCCGACCGCGCGCGCGTGGTGAGCGCGCTGTCGCGCGTTCGCGGCGCCGTGCGCGTCGACGTGCTGGAGGCGGGCGCGGTGGCGCCGCCGCCGCCGGTCAAGCCGGGGGACACCGAGACGCCGCCGCCACGGGTGCTCAAGGTGCTCGAAAGCGGCTGGTTCCCCGGCGACACGCTCTTCGATCCGCTCATCGCCGATCCGCGCTGGCCCCACTTCGGCGCCTCC
>JBBDXO010000115.1:0-4483 GCA_040902295.1 Candidatus Rokuibacteriota bacterium | reverse complement strand
TCTTGCTGATTTTCCTTAATTTTCTCCGACAATGGCGGCGGGAACTTCAGTCTAAACCTGCTTCATTCATGAACGTACACGGCAATGAGCGCGCGGGGCTCCATCGGCACCACAGCGCGAGAGTTCAGTTGGGCGCCACGGGAAACGTGTGGCGTGAGTCTAGACAACGCCGCCGGCCGGCGTGGCACACCTTGCTCCGGCAGGACCGTCACGAAGCCCGTTTCGTCTCGACGATCTCTTCCCCCATCATGGCGGCGGCATAGGCGATGGCCTGACGGATGTCTTCCTCATCGAGATCCGGGTAGTCTGCCCGCAGCTCGTCCCGCGAGGAATAGGTGCTCAGCACTTCGAGCACGCGGCGTACCGTGAGTCGGAGGCCGCGGATGCACGGCTGGCCGTTCATCCTTCCGGGCTCGAGCGTAATCCTGTCGAACACCTGAGGTGTCATAGCGTCATCCCTTCTCCTGGTGGCGCTCGAACGCTGCGGCGCGGGGCCCTTGAGAAGATATACCGAGCCCGGCGGCGGGCGCCACTTTCGCCGATCCGCCCGAATCCCGCCTGGTGGCCGCGACGTCTGAAGGGCATGACGGTCGCCGAGCTGTGGCGCTATCCCGGGAAGTCGCGCGCCGGCGAGCGACTGCAGCGGGCCGAGATCGGCCGGGATGGCATCGCGGGCGATCGGGTCGTCCATGTCCAGGATGGCCGCGGTCGCGTGGTGACCTCCCGCACCCACCCGATGCTGCTGGGACTTCACGCGACTCTCGGCGACGACGGCGAGCCCCTCGTCGAGGGCGAGCCGTGGTCCTCAGAGGACGCCGTGACGGCCGTGCGAATGGCAGCGGCGGAGGACGAGGCCACGCTCGCCCGCCATGAAGGACGCGAAGGCTTTGACGTGCTGCCGCTCCTCATCGCCACCGACGGCGCCCTCGCGGCGCTGGGCGTCGATCACCGGCGGCTGCGTCCCAACATCGTCATCGCGGGCGTGGACGGCCTCGCCGAGCGCGCGTGGCCGGGCCGCCGGCTCCGGATCGGCGCCGCCGTCATCTCGGTCGCCAAGTTGCGGGGCCGGTGCGTGATGACGACGTACGATCCCGACACGCAGGAGCAGGACCTGTCGGTGCTGAGACGGATCGTGAGCGAGTTCGGGGGCCGGATGGCGCTCGACTGCGACGTGGTGGAGGCGGGCGCCGTCTCGGTGGGGGACAGGGTGGAATTGCTGTAGCGGTTGCTATTTAGCCGGCAGTTCCGTACACTTCTTTTTTCCATGTTCGACTCTTTGAGCACGAGACTGCAAACGATCTTCGACCGGCTGGGCGGCCGCGGCCGCCTGTCGGAGGAGAATATCCAGGAGGCGCTCCGGGAAGTCCGGGTCGCCCTGCTGGAAGCCGACGTCAACTTCAAGGTGGTCCGCGCCTTCATCGACCGCGTGAGGGACAAGGCGGTCGGCCAGGACGTGCTCAGGTCGCTCACCCCCGCCCAGCAGGTGGTGAAGGTCGTTCACGACGAGCTGGTGGAGCTGCTCGGAGGCAGCGGGCACCGCCTCGGCGCGGCCACACATCCGCCCACGGTCATCATGCTCATCGGCCTGCAGGGCTCCGGCAAGACCACCACCGCCGCCAAGCTCGCCCGCATGTACGCCAAGCAGGGGCAGCATCCCCTGCTCGCCGCCGCCGACGTCTACCGGCCCGCCGCCATCGACCAGCTCCGCACGCTGGGCGGGCAGATCGCCGTGCCCGTGGTGGGGGAGGCGACGCAGAAGCCGCTCGAGATCTGCCGCGCCGCGCGCGACGAGGCGGCCACGCGCGGGCTCACCCCGCTCATCCTCGACACCGCGGGCCGGCTGCACATCGACGAGGCGATGCTCGACGAGCTGAAGGCGATCAAGAAAGAGCTCATGCCGCACCACGTGCTGCTCGTGGTGGACGCCATGACGGGCCAGGACGCGGTCACGGTGGCGGAGAAGTTCAACGCGGCCGTCGGCATCGACGCCGTGGTGCTCACCAAGATGGACGGCGACTCCCGCGGCGGCGCCGCGCTCTCCGTGCGCCACGTCACGGGACGGCCCATCGCCTTCGTGGGCGTGGGCGAGAAGACGGACGCCCTCGAGCCCTTCCATCCCGACCGGCTCGCCTCGCGCATCCTCGGCATGGGCGACGTGCTGTCGCTGGTGGAGAAGGCGCAGGCCAACGTCGATGCGGACCGGGCGGAAGAGATGGTCCGCAAGCTCCGCGAGAATTCCTTTTCGCTGGAGGATTTCCGCGACCAGCTCGCCCAGCTGCGCCGGATGGGGCCGCTGGACCAGATCATGGGCATGCTGCCCTTCGGCAAGATGATGAAGGGCGCCGGCCCCAAGGACCTCGAAGGCGAGCAGGCCGACCTCGACCGCTTCGACGCCATCATCTCGTCGATGACGCCCGGCGAGCGCAAGCATCCGGACGTCATCAATGGCTCGCGCCGGCAGCGCATCGCGCGCGGCAGCGGCACCGCGGTGCAGGACGTCAACCGGCTGCTCAAGCAGTACGCGCAGCTGCGGAAGATGATGAAGCAGTTCAAGGGCATGGAAGGCAAGCTGGGGCGGATGAAGAATCTTCCGGGTTTTCCAACTCTCAGGGGGTGACGACGTGGCGGTATCGATTCGACTTCGACGTGAAGGCTCGAGCAAGCGGCCGCGGTACCGGGTGGTGGTGACGGACTCGCGGGCGCCGCGCGATGGCAAGTTCATCGAGATGATCGGGCACTACAACCCGGTCACCAATCCGCCCGTGGTCGTCATCGACCGCGCGCGCGCGGAAGCGTGGATCAGCAAGGGCGCGCAGCCCTCGAACACGGTCCGCAAGCTGATGGCGAACGCGCCGAAGCCGGTGGCGCCCGTCGCCTGAGGACGCCGGTGGAGACCGACCGTCTCGTCGCCATCGGCGAGATCGGCCGCGCGTACGGCCTGCGGGGCGAGGTGCGCGTGACGCCGCTCACGGACGATCCCTCGCGCTTCGCACGGCTCGAGCGCTGCGTGCTGTGGGACCCGCGGGACGGGGGGCGCGAGCCGTGCCGGATCACCGGCAGCCGGCGCCAGGGCGAGGCCGTGCTGGTGACGGTGGACGGCTACGATTCGCCGGAAGCCGCCAGGCGGCTGGCGGGCCGGCTGCTCGCGGTGCCGGAGGCGGAGGCGCTGCCCCTCAAGGAGGGGCAGTTCTACGCGTGGCAGCTCGAAGGCTGCCGCGTGAGCACGGAGGAGGGCCGGGAGGTGGGGCGGGTCCTGCGCATCGAGCCCGCGCCCGGCCACGACCTGTGGGTGGTCGGCGACGCGGCGCGCGAGCACCTCATCCCCGCGGTGGCGGAGATCGTGCGCGAAGTGGACCTCAAGCAGGGCCGCGTGGTGATCCGGCCTCCGGAAGGGCTGCTCGACCTGTAGCCGGGAGCGACATTGCGGATCGACATCGTCACGCTGTTCCCGGGCATCGTGGAGCCGGCGCTGTCGGAGTCGATGATCGGCCGCGCGCGGGCGCGCGGCCTCGTTGACATCCGGGTGGCCAATCTCCGAGACTACGCGACAGGCAAGCACCGTGTCACCGACGATTACCAGTTCGGGGGCGGGGGCGGCATGGTGCTCAAGCCGGAGCCGCTCTTTGCCGCCGTCGAGGCGCTGCGCACCCCGGGCGCGCGGGTGATCCTGATGGATCCCCGCGGGCGGCGGTTCACGCAGGCGGTGGCCGCCGAGCTGGCGGGCGCCACGCACCTGGTGCTGCTCGCGGGCCGCTACGAGGGCGTGGACGAGCGGGTGAGCGCGCTGCTCGCCGACGAGGCCATCTCGATCGGCGACTACGTGCTGACGGGCGGGGAGCTCCCCGCCCTGGTGGTGGCGGACGCCGTGACGCGGCTGCTGCCGGGCGTGCTGGGCGCGGAGGGCGCGGCCGAGCGCGAGTCGTTCGCGAGCGGGCTGCTGGAGCCGCCCCAGTACACGCGGCCGGAGGACTTCCGGGGCGCGCGGGTGCCCGCGGTGCTGTTGTCGGGGGACCACGCGCGCGTCGAGCGCTGGCGCCGGACGCAGGCGCTGTGGACGACGTGGCGGGCGCGCCCGGATCTGCTGGCCGGCGCGGGGTTGTCGGACGAGGAGCGGCAGTGGATCGAGCGGTTCGAGCGCGGGGAGACGCCGCCAGCGATGGACGCGCCCGCGCACAGAGAAAGGGACCAGGATCATGGACGCGATTCGACTCGTTGAAGCCGGTCAGCTCAAGAAGGACCGCCAGGGCTTCGAGCCCGGCGACCTCGTGCGCGTGCACGTGCGGGTCATCGAAGGGGAGAAGGAGCGCATCCAGGTGTTCGAGGGCACCGTCATTCGCAAGCGCGGGGAAGGCCTTCGCGCCTCGTTCACCGTGCGCCGCATCTCGTACGGCGTGGGTGTGGAGCGCACCTTTCCCCTCCACTCGCCGCGCGTCGAGAAGGTGGAGATCATGCGCCACGCGAAGGTCCGGCGCTCGAAGCTCTA
>JBBDXO010000114.1:26890-29917 GCA_040902295.1 Candidatus Rokuibacteriota bacterium | reverse complement strand
GGTGTGGTAGGTGTCGAAGGGGACGGGGCGGTGGCTCAGGTTGAGGATGGCGCCGCGGACGGGGCGGAAGATGAACTCGCGCAGGGGCTGGGCGTTCGCGCGCGGGATCACCGTGAGGCCGTAGGCGGGGACGCCCGCGGCGGCGAAGGCGCGGTGGTCGCTGCCGAAGACGGGGATGCGGCCCACCACGTGGTAGGACTCGTCGCTGCGCAGGCCGAGCCCGTCGAAGGCCGCCCGCACGGTGGACAGAAACGGCGTGGCGTCGCCCGCGTCCCACACGGCGAGGCTGTCGCCGATGCCGCACAGCTCGAGGCTGAGCACGCCCGCGATCCCCGCCACCCCCGCCTGCCGCACGTAGTGACGCGCGCCGAGATAGCCCAGCTCTTCGCACGCGGGGAACAGCAGGCGCACGCGCACACCGGCGGGCACGGTGCGCTGCACGCGCTCGCGCAGCGCCAGCAAGATGGCCACCGAGGCGGCGTTGTCGTTGGCGCCGGGGCTGCCGGGCACGGCGTCGTGGTGGGCGGCGAGCAGCAGCACCCGGTCGCCGGTGCCGATGTCGACGGTGAAGTTGTCGCCCGCGCCCTCGAACGTCGCGAAGGGATGGCGCTCGAACGGGATCGCGTGCGCGTCCAAGTAGCGGGCGAGCGCCGTCTGCCGCGCCGCGTTCGAGCGCCCTTCGAGCAGCTTCGTGAGTGCCAGCGGCGTGCCCGGTCCCCGCACGACCTCCTCCAGCGGCGCCGCCGGCGCCAGGGGCGCGGGCGGCCGCCGGCGATTGATGACCCGGCTCATGCCGCGGTTGAGGCGCCCGCGCAGGTAGAAACCGACGTCGCGGAGGGTCACGGCACGCCCAGCAGCGCGCGCGCGTTCTCGGAGCACCGGCGCGCCGTGTCGACGGTCTCCTCCCCGCGCAGCTCGGCCACGCGCGCGGCGGTGATGGCCACGAACGCGGGCTCGTTGCGCCGGCCCCGGTGGCCCTGCGGCGGCAGGTAGGGGCAGTCCGTCTCCAGCACGAGGCGGTCGGCGGGCACGAAGCGCGCGACGTCCGGCAGCGCGCGCGCGCTGGGGTAGGTCACGGGGCCCGCGAGCGAGATGAGCAGCCCGAGGTCGAGGCAGCGGCGCGCGATGTCCACGTCGCCGGAGAAGCAGTGCATGATGCCGCCCACCTCCTGCACGCGCTCGCCGGCCAGGATCGCCAGCGTCTCCGCGTGCGCCTCCCGGCAGTGCAGGACCACGGGCTTGCGGATCCGGCGCGCCAGCTCCAGCATGCGGCGCAGCACGCGCTCCTGGGCGTCGCGCGGTGACAGGTTGCGGAAGAAGTCGAGCCCGATCTCGCCCACGGCGACGACGCGCGGCTGAAGCGCCAGCCGCTCGATCTCCGCCAGCACGGCCTCGTCCGCCTCGCCGGCGTCGTGCGGATGGATCCCCACCGACGCCCACACGTCCGCCTCGCGGGCGGCGATGGCGAGGGCGGCCTGCGACGTCGGCACGTCGGTGCCGATGGTGAGCATGCGGCGCACGCCTGCCTGCCGCGCGCGGGCGAGCACGGCGTCGCGATCGGTGTCGAAGTCCGGAAAGTGCAGGTGCGCGTGGGTGTCGAACAGCTCCATCTACACGACCCTGAAGCGCAGGCGGCCGATGAGCTGGCCCGCGCTCGTCATCACGTCCACCGTCCAGCGCCCCTGCGGCCGCTCGGGAAAGCCGGTCTTGCGCGAATAGGTGCGATAGCCCTCGCGGCGCCCGCCGTCGACCGGCGTGAGCTTCACGACGTCCACGATGCGCCCGTCGCGCCGCCACACGTGCTCCACGGGCTGGCGCAGCCCCGCGGGGGCGTAGATGGCGGTGTGCGCGACGAGCCCGCGCTCGAAGAGCTCGCGGGCGGGGATGGCCGAGGGCGGCCCGAGGGAATCCAGGGCGCCGACATTCCACGCCAGCGTCGCCTTCGCCAGGAAGAGCGGGGCGGGCGGAATCCACGCGCGGGCGAGGCTGGCGATGACCATCACGGCCACGCCGACGGCGGCGGTGGTGAGGAGGCCGCGCCACCAGCGCCACCCCCGCGCGCGGCACACCATGGGCGTGATGCCCAGCGTGGCCATCCACGCGCTCAGCACGAGGGCGATGATGGGCGGCACCCCCACGAGGGGCAGCGCCAGGTTGAGGGCCCCGAAGAGGGAGACGATGAAGAAGATCGCGCTCATCCACGGCCGCGGGTGCACGACGGCGCGATACCACGGATCGACGGTGGCCAGCAGCGCCAGCGCCACCAGCAGCGCCACGAAGACCACGTTCACCGAGGTGAGCGTGGCCGCCGCGTAGTAGGCGGGGATGAGGAAGAGCAGCACGCCGTGGTAGAGCGTCTGGATGGTGTACTCGGTGGCGGTGAGCACGAGCCGGTGCGCCTTCCTGCCGGAGCTCTGCAGCGCATCGCGCGTCTGCACCACGACGGCGACGAGCAGCGACAGCAGCAGGACGTAGCCGATGATCCAGCTCACGTGGGGCAGCCCGCGCCGGAACACGAAGAGGGTCAGCACGCCGCCCACGAACGACGCCAGCGAGATGCCCCACTTCCTGAGCCACCCCGCGGAGACCCCCGCGTAGCGAACAGGGGTGGGCGCGGGCGGGCCGGGCGCGGGCGCTTCCGTGCCGCTCACCCCGTGCCGAGACGCTCGCCGAGCGCGCGCGCCACGTCGTCGTGCCGCAGCGCCTGCACGCACTCGAGCACGTCCGGCGCCGCCGCCTGGTTGCGCAGGTGCGCGCCCACGAGGTCGAGGGCGCTGCCGCGCACGGCGCCGTCGAGCGCGCAGATCTCGCGCAGCACGCGGGCGATGCTGGCATCGCGCTGGGCCACCGCCACGATGGTGCGGATGAACTCCTCGGTGGGCGGCGGCATCACCTCACCTTCGCGCCCGGCGGCAGGTCGCGGTCGGGCGTGAGCACGCCGAGCGCGCCTTCCACCGAGCCCGCCAGGATCATCCCCTGCGACTCGATGCCCATGAGCCTGGCGGGCTGCAGGTTGGCGACCACGAC
>JBBDXO010000114.1:0-26790 GCA_040902295.1 Candidatus Rokuibacteriota bacterium | reverse complement strand
TCCCCTGCGACTCGATGCCCATGAGCCTGGCGGGCTGCAGGTTGGCGACCACGACGACCTTCTTGCCGACGAGGTCGGCGGGCGCGTAGTGCTCGGCGATGCCGGCCAGCACCGTGCGCTCCTCGGCGCCGAGCGACACGCGCAGCTTGAGCAGCTTCTTCGACTTCGGCACCGGCTCAGCGGCGAGCACGAGCGCCACGCGCAGGTCGACCTTGCCGAAATCGTCCACCGTGATGCGCGGGTCGCCACCGGCGCGAGCGGCCGTCACGGCGGCCCCGTGGCCGATCACCTTGGCGGACCCGGCGGCGGTCCCCTTCGCTTCTTCGATGCGGGGGAACAGCCCGGACACTTTCTGGACGGTGGTGCCGCTCGCGAGCGCGCCCCAGCGCGCGTCCGCCAGCCGCGCGTCGCCCGTGTGCCCCACCGCCTGCCGCAGCTTGCGCGCGGCGTCGGGCAGGAAGGGATCGAGGACGATCCCCAGGCACCACAGCGACTGCGCCATGTCGAAGAGGACGTCGTCCAGCAGCGCGGCGGACTCCGGCTGCTTGGCGAGCGCCCACGGCTGCGCGGTGTCGATGTACCGGTTGACCGCGCCCACGAACTCCCAGATGGCGGCCAGCGCGCGCTGGAAGGCGAACTCGCCCATGGCAAGGTCCACCTGCTGGAGGCTCGCCTCGAAGGCCTTGCCGAGGGCGTCCCGCGCCGGCGTCGTCGTCCCCGGCGCCGGCACCACGCCCGCGCGGAAGTTCACGAGCAGCGTGGTCGCGCGCGAGGCGAGATTGCCGAGGTCGTTGGCGAGGTCGGCGTTGAGCCGGCCCACCAGCGCCTCCTCGGAGAAGTCGGCGTCGAGGCCGAAGGCCATCTCGCGCATCACGAAGTAGCGGAAGGCGTCGTGGCCGTACGTGTCCGCGAGCGCGAGCGCCTCCACCACGTTGCCCACCGACTTCGACATCTTGCCGCCGCCGAGCCCCCAGTACCCGTGCACGTTGAGATGGGTGAAGATCGACACGCCCATCGCCTTCAGCATGCAGGGCCAGTAGATGGCGTGGGGCTTGAGGATGTCCTTGCCGATGAGGTGCTGCGCGACAGGCCAGAAGGTCTGGAACTTCTCGCCCGCGGACTCGCCCAGCGCCGACACGTAGTTGATGAGGGCATCGAACCAGACGTAGGTCACGTACTTGTCGTCGAAAGGCAGCGGGATGCCCCACTCCAGGCGGGTGCGGGGCCGGCTGATGGAGAGGTCCTGGAGGGGGTCGCGCAGAAAGCCGAGGATCTCGTTGCGGTAGCGCTCGGGCCGGATGAGATCGGGATGCGCCTGCACGTACTCGACGAGCCACGACTGGTACTGCGACATCTTGAAGAAGTAGTTCTCCTCCTCGATGTAGGTGAGCGGCACCTGGTGATCGGGGCACTTGCCGTCCACGATCTCCTTGTCCGTGTAGAAGCGCTCGCAGCCGTAGCAGTAGTTGCCCCCGTACTTGCCGAGGTAGATCTCGCCCGCGTCCCACAGCGCCTGCAGCACGTTCTGCACGACCTTCCGGTGCCGCTCCTCCGTGGTGCGGATGAAGTCGTCGTGGGTGATGCCCAGCCGCCGCCACGTTTCGCGGAAGGCGCCCGAGATCTGGTCGGCGTACGCCTGGGGCGACGTGTTCGCCTTCGCCGCCGCCTGCGCGATCTTGTCGCCGTGCTCGTCGGTGCCGGTGAGAAACCACACCTGGTCGCCGGCGGCGCGGCGGTAGCGGGCCATGGCGTCGCCCACGATCGTCGTGTACGCGTGGCCGAGGTGCGGCGTGGCGTTGACGTAGTAGATGGGCGTGGTGAGGTAGAACGCGCTCACGAGCCGAGCTGCCCTTTCACGTGCTCGCGCCCTTCCCACGTGAGCTCGCTCAGGGGCACCTCCGCCTGCGTGCCGTCGGGAAACATGACCACCACCGACTGCTTGAGGACCCGGATGGAGCGCACCTTGCCCGTCATGCATCCGCCGCCCCCGCAGGAGGCCTGGCAGGGCGTGTTCACGCGCGGCAGCTGCGCGCGCAGCTCCTGGTACGTGGAGAACTCGTAGAGCAGGCAGCACTTGAGGCGGCCGCAGTTGCCGAGCAGCCGGCTGTCCGTGAGCGGCATGTCCTGCGCCTTGGCCATCTTCACCGAGATGGGCTCGAACTTCGTCAGGTGCGACGAGCAGCAGAGCTGCCGGCCGCAGGGCCCGATGCCGTCCATGGCGCGCGTGGTGTCGCGGGCGCCCACCTGCCGCATCTCGACGCGGGCCCGGAACTCGCGCGCGAGGTCGCGGACGAGCTCGCGGAAATCGACCCGGTCGTCGGCGCTGAAGGACACCGTGACCCGCCGTTGCGCGGGCTGCAGCTCGACGTCGACGATCTTCAGGGACAGGCCGCGCGCGCGCGCCAGCCGCTGGCTGCTCGCGATGCCCTGCTCCTCCCGCCGCCGCCGCTCGCGGTACTCCCGGCTCTCGCCTTCCGAGGCGAGGCCCACCACCCGGCGGTAAAGCCGGTCGCGCTTGGCCTCGGGCACCGCCCGCCGCGGCCGGCGCACCTCGCCCAGGGCCGTGCCGGTGGCCGTCTCCACCACCACGATGTCGCCCACGTGGAGCACCAGCCCCCCCACGAACTTGTAGTCGTCGGCGAACGCGACGTCGCGCAGGCGCACGCCGATCAGGTATTCGTCCATCCGCGCCCTTCTTTCAGGCCGCCCGCCGGGCGAGACGGCTCAGCAGCATGTCGATCGTCAATCGTGGCGTCACGTTGTACACCAGCGCCTCACGCGCCTGCCGGCACACCTCGATGGCGGCCAGCAGCGCCTCGTCCGTCCAGTGCGCCGCTTCCGTCGCGCGGGCCCCGGCGTGTCCGGCGTCACTGAGCAGCGCGGCGGGCGCTCCCGCCCGTGCCAGCATCAGCTCGCGGCAGAACAGCCAGCAGCCGTCGATGAGGCCTTCCGCGCGGGCGCGGTCCATCCGCTCCGTCTTCTTGAAGAGGGCGGGCGGCCCCCCGTCGCGGATCTCGTCCAGCAGGTCGGCCGCCTCCGCCACCGCCGCCGCGCCCTCCACGCCGCCGCGCGCGCGGAAGCGCACGAGCTGGCAGCGCGAGATGATGGTGGCGGGCACCGCGCGCGCGCGCGACAGGATCAGGATGATGACCGTGCCCGGCGCGGGCTCTTCCAGGAATTTCAGGATCGTCTCCGGCGTGCCCTCCGTCATGCTGTCGGCGCCGTCCACGACGAGCACACGCCGGCGCGACATCGCGGGGCGCAGCGACGTCTGGCGCACCATCTCGCGCAGGGGAACGACCCGGATGACCGGCGTGCCCTTGGGATTCTTGTCGGGCGGCGTGGGCACGAGCACGTGCAGGTCCGGATGCTGGCGGGCGGCCGCCGCCGCGCAGTCGCGGCAGGCCCCGCAGCCACCCGTCGCGCACAGCAGCGCCTGCGCGAAGGCGAGGGCGGTGGTCATCCGCCCCGAGCCGGCGGGACCGACGAACGCATACGCGTGCGCGACCCGGTCGCCGCCGAGGGCGCGCTGCAGCAGGTCGACGGCGCGCGGCTGGTCCACGATGGCATCAAGCGTCACGCAAATACTCTCCCACGATCATCTGCACGCGCGCCGCCACGTCGTCAGGGGCGCGCGCAGCATCGATGAGCCGCACCCGCTTGGGCTCGGCGCGCCGGATCTCGAGGTAGCCGCGCCGCACCTTGCGGTGGAAGGCGAGCGCCTGCCGCTCGAAGTGGTCGAGCCGCCGCCGCCCGATGCGCGCGAAGCCGATCTTCGGGTCGAGGTCGAAGAGCAGCGTGAGGTCGGGCAGGACGCCGCCCGTGGCGAGCAGGTTCAGCTCGCGGATCATGGCGGGATCGAGCCCGCGCCCGTACCCCTGGTAGGCCACGGTGGCGTCGGCGTAGCGGTCGCACAGGACCACGCGGCCCGCGCGCAGCCACGGGCGGAGATTCTCATGCACGTGCTGATGGCGCGCGGCGAGGAAGAGGAACATCTCCGCCAGCGGCCGCGGCCCCCGCTCGAAGAGTCGGCGCACCCCCGCGCCGAGCGGCGTGCCGTCAGGCTCCGCCGTGCGCTCGACCCGGACCCCCTCGGACTTCAGCCAGCGCTCGAGTCGGCGCATCTGGGTCGTCTTGCCCGACCCCTCCACGCCCTCGAACGTAATGAGCACTCCACGCACCAGAACCTCCAGGTCGCGTTACGTCTGGACAATCTAGCACGGCGGCGTCCGGTGCTCCGTCTCGTCGAAACCGAGCCGCGCCAGGATCCGCTCACGCGCCGGTCCGGCGAACTCGTGGCCGTAGAACCGCAGGAACAGCGCCCGGCGGATGGCGCCCGGCGACGCCGATGGGTCCGCGGCCAGGATCGCGGCCACGGCCAGCCGCCGGGCGGCGCTGAACATCGAGCCCGCCATTCTCAGGCGCTCCTCTCCAGAACGGGCGAGCAGCATGGCGTGGTAGCGCGCCTCCATCTCCGGCGAGGTATCGTTCATCCACTCACCTCGCGATAGAGCGCGGCGAGATCGAGCCGGGCGATCCATTGCTCGAGATAGCCGCGGTCGAGGTCCGGCGCCGACCGGAGCAGGTGCCGCACGTCACCGAGCTGCACCTGCGAGCGCGTGTCGCGCGCCCAGTCCAGCTTGGAGATGATGAGGTCCTCGGGCGCGACGACGAAGAGCGGGTGGCCTTCGAACGTCAGGCGCCGGCGCCGCGCGAATTCGGTGCGGCGATATTCCGTGTCCTTCCGCACGACGACATCGACTTTAACGACGAGGACCTCGTGGATCAGGTTGAAGGTGCCGCGACGAGTGATCGACGCGCGCACGGCGTCCGCGTCCACGTAAAAGTCGGGGCCGAACAGAGCGCAAATGCGATCGGCGTCGTCCGCCGACAACTCGACCACCACGTCGATGTCGCGCGTCATCCGAGGGACCGCGTAGACGCCGAGCGCCATCGAGCCCGTCACCATGTACGGCATCCCGGCCGCCTCCAGTCGGTCCGCCACGATCCGCAGAACCTCGATCTCTTCGCTCATCGAGCGCTCGCGCTCAGGGACCCGGCCTCTCCAGCCCCAGCTCTCCCCACATCCAGCCGAAGCTTGTCGAGCGCCTTCGCCTGGTCCACCAGCTCCACGGGCGCGCGCTGCTCCGCAGGGAGCGCGTCAAGCAATGCGGTGACCTCATGGCCCAAAGCCTCGCCGCCCAGTGACAGGTGCAGGGCCTTGCAGGCCTTTCGGCGGCCTGCTGCGCGGCGAACACGGCCCATTCGAGGTGGCCCTCCCGCGCGGCGAGCCGCGCGTGATCGAGGTCCAGCCGCGCCTGTCTGAGCCAGTCCCAGTGGCGCCCGGGCCTCGCCGCCCACGCTACAGGGAGAATGCCGTGGAGAACAATGTTTACCGGCTGCGCGATCGCTCTCTCCTGTGCTCGCGGAGCAGCCCGCGCGTGAGAGATGTCCGCCCCTTCAGCATGCCGGCGGCCTGCCGGACAGGTCTGTCCATCGCCGGGACGATGGCAAGGACTCCCCCGTAATCGACCACCGAGACTGCAGCGCCCGGATACAGGTTGTATTTCCTCCGAAGGTCGGCGGGAATGACGACCCAACCCTTCGCGGAGACGGTAACGGGCATGGGCATGACAGCCTCCCTATAGATGGTGAGCGTCAATTTCCTTGGTTGACCGCGCGGCGGCCGGCACACACAATAGCCGCCCCATGCCCCGCGGCGATCAACTCATCCGTCAGTGGCGGCTGCTCCAGCGCCTCGGCCATTCCGGCGGGTTCACCATCGCCGAAGGGATGCGCGAGCTGCAATGCTCCATGCGCACGGTCTGGCGGGACCTCACGGCGCTGCAGGAATCCGGATTCCCTGTCTACAATGACCCGCGCGCTGACGGCCACCGCAGTGTCTGGCGGCTCGAGCCGAGCTTTCAGCAACGCCTGCCGCTCCCCCTCACCTTACCCGAGGCCGTCGCCTTGCTCATGAGCCAGCGATGGGCGGCGGCCACGGGGCCGAGCGCGTTCCGTCCGGCGATGAGTTCGCTGATCGGCAAGCTCCGCGCGCTGTTCGGCAAGAGCGCGCTCGATCTGATCGACCGCATGGCCGACGCCGTGGGCGTGCGCGCGCCGGGCGGCAAGCTGCTGGAGCCGGCCGCCGAGCACCTTGACGCCATCCATACCGCCATCGCCGAGCGAAGGTCGGTGGAACTCCGCTACTACTCGATGAGCCGCGACACCGAGACCGAGCGCCGCGTCGACCCGTATCACGTGACGTGGTTCGACGGCGGCCTGTACCTCGTCGGCCACTGCCACGTGCGCGAGGCCGTCCGCATCTTCGCCGTCGAGCGCATCCGCGCGGTGGAGCCGCTCGCGGCACGCTTCACGCGGCCCGCCGACTTCGATCCCGAGCGCTACCTGCGCGACGCCTGGGGAATCATCCAGGGCGATCTGGTGACCGTGCAGGTGGTCTTCGCGCCCGCCGTCGCGCGCTACGTCAGGCTGCGTCGCTGGCACCCGAGCCAGGAGGTCCACGACCTGCCGGGCGGGCGGCTCGCGCTGACCCTGCGCGTCGCCGACACCCTCGAAGTGCGGCGCTGGCTGATGGGCTTCGGCGCGGAGGCGGAGGTGCTGGCGCCGCTGGCCCTGCGCGAGGCGCTCCGGCAGGAGGCGGAGGCGATGGTGCAAATGCTGAACGGACGCGCGAAGGGCAGCACGCCGCCCGCGGTTCAAGATGGGGCGCGCGCGGCGGGGGTCTTGAAAAAGCCGCCTGTCTCGGCTGGGGCGCGCCGCCTGTCCCGCGCGGGGAATGGCTCCGATGCAGGCCGAAGAGCTTATCAACGCAGGCGTCGGACCTCGGCGTAGAAGGGAAGCAGGAGGCGCGGCTTCGGGGCCCGGGTCGAGTCAAAAGTTGGCGTGAGTCAAAATTCGAGCCGCCTGGCAGCCGTGTCCGGATGTGACACACCACGCTGGTAGGCTTCAGCCACAAGGAAAAGGACAGGACCGGTGATCGGCGTACTTCGCCGTGATCCCCTGGGCCAGGAGGCCCTGGCCCGGCCGGCCCTTGTCGATGGGCTGCGCCGGCAGCGCGCCCGTGACCACGATGCCCTCGCCCGCCGTGCACGTACGTCACGCGCCCGCGCGGCGAGCCGCTCGAACGACAGATGCCTGTTCGTCGGCGCCGTCGCCACACAGATCCGGACGGCGGGCGACAGGCTCAGCCTTCGAGTGTCTCGACCGTGCGGAGGACGTGGCCGAGCCACGACACGTCGACCGGACCCCGGACCCGCCCGCGGCGGCGCCCGTCGAGCACGATCTCGATCTCGCCGGGCGCCGTCGCGACGTCCGGCCGGGGCCGGGCGAGCGCCGACGGCCGGCCGATCACCTGGACCGGCACGAAGGTCGGCGGCGTGGCCCGGGCGTCCCGGGCCCACCTCGCGGCCGCCGCCTCGCGCGCCAGCAGGTGCTTCCAGAAGGCGAACGTCCCGGCGACGATACGGCGCCGCCGACAGCACTCGGCCTGGCTCAGGCCGCTGCGCCCGCACTCCGCCAAGAGCGCCTGCCAATACGCGCGGCGCGGTCTCGCACGATGCGCGTCAGGAGCGGCGACAGCACGTGTCTTCTGTTTCGCCACGGATCACCTCCGGTGATGAGTTCGTGGCGGGCATTGTCGAACGCTACGGAGTGGGATTGAAGATGCGGTTCACCGGACGGCTACCCGCTCTGCCTGGTGTGGTTTCCACGGCAGCGATGCCGGGCCTAATAGCACTGCCGAGGCCTGCCGCGTGACGAGCCGCGAGATCACGCGGCGTGGGCGGATCCTCGTCGGTGCGAGCCTCTACGTTCGCGTGGGTGGTTCCGCAGAAGCGCGACCGTACAGCACCACGCTCTCATCCAGAATGCGCCGAATGAACCGGTTTCCGGCAGTCACCTCGCGTTGCAGTTCCTCGCGCGTGCAAACCGTGAGATCCATGGGGACGGGACTGCCTCGGGGCTTGTAGACGGGAAGCCGGTCCCGGAAGGGAATATCCGAGGCATCGAGCACGATGAGCAGATCCGCGTCG
Source organism: Candidatus Rokuibacteriota bacterium (assembly GCA_040902295.1). Taxonomy (GTDB): domain Bacteria; phylum Methylomirabilota; class Methylomirabilia; order Rokubacteriales; family CSP1-6; genus JBBDXO01. The sequence goes on along the minus strand of JBBDXO010000114.1, from coordinate 18,736 downwards.
GCCCGGGGGTTGCGGCTGCCGCGGGCCAGAGAGCCGAAGAGACGAATCTCCATGATCTCCGGTCGCTCCGCGCCCAGCCTTTCGGCCAGGCCGCGAAGCGAGGCGACCACCGCGTCCCTATCCAGGTATCGAACGCGCACAGAACTCAAGGATGGCCTCCGCGTCGTCGATCGCCTGCCGTGCCTCACGCTCAGTGTAATGGTCGCGCGGAATGCCCTGCGCAAAACCATTCGGGTACCGGGCCGGGATGTAATGCTTGTCGAGCGCCTTCGCTCGGTCCACCAACTCACTGGGCGCGCGTTGCTCAGCAGGGAGGGCGTCCAGCAGTGCGGTGACGTCGTGGCCCCAGGCATCGCCGCCGAGCGACAGGTGCAGGGCCTTGCAGGCCTTCTCGGCGGCCTGCTGGGCTGCGAACACGGCCCATTCGACGTGGCCTTCCCGCGCGGCAAGCCGCGCGTGATCGAGGTCGAGCCGGGCCTGTCTGAGCCAGTCGAGGTGTCGCTCGGGCATCGTCGCCCACGCTACAGGAAGAATGTCTTGGACCACAAGGTTCGTTGCGGCGCGCCACGGCGCCGCGGCGGCCTACAGGTCGTGGAGCGGGAAGATCGTCCGCTGCACGGCGTCCACCTGGCGGTCGGCGTAGTCGCGCACGGCACGGCCGATCTCGTCGGGCAGCGGCTCGGCGGCGGAGTCCCACAGCAGTGACGACCGGAAGCCGAAGCGGTGCGCGTCCTCGGCGAAGGCGGCGGGCAGCTCGGCGGGCAGCTCGCGACTCGCGTTACGTCTGGACAATCTAGCACGGCGCGCGGCGCCGGCCACGGGCGCGCCGCTGACCATGACCGTGCGCCACGCGAGCGGAGGCGCCTGCATCACGAATGGTGGCGAGGCAGCCATTCCACGGTCACGAGTCCGGCATCGGCGAGCGGCCGAAATTCCGGGTCTCCCGTGACAACGGTGCCGCGGTACGCCCGGGCGGCGATGACCGCGAACGCGTCGGCATAGGCGATACGGAAGCGGGCCTTGATGTGCGCGGCCTCCAGGATGGTCGCGCGCGACACCTCGACGAGCTCCAGCGGCAACTCATCCACCGCACCCAGCGCACGACGAGCGGCGACGAGCCCGCGCTCGCGCTCGGTGATGTACAGCGCCTCGCCGAGATTGATGAGCGACAGGTAGACGGCATGGCGCCGGGCTTCGGCGCCCTCGAGCACCGCTCGCACGCGGGGCATCCCGGCCTCCCCGTCGAGATACGCGAGCAGGGCAAAACTGTCGAGCACGTACGCCGCGGGACTAGCGGCCACGCGACCGCTCTTTCCTGTGCTCTCCCAGCAGGGCGCGAGTGAGGGATGTCCTCCCTTTCAGCATGCCCGCTGCTTGCCGGACCGGCTTCTCCATCGCGGGCACGAGGGCCAGCACACCACCATAATCGACCACCGACACTTCGGCGCCAGGATGCAGGTTGTATTTCCGCCGCAGGTCGGCGGGAATGACCACCCAGCCCTTCTCGGAGACGATGACGGCCATGGGCCCCTCCTTGATGTTATACGCTGTACTGTAAATGTATAACGCTCGAAGATCGCCGCGCAAGCGTGCGCGTGTGGATACATCCTCGAGGGAAAGATCGTGCGCCGCGTATCCGCTACGGCCTCGGCGAGAGTGGCCGGCGCTCGGTCTCCTCCCGCCCGAGGCGCGCCAGGATCCGCTCACGGGCCGGTCCGTCGAATTCGTGGCCGTAGAACCGCACGAACAGCGCCCGGCGGATGGCGCCCGGCGACGCCGAGGGGTCCGCGGCCATGATCGCGGCCACGGCCAGCCGCCGGGCGGCGCTGTACATCGAGCCCGTCATTCTCAGACGCTCCTCGCCGGACCGGGCGAGCAGCATGGCGTGATAGCGCGCCTCCATCTCGGGGGATATGTCGTTCATCCACCCACCTCGCGGTAGAGCGAGACGAGGTCGAACCGGGTGATCCATTGCTCGGATAGACGCGGCCGAGGTCCGGCACCGACCGCAGCGGGTGCCGCACATCGCCGAGCTGCAAGCCGGAAAGGTCGTCCGCTGGACCCCACGGCATCTCCGCACTGAGGATATAAGAAGTATTGCCCCGTCGAAACTGACGCGGTACGCTGTCACTGGGAGTTGGTCCAAATGGCCAAGATCATGATCTCTCTGCCTGACGAGTTCTTGAAGAAGGTGGACCGGACCGCCAAGGCTCAGGGTCGCACGCGAAGTGAACTGATCCGCGAGGCGTTGAGGGGCGCCCTCACTGACCACAAGGGGGGACGGCGCCCCTGGAACGAGGCACTGGCGCCTCTGCGCGACCTCGAGCAACAGTGGGTTGGTCGGTGGAACTCGACGGACATCATCCGCTACTACCGCGAGACCCGGTACGGCCGCGAAGCTCGTCGTTGACACCTCGGTCCTCATCAAGTGGTTCAAGACACGTGACGAAGATCTGTTGCCTGAAGCCCGGATCCTCCTGAGAGAAATCCAGGCTCGATCGTTCGAAGTGCATGTCCCCGCTCTGCTGCTCTACGAAGTCGGCAATATCCTGCTCCTGAAGACCAAGCTCGGGGCAGGGGGGCTTGACCAGGCCATCGACGATCTGGAAGCCCTTCCATTCATCGTTGCTCCGCCTGCCACGCCACTCTTGAGGCGCGCCGCGCGGCTGGGCCGGGATCTCGGCCTCACCTTCTACGATGCGTCCTTCCTCGCCCTTGCCGTCGAACTGGACTGCCTCTACATCACTGCAGACCGGCGCATGTTCGATCGTGCGCGGGCCCTGCCGCGTGTCCGCCATCTCGCTCGCATCGGCTCCCTCACCTGACTACAGGTCGTGGAGCGGGAAGATGGTCCGCTGCACGGCGTCCACCTGGCGGTCGGCGTAGTCGCGCACGGCGGCGCCGATGTCGTCGGGCAGCGGGTCGCCCGCCGCGTCCCACAGCAGCGGCGACCGGAAGCCGAAGCGCCGGGCGTCCTCCGCGAACGACGCCGGCAGCTCGGCGGGCAGCTCGCGCTCGTTGAGCGTCGCCCATGCCGCCGTCCACGCGCGGGCGACGTTCGTGACGTCGTAGCCGCCGCCGCCGAGGGCGACGAGGCGCGGCGCCAGCGTCATGATGCGGGAGAGCGCCTGCACGAAGCCCTGCACGTCGAGCGCCAGGTGCGTGAGGGGATCGGTGCGGTGCGTGTCGATGCCGAGCTGGGCCACGATCACGTCCGGCTTGAAGGCGCGCACGAGGGGCGGCACCACGGCGTCGAAGGCGGCGAGGAACACGGCGGAGTCCGTGTACGCCTCCAGGGGCAGGTTCACCGAGAAGCCGACTCCCTCGCCCTCCCCGCGCTCGCTCACGAAGCCGGTGCCGGGGAACAGCCGCTCGCCGCGCTCGTGGGTGGAAACCGTCATCACGTCGGGGTCGCGGTAGAACGCCGCCTGCACGCCGTCGCCATGATGGGCGTCGATGTCGACGTAGGCCACGCGCAGGCCCCGCGCCCGCAGGGTGAGAATCGCCAGCACGGCGTCGTTGACGTAGCAGAAGCCGGAGGCGCGCTCGCGCATGGCGTGGTGCAGGCCGCCCGCGAAGTGAAAGGCGCGCTGCGCCTGGCCGGAGGCCACCATGTCGGCGGCGAGCATGGAGCCCGCGGCCACCAGGCGCGCGGCCTGCCAGAGGCCGGGGAAGACCGGGTTGTCGCCGGCGCCGAGGCCGAACGCGCAGCCGAGCGCGGGCTCCAGGCCGCTGTCGGCGTCCTTGAGGACGTCGAGGTACTCGCGCGCGTGGAAGCGCGCGATGTCGGCTTCCGCGGCGGGCGTGGGCTCGCGCACGATGGCGCCGGGCAGCCGCGTCAACCCGTATGCCTCCATCAGCCGCCAGGTGAGGCCGAGGCGCTCCATGCGCAGCGGATGGTGGGGCCCGTAGTCGAAGCGGCGCCAGTCATCCGAATGGATGAGGGCGGTGGTTACGGGCGGCGCTGCCATAACCCGGACTTGCCGCCGCTCTTGCGCACGAGCTGAATGTTACGGATGGTCACGCCCTTTTCCACCGCCTTCACCATGTCGTACACGGTGAGGGCGGCCACGCTCACCGCCGTGAGTGCCTCCATCTCCACGCCGGTCTTGTCCACCGTGCGCACGCGCGCTTCCACCACGAGCGCGCCCGCGCGCGCGCGGTCGTCGAAGGTCACGTCCACGCGCGTGATGCGGAGCGGATGGCAGAGCGGGATCAGCTCGTGCGTGCGCTTGGCGGCGAGGATGCCGGCGGTGCGCGCGACGCCGAGGACGTCGCCCTTGGGCGCGTTGCCGAGACGGATGGCGCGCAGGGTGGCGGGCTTCATGGTGAGGACGGCGCGCGCGACAGCCTCGCGGGCGCTCTCGGGCTTGTCGGAGACGTCGACCATGCGGGCGTCCCCGCGCGGCGAGAGGTGGGAGAGGCCGCGGAACCCGTCACCGTTGACGGCGTTCCGCGGCCGGGTCTTGCTCCGTTTCTTGAGGGTCAGGCGACCACGCCCGGCCGCGTGTGCCGGATGATGTCCTCCATCCGATCCTTGGCCATGAGCTTCAGCTTCTTGAGCTCGCTGACGCGCCATTGCTGGTCCGCCGAGAGCGGGGCCGTTTCCTTGAGCGTCTCCAGTTCCTCGTCGTAGTGATGGTGCTCGGAGCGGAGACGGCGGAACTCCTCGTTCTCGGCCATGAGTCGCTCGATCAGGTTCTCCTGGGCCATAGGCCGACCTCCTTGCATGGCGGGCACGTCACAAAACAAACAAAGCCAGGGCCGTGCGGCCGCTGGCTCACGAACTCCCTTTGCCGATATATCCCCCCGTCCCCATTGACGTCTCGCTGGCTGCGGGTAATTTCCTTATAGCCCCGGACCCCCGGGGGTGTCAACCGCCGGCGCCCGCCCCGATGACGTGCGCGGCGCTCGCCGTGAAGACGGCGATCACCCGCCCGCCCGCGAGCAGGCCGAGCTCGCTCACCGAGCGCGGCGTGACCCCCGCCACCAGCGGAAATCCGCAATCGACGACCACGTGCGTGCCGTGGGCGGAGGCGGTCACGCTCACGATCACGCCGGGCAACGCGTTGCGCGCGCTGGAGGGGCCGGGCGGCTCCGCGGCGGGGGCGAGGGTGACGTCCTCCGGGCGGATGCCGATCCGCACGCGGGCGCCCGGCGGCGCCTCGGAGGCGACCTCGAGCCGCCGCCCCGCGACATCCACCACGGTGGCGCCGCCCTCGCGCGCGATCACGGTGCCGGTCACGATCGTCTCCACCCCCACGAAGCGCGCCACCTCCTCCGACACGGGCGCATAGAAGACGCGCGCGGTCTCGTCCATCTGCCGAATGCGCCCGTCCATCAGCACGGCCACGCGGTCGGCGAGCGCGAGCGCCTCGTTGCGGTCGTGCGTGACGAGCACCGCCGTCACCCGGTCCGCGCGCAGGATGGCGCCCACCTCCGGCAGCAGCGCCGCGCGCGTGGGAGCGTCGAGGCCGGAGAAGGGCTCGTCGAGCAGCAGCACCTCCGGCTCCACCACGAGGGCGCGCGCGAGCGCCGCGCGCTGCGCCTCGCCGCCCGACAGCCACCGCGCGGAACGTTCGCCCAGGTGCGCGATGCCGAACCGCTCCAGCCACCGCGCCACGCGGGCGGCGGCGATCGCGGGCGGCACACCGCGGAAGCCGAGACCGAGGGCGACGTTGTCGGCCACGGTCATGTCCGCCAGCCACGGCTCCTGGAAGACCGCCGCCATGCGCCGCCGCGCGCTGACGGAATGCGAGGCGTCCACCGGCCGGCCGTGCACGCGCACCTCGCCCACGAAGGGCGCCTCCAGCAGGCCGAGGATGCGCAGCAGCGACGACTTGCCGCTGCCGTTGGGGCCGATGACCGCCAGCACCTCGCCTTCATGGATGTCGAGCGCCGGGATGTCGAGCGCCCAGCGGGGCGAGTACTGCTGTCGCAGGCCGGCCACGGACAGCACGGGGGTGGCCATCAAGCGGGCAGGACGTGGATGGAGCCGCGGTGGATCGAGAACTCCCAGTGCCGGTCGCGCTCGATCTCGAGGATCTCGTAGACGAGGTGCGGCACCTCCACCTCGATGTCGTGGTCGCCCTGCGCCGGCGGCCCGGGCGCGTCGAGACGGAAGCGCAGGCTCCACGTGGTCCCGAAATCCTCCTCGCCCGCCACCACGCCCGACATGAGGTTCATGTGGTGCACGGGATCGGCGGGGCCGCGGTCCTTGCGGATGAGGCGCACGTATTCGGGGCGGATGAAGAAGGCGATGGGGCTGTCGGGCGCGGGCAGGTACGAATGCGTGGGCGAGTTGACGGCTTCCAGCGTGTAGCCGCGCCAGCGGAGCTGGATGCGATCCGGGCTCGCCTTGAGCACGGTGCCGTGCAGCACGTTGCGGATGCCCATGATGGTGGCCACCGTCTCCGAGGCCGGCTGCCACAGCAGCTCCGTGCGCGGCGCCGCCTGCACCACGCGCCCGCGGTCGTACACGACGATGCGGTCGGCGAGCCGGTACGCCTCCGTGAAGTCGTGGGTGACCAGCACGGCGGCGGTGCCCCACTCGCGCAGCACCGCCGACAGATCCTCGCGCAGGGCGCGGCGCAGCGGCGCATCGAGCGCGGACAAGGGCTCGTCGAGCAGCAGCAGCGCCGGCTCCGGCGCCAGCGCGCGGCCGAGCGCCACGCGCTGGCGCTGGCCGCCGGAGAGAGCGCCCGGCCGGCGCCGCTCGAGCCCGCCGAGGCCGAGGCGCTCGACCACCTCCGCGGTGCGCCGCCGCCGCTCTTCGCGCGGGCGGCCGCGCAGGCCGTAGCCGATGTTCTCGGCGGCGGTGAGATGCGGAAAGAGCGCGTAGCCCTGGAACACGTAGCCGAGACGCCGGTGCCGCGGCGGCAGGTCGATGCCGGCGGCGCTGTCGAAGAGCACGCGGTCGCCGACGACGATGCGGCCCCGATCGGGCCGGCTCAGGCCCGACAGGCAGTCGAGGGTGGCCGTCTTGCCGGCGCCGGAGGGCCCGAAGAGGCCGGTGACGCGCTCGCCCGCCTGCCACGCCACCTCCAGCGTGAAGTCGGACAACCGCTTGCTGATGTCGATGGCCAGCATGGCCTCAGTACCGCAGGCGCACGAGGCGGGCGAGGCCCACGAGGACGAGCACGACGGCGCCGAGCGAGATCAGCGACAGCGCGTTGGCCTCCGCCATCTGGTTGGCCTGCACGTGATCGTAGATCGCCAGCGGCAGCGTCTGCGTGCGCCCGGGGATGCTGCCCGCGATCATCAGCGTGATGCCGAAGTCGCCGAAGGCGCGGCAGAAGGCGAGGATGCCGCCCGCCATCAGCGAGCGCCACGCCAGCGGCAGCGTGATGCTCCAGAACACGCTCCACTCCGAGCGGCCCAGGGTGCGCGCCGCCTGCTCGAGGCGCGCGTCCACGCCTTCGAAGCCCGCCTGCGCGGCCTTGATGAGCAGGGGCGCCGAGCCCACGCATCCCGCGAGGACGGCGGCCTTCCACGTGAAGGCGAGCTCGATGCCCGCCCTCTCGAGCAGGCGGCCCACCGGCCCCTGGCTGCCGATGAGCACGAGCAGGTAGTAGCCGAGCACGGTGGGCGGCAGCACCAGGGGCGCGACCACCACGGAGGCGAGGACGTCGCGGCCCGTGAAGGTGCGGCGCGCGAGCAGCCAGGCGAGGGGCACGCCCACCGCCAGCGTGAGCAGGGTGGCCGCCACCGAGACGCGGACCGAGAGCCACAGCGGAAAGAGATCGAGCGAGGTCACAATTCGCCGGGCAGGAGAAAGCCGTAGCGCTTCATCACCACCCGCCCCGCCGGCCCGTTGACGAACTGCAGGAAGGCCAGTCCCAGCTCCGGCCGCGGGCTGCGGCGCACCACCGCCGCCGCCTGGTTGAGCGGCGCGTGGAGCGCGGGGTCGATGGGCGTGACGTGCACGGACGCCACGTCCGCCACGGAGAGCGCGACGATACCGGCCTCGGCGGCGCCCGTCTCCACGTACTGCAGCGCATGCCGGATGTTCTCGCCGTAGACGAGCTTGGGCCGGAGCGCCTCCCACAGGCCGGCGGTGCGCAGCGCCTCCTCCGCCGCCCGGCCGTAGGGCGCGTGCGCCGGATTGGCGATGGCGACGCGACGCACACGGTCACCGAGCAGTGACCGCAGCTCTTCCAGCTTCGGGCCGGAGGCCTTCGCCGCGACGAGCACGATGCGGCCCTGCGCGTAGAGCGCGCGCGTCTGCGTGAGGATGGCCTGCTTCGCCGCGAGCGCGTCGAGAAAGCCCTGGTCGGCGGAAAAGAAGACGTCGGCGGGCGCGCCATGCTCGATCTGCCTGGCGAGGTTGCCGGTGGAGCCGAAGACGAGCGTGACCCTCACGTTCCGCGCCTGCTCGAACGCCGGCGCCAGCTCCTTGAGCGCGAACGTCAGGTCGGAGGCGGCGAAGACAATGAGCGTGGGCTCCGCTGCCGCGCCTCCGCCGGCGGACGCCGTCACGAGCAGGGCCGCCGTCGCGAGCGCGGTCAGCGCGCGTGAGAGCGTCGTGCGCGGGCTGGGCATCGCGGCCTTCACCTTACTACAGACGCCGCTGCTGGATGGCCGTGAGCGCCCAGCTCACCGCGAAGACGAGCACGAGCAGGAGCAGGGCGAGCGCGATGGCGCCCTCGAAGTTGCCCTTGCTCGTCTCCAGCGCCATGGCGGTGGTGAGCGTGCGCGTCTGCCCCTTGATGTTGCCGCCCACCATCATGGAGGCGCCGATCTCGGAGATGATGCCGCCGAAGCCCGCCATGACCGCCGCCAGCATGGGCAGCCGCGCCTGCCGCAGCACCACGCGCACCATCTGCGCGCGCGAGGCGCCGAGCGCCAGCAGCTGCAGGCGGAACTTCTCCGGCACGTTCTGCACGGCGGCCAGCGTGATGCCGGTCACGATGGGGGCGGCGATCACCGCCTGCGCCACCACGAGGGCGGCCGGCGTGTAGAGGATCTCCAGCATGCCGAGGGGGCCGCTGCGCCAGAGCAGGATCGACACGAAGAGCCCCACCACCACCGGGGGCAGGCCCATTCCGGTGTTCACCGCGCTCACGAGCACGGTGCGCCCGGGAAAGCGCGCCAGCCCGAGGGCGGCCCCCACCGGAATGCCGAGCGCGAGCGCGATGAAGGTGGCGCTGCCGGAGACCTGCAGCGACAGCAGGAGGATCGACCAGATCTCGGGATCGCCGCCGACGAGCAGCCACACGGCCTCGCGCACCCCGGAGACGAGCAGGTCCATCGCGTCTACAGATCCTCGTCGCGCGTGCCGGCGATGGGCACGAAGAGGGCGCGCCCGTACGTGTCCGCACCGAACGTCCGGATGATCTCCTGCGTGGCGGGCGACAGCAGGAAGTCCGCGAAGGCCCGCCCGCCCGCGGCGTTCACGCGCGGGCCGTTGGCGGGATTGACCTCCATCACCGAGTACACGTTGAGCAGGGGCCGGTCCCCCTCGACCATCACCACGAGCGCCAGGCGCCTGGCGAAGGCGAGGAAGGTGGCGCGGTCCGTCAGCGTGTAGGCCCGCTGATCGGCGGCGAGGGTGAGCGTCGGCCCCATGCCAAGGCCCGACTCGACGTACCACGGCGCGGCGGGCGCCCCCCCCCCCCCCCCCGCGCCAGAGCGCCTGCTCGAGCAGGTGCGTGCCGGAGCTGTCGCCGCGTGACACGAAGCGCGCCGCCGCGGCGGCGATCCTTGTCAGCGCCACCCCCGCCCGCGCCTCGCCGCGGATGCCGGCCGGGTCGGCGTCGGGCCCCGCGATGACGAAGTCGTTGTACATGACGAGCCGGCGGTTCAGCATCCGGCCCTCGGCGACGTACGTTCTCTCGATCGTGGGGGCGTGGGCGAGCGTCACGTCCGCTTCGCCGCGCGCGGCGAGGGCGAGGGCCTGGCCCGTGCCCACCGAGATCGTCTTGAGGGTGTAGCCGGTCTGCCGCTCGAACAGCGGCACGAGGACGTCGAGGAGCCCGGAATCCTGCGTGCTCGTGGTGCTGGAGAGGATGACCGTGTCCGAGACGCGCGGCGGCGCCACGCCGCCCGCGGCGAGCGCGAGGCCGGCGATGAGGACGGCGAGGACGGCCATGATCCGTGACATTATGCTCTTCGGAGCATAATACAGGCGCGCCGCCGGGCGCGCTACGACGGAAAGGCGCGCTTGAAGCGGCGGCCGAGGTCGTCCTCGAGGCCGGTGCGCAGCCGGCGATAGCGGGCGAGGAAGAGCCGTCCCTTGCGCGTGAGGCGCGTGCCGCCGCGGCGCCCGCCCGGCTTCGGCTCCAGCAGCTTCATGCCGGCCGCGCGCTCGAGCTCGCGCAGGTAGCCCCACCCCGCGCGGTACGACATGCCCATCTGCTCGAGCGCCCGGCGCAGCGAGCCCATCTCGTCGACGAGCTCCAGCAGCCGGGCGCGCCCGTCGCCGAACTTCACGCGGTCGTCGAAGACGACCCAGACCTTCAGGCGCGCTTTCATGGCGGTACTCTGCCACAGGGGGCGGATGGCGGCGCGGCCGGCGATGCTGTACGCTCCGCGGGACATGGACGCCCTCAACGTCCTCGTCCTGAACTGCGGCAGCTCGTCGCTGAAGTTCCAGCTCCTCGCGATGCCGGCCGAGCATCGCCTTGCGCGGGGGGTGGTGGAGCGCGTCGGCGGCGATTACGCCGGCGCCCTCCGGCGCGCGCTGGCAGAGGCGGCGAAGGTGGGCGGCCCCGTCGACGCCGTCGGTCACCGCATCGTGCACGGCGGCGAGCGCTTCACGGAGCCGGTGGTGATCGACGAGGCGGTGACGGCCGAGCTCGATGCGCTCACGGAGCTGGCGCCGCTGCACAACGGCCCCGGCGTGGCGGGCATCCGCGCCGCGCGCGCCGCCCTCGACGCGCACGTCCCGATGGTCGCCGCCTTCGACACCGCCTTTCACGTCACGATGCCGGAGCACGCGGCCCGCTACGCCCTGGACTGGCAGCTGGCCGAGCGCCATCACGTCCGCCGCTACGGCTTCCACGGCCTGTCCTACCGCTACGTCACCGGCCGGTATGCGTCGCTCATCGCCCTGCCGGTGGCCCGGGCCACCTTCGTCGCCCTGCACCTCGGCAACGGCTGCTCGGCGGTGGCGGTGCGCGAGGGGGCGTCGGTCGACACCTCGATGGGCTTCACCCCCCTGGAGGGACTGGTCATGGGCACACGGGCGGGCGACATCGATGCGGCGGTGATCGGGTATCTGGCGCGCGCCGAAGACGTGCCCGAGGCGGAGGTGGAGCGGTGGCTCAACGAGCGCTCGGGCCTGCTCGGGGTGTCGGGCCGCAGCAGCGACATGCGCGACCTCCTCGCGCAGGAGGCGACCGACCCTCGCGCCGCCCTCGCCGTCGATCTCTTCTGCTATCGCGCGCGCAAGTACGTCGGCGCGTACCTGGCAGCCCTCGGCGGCGCGCAGGCGGTCGTCTTCACGGGCGGCATCGGCGAGCACCACCCCGAGGTGCGCCGGCGCATCTGTGACGGCATGGCCTGGTGCGGTCTCACCCTCGACGACCGGCGCAACGCCGCCACCGTGGGCACGGAGGCGGTCATCAGCGCGGAGGGCGCCGCGCTGCGGGCCTTCGTGATTCCCACCGACGAGGAGCTCGTCATCGCCCGCGACGTCATGCACTGCCTGGCGCGCGCGGCGGCGCCGCGGGGGGCGTCGTGAGCGACGTCGCGGCCGCGTGGGCGGCGGGCTACGGGGCCATCCGGCACACCGCCCTCACCCGGCGGCGCGTGCGGGCGATGGCGGACACGCTGGCCGGCCCCGTGTGGGAGGTGCTGCACGCCGCCGACCGCGTGGCGAGCGCGGGCATGTGGCTCGTCGTCCACGAGACGTACGCGCGCTCCGTGTACCTCGACGGCCGCGCGCTCCAGCGCGACGACTTCAAGCCATCGCCGGAGGGCCACACGGGCGGCAGCCTCAACATGGTGCCCGCCTACACGGGCTACATGGCCGCCAACGCGCTGGCGGGCCTCACGCGCGGCTGGCTCATGGGCCAGGGCCACTGCGTGTCGGCCATCGACTCCGTCAACCTGCTCCTCGGCAACATGACGGAGGCGCACGCCGCGCGCTACGATGTCTCCGACGCCGGGCTCACGCGCTACGTGCGCGACTTCTACGCCTACCGCATCGGCGCCGACGGCCGGCAGGAGTCGCCGCTGGGCAGCCACGTCAACGCGCATACCGCGGGCGGGATCATGGAAGGCGGCTATCTCGGCTTCGCGGAGCTGCAGTACGTGCACATGCCGCTGCCGGGCGAGCGCCTCGTCGCCTTCCTGAGCGACGGCGCCTTCGAGGAGCAGCGCGGCAGCGACTGGGCGGCGCGCTGGTGGCGCGCGAGCGATTCGGGGCTGGTGGCGCCCATCATGATCAAGAACGGGCGGCGCATCGACCAGCGCACGACGATGTCGCAGCAGGGCGGCATCACGTGGTTCCAGCGTCACCTCAGGCTCAACGGCTTCGATCCCATCGTCTTCGACGGCCGCGATCCCGCCGCCTTCGCGTGGGCGATCTGGGAGAGCGAGCGCCGGCTGCAGGCGGCGGCGGAGCGCATCGCCGCCGGCGCCTCGTATCCCGTCGCGCTGCCGTATGGCATCGCGGTGGCGCCCAAGGGCGCCGGCTTCTACGGCGAGGGCACCAACCTGGCGCACAACCTGCCCCTCGGCGGCAATCCGCACGAGGACGGCGCGAGCGCCCGCAACTTCAACCGGTCCGCCCGCCGGCTGTGGGTGGCCCCGGACGAGCTGCGCGCGACGGCAGCCGCGATGCAGAATCACGAGATGACCGGGCGGCCGCGCGAGCGCGACCACCCGCTCGTGCGCCGGGAGGTCCCCCTCGCCACCGTGCCCGCGCCCGCCTTCAAGCGCGTGAACGAGCGCGAGGGGACGACGTCGTCGTCCCCGATGACGGCCGTGGACGACGCCTTCGTGGCCGTGGTGGGCGCCAACCCGCACCTGCGGCCGCGCGTGGGCAACCCCGACGAGATGCGGTCCAATCGCATGCAGCGCACGCTCGACACGCTGAAGTTCCGCGTCACCGCGCCCGAGGCCGGCATCCCGGAGGCAATCGATGGCGCCGTCATCACCGCCCTCAACGAGGAGGCGGTGGTGTGCGCGACCCTCGGCAACAAGGGCGGCCTCAACATCACCGTCACGTACGAGGCGTTCGGCGTCAAGATGCACGGCGCCGTGCGGCAGGAGATCATCTTCGCCGAGCACCAGGCGGCGGCGGGACGGCCCGCGGGCTGGCTGTCGGTGGCCGTCGTGCTCACGTCGCACACGTGGGAGAATTCCAAGAACGAGATCTCGCACCAGGACCCCGCCATGGCGGAGATGATGCTCGGCGAGCCCTCCCACGTCTCGCGCGTGCTGCTCCCCGCCGACTTCAACACGGCGGCGGCGGTGATGGAGGCGATCTATCGCACGCGCGGCCAGATCTGGACGCTCGTGGTGCCGAAGGGCGCCGTGGCCGACGTCTTCACCGCCGACGAGGCGCGCGCGCTGCTGCGTGACGGGGCGGCCCTCGTGTCACGGGCGGGTCATCGGCCCGAGCAGGCGCGCGTGATCCTCACCGCCGTCGGCGCCTACCAGCTCGGCGAAGTGCTCAAAGCCTCCGAGCGGCTCGCCGCCCGCGACGTCGCCCACGCCGTCGTCTACATGCTCGAGCCCGGCCGTTTCCGCGCCCCGCGCTCGGAGGGCGAGCGCGCCCATGCCGCGGACGCCACCCTGCGCGCGCGGCTCTATCCCGACGGAGTGCGCGCGCGGCTGTTCGTGAGTCACACCCGCCCGGAGAGCATCCTGGGCGCCCTCACGCCGTTGCACACGGGCGCGGCCACGGCCGCGCTCGGCTTCGTGAACGCGGGCGGCACCCTCAGCATCGCCGGCATGCTCTTCGTCAACGCCGCGTCGTGGGCGCACACGGTGGCCGCCTGCGCGCGCCTGCTGGACGAGCCGCGCCAGGCGTGGCTGTCGGCGGAGGAGATCGCCGCGCTCGACGGGCGCGCCACCCCCCACGGCTGCATCATCGATTGAGCGGGGGGCCTCGAAGGCCCCCGCGCGTGGGGACGCCTCAGGAGGGCGTGAGCACGCGGCCGGTGCCGGCCGCGCGCATGCGGCCGTCGTCCACGACGACGGCGCCGTTGACGATCACGTACGGAATGCCGGCGGGATAGCGGTGCGGCTCGGCGAACGTCGCGTCGTCCTTGACCGTGGCCGCGTCGAACACGGTGAGGTCGGCGGCGAACGCTTCGCGTACGAGGCCCCGGTCGCGCAGGCGCAGGCGCGTGGCGGGCATGCCCGTCATCTTGTAAACGGCCGTCTCCAGCGAGAACAGCCCCCGCTCCCGCGCGTACTCGCCGAGCACGCGCGGGAAGGTGCCGTACGCGCGCGGGTGCGGCTTGCCGGGCTTGTCGCCGTCGCCCTCGTAGAGGGGGATGGAGTCCGAGCCGATCATGAGCGCCGGATGGGCGAGCACCTTGGCCACGTTCTCGATCGACTGCGAGAAGCTCACCATGCCCACCGTGCACTCCTCCTCGACGAGCAGGCTCATCAGGGCTTCCGCGGGCGTGGCGCCGGACTGCCGCGCGAGCTGGGCGAGATTCAGCCCCTCGAGCTCGCGCCGGCGGCTGGAGGCGATGAAGATCTGGTCGAAGCCGACGGCGCCCTGCGACACCGTGCCCCACCGCTCGCCGTCGACGAGACACTCCTCGGCGATGCGGCGGCGCAGCGTGCGGTCGGACAGCCGCTCGATGAGCTTGTTGATCCCGCCCTCGTGCGCCCAGCCCGGCATGAGGTTGTCCATCTTCGTGCTGCCGGCGTTGTACGGGTAGACGTCACCCGCGATGTCGACGCCGCGCGCCTGCGCCAGCTCGAGCAGGCGCAGGGCGGCGTCGATCTTCGGCCAGTTCTCGCGGCCCGAGGCCTTGACGTGCGAGACCTGCACGCCGATCCCGGCCTCCTCGCCGATCCGGATGGCCTCCGTGATGGAGTCGAGCAGCATGGAGGACTCGCCGCGGATGTGCGAGAAGTAGAAGCCGCCCCGCCGCGCGATGCTCCTGGCGAGCGCGATCAGCTCGCCCGTCTCCGCGTAGGAGCTGGGCGGGTACACGAGCCCGGTGGAAAAGCCGAAGGCGCCCGCGTCCATCGCCTCGCCGAGCAGCCGCTCCATCACGCGCGCCTCGCCGCCGTCGGGCGGCCGCGCCTCGAAGCCCATCGCCGCGATGCGCAGGGCGCCGTGGCCGACGAAGTGCGCCACGTTCACCGACGGCCGCACGGCACGGAGGGCATCGAGGTACTGGCCGAACGTCTCCCAGTGCAGCTCGGGCGTGCGGCCGATGCCGCCCACCCAGCGCTTGACGTCGTCCTGCCGCGCCGGCGTGAGCGGCGCCTGGGAGAACGAGCACATGCCGACGACCTCGGTGGTCACGCCCTGGCGCACCTTGGACTCCGCCGACGGGCAGGCAAAGTAGAAGAGGTCCGAGTGCGAGTGGGCGTCGATGAAGCCGGGCGCGACGACCTTGCCGCGCGCGTCGATGGTCCGGTCGGCGGCACCCGCGAGGGCGGGCCCCACGGCGACGATGCGGTCGCCCTGCACCGCCACGTCGGCGGCACGCGCGGGCGCGCCGGAGCCGTCGATGAGCGAGCCGCCGCGGATGAGGAGCGACCAGGTCATCGGCTCATTCCTCGACGATCGCCACCGTCTTCATCCGGTCGCCCTGCTTGATGCGGTCGACGTGCTCCATGCCGCTCGTCACCTGGCCGAAGACGGTGTAGCTGCCGTCGAGGTGGGGCGTGGTGCCGTAGCAGATGTAGAACTGGCTGCCCGCGGAGTTGGGGTCCTGGCTGCGCGCCATCGCCACCGCGCCGCGCACGTGCTTGTTCTTGTTGAACTCGGCGGGGATGGTGTGGCCGGGCCCGCCGGTGCCGTTACCCTTGGGGTCGCCGCCCTGCACGACGAAGTCGGGCACGACGCGGTGGAAGGTGAGCCCGTCGTAGAACCCCTTCCTGGCGAGCGTCACGAAGTTGTCCACCGTCCTGGGGGCGTCGGCGGGAAAGAACTCCATGCGGATCTCGTTGCCGTTGTCGAGCGTGATGACCGCGGTCTGCTTCACGAGGGTGCCTTTCTTTCGGTGAAGGGACTCAGGGGATGGTGACGACCCTCACGAACTTCATGCGGTCGCCGGGGCGCACGCGGTCGACGACGTCCATGCCGTTCGTGACGCGGCCGAAGACGGTGTACTTGCCGTCGAGGAAGTTCGCGTTGCCGAGGGTGATGTAGAACTGGCTGCCCGCGGAATCGGGATGCTGGCTGCGCGCCATCGCCACCGCGCCGCGGTCGTGCTTCTGCGTGTTGACCTCCGCCTTGATCTTGTACCCGGGGTCACCGGTGCCGAGCTTGGGATCGCCCTGCGGCAGCGTCTTCGAGAGCGGATCGCCGCCCTGGATCACGAAGGTGGGCTCCACGCGGTGGAAGGTGGTGCCGTCGTAGAAGCCGTCCCGGGCGAGCTTCATGAAGTTCTCGACCGTCTTCGGCGCGTCGGCCGGATAGAACTCGATCCGGATCTCGCCGCCCTTCTCCATCGTGATGATCGCCGTCGGCTTGCCCGGCGGCTTGCGGGCGGGGGCGCTCGCGGCCGGCTTCGTGCCGGTGGCGGCCGGCGTGTCCTGCGCCACCACGCCGGAGGCGCAGCCGAGCGTGAGAATGCCGACAACGATGAGGGAACACCGGGTCATGAGCGGGCCTCCAGGGCGCGATGAGTGGCGTCATTATACATGCCGCATCGGCGACGGATGCCGCGCCGCGTGATACAGTGGACCGATGAGTATGCAACAGCGTGACTCGATCCGTAACATCGCGATCATCGCCCACGTCGACCATGGCAAGACCACCCTCGTGGACGCCATGCTCTGGCAGTCGGGCCTCTTCCGCAAGAACGAGACCGTGGCCGAGCGGATGATGGACTCCATGGACCTCGAGCGGGAGAAGGGCATCACCATCATGGCCAAGAACACGGCCGTGAACTACCGGGACGTCCACATCAACATCGTGGACACGCCCGGCCACGCCGACTTCGGCTCCGAGGTGGAGCGCACGCTCACCCTCGTGGACGGCGTGCTCCTCCTCGTGGACGCCGCCGAAGGCCCGCTGCCGCAGACACGCTTCGTGCTCAAGAAGGCGCTGGAGGCGGGGCTGCCGCCCATCGTCGTCATCAACAAGATCGACCGCAGCGACGCGCGGCCGGCCGAGGTGCTGGACGAGGTGTACGACCTCTTCATCGACCTCGAAGCCACCGAGGACCAGCTCGACTTCCCCGTCCTCTACACGAACGCCAAGACGGGCACGGCCACCCGCGCCCTCAAGGACCCCGGCACCACCCTGGAGCCGCTCTTCGAGACGATCCTCACCGCGGTCAAGCCGCCCCAGTTCGACCCCGAGATCGGCCTGCAGTTCCGCGTCGCGATGCTCGACTGGGACGATTACGTGGGCCGCCTCATCATCGGCCGCATCGTGAACGGGCGCGTGAAGCAGGCGGACCGCGTCGCCGTCATGCACCGGGACGGCTCGCTGGAGACGGTCAAGGTGACGGTGCTCTACGGCTACGACGGCCTCAAGCGCATCGAGATCCCGGAGGCGAGCGCGGGCGACCTCGTCGCCATCGCCGGCATCGACACCATCGAGATCGGCGAGACGGTGGCGGACGTCGACCGGCCGCTGGCGCTGCCGCTCATCCGCATCGACGAGCCCACCGTCTCCATGCTCTTCTCCGCCAACGTCTCCCCCTTCGCGGGCAAGGAGGGCAAGTACGTCACCTCCACCCAGCTCCGCGAGCGCCTGTGGAAAGAGCGGCGCGTGAACGTCGGCATCCGCGTGGAAGAGACGGACTCGCCCGACACCTTCCGGGTGTCCGGCCGCGGCGAGCTGCAGCTGGCCATCCTCATCGAGATCATGCGGCGCGAAGGGTTCGAGACCGAGGTGGGCAAGCCGGAGATCATCACCCGGCAGGAGAACGGCCGCACGCTGGAGCCGATGGAGCACCTGGTGGTCGACATCCCCGAGGAGCACATCGGCTCCGTCACGCAGAAGGTGGGGCCGCGCAAGGGCGTGATGGTGAAGATGGTCAATCACGGCACCGGGCGCGTGCGCCTGGAGTACCGCATTCCGTCGCGCGGCCTCATCGGCTACCGCACGGAGTTCCTCACCGACACGCGCGGCACCGGCCTCCTCAATCACCTCTTCGACGGCTGGGACGAGTGGCAGGGTGACATCGCGCACCGCCAGAACGGCGCGCTGGTCGCCGATCGCGCCGGCCGCACCACCGGCTACGCCATCGACAACCTCCAGGCGCGCGGCGTGATGTTCATCGGGCCCGGCGACCAGGTGTACGAGGGCATGATCGTGGGCGAGAACTCCCGCGACAACGACCTCGACGTGAACATCACCAAGGAAAAGAAGCTGACCAACATGCGCGCGTCCACCTCCGACGAAGGCGTGAAGCTGACGCCGCCGCGCACGATGAACCTCGAGCAGTGCCTCGAGTGGATCCGCGAGGACGAATTGCTCGAGGTCACCCCCAAAGCTCTACGACTGCGCAAGCGCGCCGCAGGCGGCCGCCGCCGGTTCTAGTCTAGCGGTCATCATTCATGCCCGGTGCACGCGGCGGCGGTGAGTCCTGTCGCCGGCCGGGCGCTCTTCGGGGTGCGAGGACCACGTGGATGGTGG
>JBBDXO010000113.1:2342-4541 GCA_040902295.1 Candidatus Rokuibacteriota bacterium | reverse complement strand
GTCCGCTACTATACTGGCCTTTCCAATCCGAGGGCATCGAGGAGGCGCGTGTGGCGAAGTTCAAGGTGGTGACACCGGCGGGCGGGATGCGCGGCGTGGGGTACAAGTGGGAGCTGGAGGCGCTCGGACCGCTGGAGGCGGACATCGTCGAGGTGGCGGCCACGAGCGAGGAGGAGTTCATCGCCGCCGCGCGTGACGCCGATGCCCTCTACGCGAAGGGACGGCGCATCACCAAGCCCATCATCGACGGCCTCCAGCGCTGCAAGGTGATCGCCCTCGGCAGCGTGGGCGTGGACACCGTCGACGTCGATGCCGCCACCGCGCGCGGCATCCCCGTCACCAACGTGCCCGACACGTTCATCGAGGAAGTGGCCGACCACACCATGATGCTGATCCTCGCCACCTACCGCCGGCTCGTCACGATGGACCGGCTGGTGCGGGACAACCGGTGGGCGGAAGGCCGGCCGCTGCTCTCGGAGTTCCCGCGCCTGATGGGCCAGACGCTCGGCTTCATCGCCTTCGGCCACGTGGCGCGCGCGGTGGCGGTGCGGGCGCGCGCCTTCGGCCTGCACCTGCTCGCCTACGATCCCTACGTCGAGGAGCTGGTGATGAGCCAGTACGGCGTGGAGCCCGTCAATCTCACGGAGCTGCTCCAGCGCTCCGACATCGTCTCCATGCACGCGCCCTCGACGGCGGATGCGTACCACCTGATGCAGGAGCACCACTTCCGGTCGATGAAGCCGGAGGCCCTCTACATCAGCACCGGGCGCGGCCCCACCACCGACGAGCCCGCCCTCATCAAGGCGCTGCAGGAGGGCTGGATCGCCGCCGCCGGCCTCGACGTGCTCGAGCAGGAGCCGCCCGCGGCCACCAACGCCCTGCTCACGATGGACAACGTCATCCTCACGCCGCACGTCGCCTCCGCGTCGTCGCGGTTCGATCCGGTGCGCCGCCGCCGCGTGGGCCAGGAGATCGCCCTCGTCCTCAGCGGCCGCTGGCCGAAGAGCTGCGTGAACCCGGCCACGCTGGAGAAGACGAATCTCCGCCGGTGGCAGCCCTACTCGATGGAGCGCGGCCCCGGCGCATAGGCCGGGCGCGGTACACTCCCGCACCGGGAGGTGCTCATGCGCGCACTGGTGACGGGAGCGGCGAGCGGAATCGGACGGGCGACGTGCCTGCGGTTGGCACGGGACGGACGCGAGAAAGGCGCGGCGGTGAAGATCGCCGCCGTCGATCTGGCGGCGTCCGCGGGACTCGACGAGGTGCTGCGCGAGCTTCAGGCGGCGGGCGCCGAGGCAGTCGCCCTGCACGGCGACATGGGCACGGCGGACGATCCGGCGCGGGTGGTCGATGAGGCCGTTGCGCGGCTGGGCGGCCTCGACGCCGTCGTGAGCAACGCGGGCATCAACCGCCCGGGCGCGCTCGTCGCGTATTCCATCGAGGACTGGGACCGGATCTTCGCGGTGAACACGCGTGCGACGTGGCTGCTCGCCAAGGCGGCCCACCCGGCCCTCGCCGCCTCACGCGGCGCCATCGTGGCCGTCGGCTCGATGTCCGGCAGCAGCGCCCACGCCAATCTCGGCGCCTACGGGCCGAGCAAGGCCGCCGTCATCATGCTCTGCCGGGTGCTGGCGCAGGAGCTGGGGCGCGACGGCATTCGCGTCAACACCGTCTCCCCCGGCATGGTGCGCACGGGCATGACCGCCACCGTGTACGCCGACACACAGGTGGCGGCCGCGCGCGACGCTCTCGTGCCCCTCGGGCGGGTTGCCACGCCCGAGGACATCGCCGACGTCATCGCCTTCCTGCTCGGTCCCGACGCGCGCTACGTGAGCGGGCACGACCTCGTCGTGGACGGCGCCATCACGGGCAACCTGCTGGGCCGCCTCCCCGGGATCTCACGCATCACGCGGAGCTGAGCGTTACTTGTGGATGAAGGTTCCCAGGAACACGCAGCGATTGTTCTCTTCGCGCCCCACGGCGGTGAACTGCTGCACGATCCCGCCCGAGCGCTTGCCGTACGCGGTGCGGTAGGTGATGCCGTTGAGCGTCAAGGTCGTGCTGGTGTTCGAGTACGCCCAGTTCTCGGACGAGGTCCCCTGGGTCAGCTTCGCACTGCTGGTGAGGCCTTGCATCAGCAGGAATTCCCCGTCCACGCTGGTGGCGGAGAGCGCGGCCATGCCCGTGTCGGGCGTGAAC
>JBBDXO010000113.1:0-2242 GCA_040902295.1 Candidatus Rokuibacteriota bacterium | reverse complement strand
CCCTTTCGTGAAGGTGATGTCAGCGGTGGGCCGCTGAGCCGAGCTCGCGCTCCTTGAGGACGCGGCGCAGGATCTTGCCCGAAGGGTTCTTCGGAATGGCGTCGATGAACTCGATCTCGTGCAGCGTCTTGTACGTGGCCAGCCGGCCGCGCGCGAAGCTGAGCAGCTCGTCCGCGCTGAGCGACGGCGCGCTGGCGCGGCGCACGACGAACGCCTTCGGCACTTCCCCCGCCTCCGCGTCGGGCTTGCCGATCACCGCCACGTCGGCGACGCCGGGGTGCTCGAGCAGCAGCGCCTCGATCTCCGCCGGCGCAACACCAAAGCCATTGTACTTGATCATCTCCTTCTTCCGATCACGGATAAACGTGTAGCCGTGCTCGTCCACGGAGCCGATGTCACCCGTGTGCAGCCAGCCGTCGCGCAGGGTGGCCGCGGTCGCCTCCGGCGCCTTCCAGTAGCCCTGCATGACCTGCGGCCCGCGCACGCAGATCTCGCCCACGGCGCCCGCGGGCAGGATCGTGTCCCCGGTCTCCACGTCCACCACCTTGTGCTCGGTGTCGTGCGCGAGCAGGCCGCAGGAGTCGATGACGTTGAGGGCGTCGTCCCAGATCGGATTGAGGTGCGTCAGCGGCGCCGCCTCCGTGAGGCCGTACCCCTGCACCACCGGCACGCCCGTCAGCTCGCGGAAGCGGCGCGACAGCTCGGGGGCCACCGGCGCCGCCCCCACCATGGTGAGGCGCACGGTGCGGAGGTCGTGGCTCTTGATGTCGGGCATCTGCGACAGGGCGTTGAGGACGGGCGGCACCACGAAGAAGAGCGTCACGCCGTGGCGCGCGATGAGACGCAGGCACTCGACGGGCTCGAAGCGCTCCATGAGCACCAGCGTGGCGCCCGAGCACACGCCGCCGCCCATGAGCATGGCCCCGTAGATGTGGTACATCGGCAGGAACAGCATGAGCCGGTCGCTCTCGCGCAGCCGCAGGGCGGCCACGAACTGGTGATTGTTGACGAGGAAGTTCCGGTGCGTGAGCATCACGCCCTTCGGCAGGCCGGTGGTCCCGCTCGAGTAGGGCAGCGCGACGAGGTCGTTGTCGCCGATGTCGACGGGGGGCGGCGGCGTGCTCGGCTGGCCCTCGATGAGCGTGGCAAAGCGCTCGACCTGCGCGGCGGCGGGCGGCGCGCCGGGACCGATGACGATCACGTGGCGCAGGGTCGGCACCCGCGCGCGCACCGCCTCCACGAGCGGCAGCAGCGTGTGGTGCACGATCACCGCCACCGCGTCCGCGTCGACGAGCTGGTACTCGACCTCGCGCTCCTTGTAGGACGGGTTCATCGCGCTCGCCACCGCCCCCACGCGGGACAGGGCATAGAAGGCCACCACGAACTCGGGGCAGTTCGTCGTGAGCAGGCACACGTGCTCGCCCCGGCGGAGGCCGAGCGCGCGCAGGGCGTGGGCGAAGCGGTTCGTGAGCGCCTCCACCTCGCGAAAAGTGAGGCTGATGTCCTTGAAGACGACGGCGGTGTTCTGCGGCCAGCGCTCCGCCGCCTGCGTGAGCATGCGGTCGTAGGGCCCGCGCGGGTAGTCGAGCGGCGGGCGGCACAGCTCGGTCTGGGACAGCGACGGCGTCGTCATCGGCGCGCTCCTCCCGGTGTCAGGCTCGGAGCGAAACGATATCACGCCGTGTTATGGTCGCCCGATGGAGCTCTACGAGGTCATGCGCACCACGTTCGCCGCCCGCGAGTTCACCGGCGACCCCCTGCCCGACGCCACGCTCTTCACGATCCTCGACCACGCGCGCTTTGCGCCCAGCGGCGGCAACCGGCAGGGCCACCGCGTCATCGTCGTGCGCGAGGGGGCCACCCGCAAGGCGCTCGGCGAGCTGGCCGCCCCCGCCGCCAAGCGCTACGCGGCCCAGGTGGCGGCGGGCGAGAGCCCGTGGAACACGATCGTGCCCCCCGGCGTCGACGCCGGGACGATCGAGGCCACCCCGCCGCCGGCCCGGCTCGTGGAGCCGGTCATGAAGGCGCCGGTGGTGCTCGTGCTCTGCGTCGACCTCAAAGTGGTCGCCTCGATGGACCAGGATCTCGACCGTGTGGGCATCGTGAGCGGGGCCTCGGTCTACCCCTTCGCATGGAACATCCTCATGGCGGCGCGCCACGAGGGATTCGGCGGCACCATCACCACCCTCGCCGTCGCGCAGGAGCCGAAGATCCAGGCGCTGCTGGGGCTGCCCTCGCACGT
>JBBDXO010000112.1:0-4555 GCA_040902295.1 Candidatus Rokuibacteriota bacterium | reverse complement strand
CCACCATCCACGTGGTCCTCGCACCCCGACACCCGCCCGCCCGCGCCTCGTGAATTATCCGGGTCAGCGCGGGGTGAGCAGGGCGCGGCCGTTCGGCGCGTCCACCGTCACCGTGAACGCGTCGAGGACGTCCCGGCCCAGCAGGCCGTCCACGCCCTCCACCGCCAGCACGTGGGCGATCACGCCGAGCGGCCCCGCGCGCATGCCTGCCACGTCCAGGCGCGGCACGACGACCATCGTGGCGGTGGCGTCCCCCGTCACCCCGCGGATCACCATGGAGGTGCCGGTGGCGACGTCGAAGCCGGCGCGCGCCATCGCGATGGGCGAGATGAGCGTGCGCTCGGCCCCGGTGTCGACGAGGAGCCGCAGGGGCACGCCGTTGAGCGAGGCGTCGACGACGAGGGGCCCGCCGGCGTAGGGAATCACGACGCCCCTGGGCGCGGCCGGCATCGCCTCCGGGGGACCGGGCGTGGGAGAGCCGATGTCCGTGGCGCTCTCGCGGTAGCGGGCGGGAATCGCCGCGGGGTCGGTCGTGTAATAGACGATGCCCTCCGCGTCGGTCCAGCGATAGAGCTGCGCCGCCGCCGGCGTGGCGCCCAGCGCGAGGATCGTGGCGAGGGCCGCGAGGCCGCCTCGAACCCCCTTACCGTCGCGCCGGGCCACGCGCGATCCTGCCCGTCTTCGCCTTCTTCGCCCGGATCGACCTCGTCCCCCCGCGCGCCCCTCGCCCGCTGCACCCGATGATCGCCATGACCTCGACCTCGATGATGAGGCCGGGCGCGGCGAGCGCGGTGATCTCGACCAGCGTCGACGCCGGGGGATCGGCCGTGAAGAACGGCCGGCGCCCGCGCAGGTAGTCCTCGCGCTGCCGGATGTCGGTGATGAAGCCGGTCATCTTCACGATGTCGTTCATGGAGCCGCCCGCGGCGTCGACCAGGGCCTGGATCTTGCGGAACACCGCGCGCGTCTGCTCGTACATGCTGTCGCCGCCCTCGACACCGGTGGGGCTGCTCGCGGTCATCCCGGCCACGAAGAGCTGATGGCCGACCTGGATGGCGCGCGAGAAAGTGCCCGGCGGCGGCTCCGGCACGTGAGGGCTCGAGATCCGTCGTCGTCTCATGCTGGCCATGGGCGTGAGTATACGGCCGCGCCGGACACGCGCGGTGCGTCTCGTCTCAGACGGCCAGGAAGCCGCCGTCCACGACCAGCTCGGTGCCGGTGATGTACGAGGCCTCGTCGGAGGCCAGGAACAGCACGGCGTGCGCGACCTCCTCCACCCGGCCTTCGCGCCGCATGGGAACGGCGGCGAGGGCCTTCGCGCGCCATTCCGGCTTCGCGGAGCCGACCGACGTGCGCATCGGGGGCAGGAAGCCGGGATGCACCGAGTTCACGCGGATGTGGTCGCGCGCCCACTGCACGGCGCCCGCCTTCGTCATGATGCGCACGGCGCCCTTGGAGGCGTTGTACGCCATGTGCACGCCGAGCTGGCCCGTGAACCCGGAGATGGACGAGATGTTGACGATGGCGCCGCCGCCCGCGCGCTTCATGGCGGGGACCGCGTGCTTCATGCCGAGGAAGGTGCCCTTGGCGTTGATGTCCATCACGCGCTCCCACGCCTCCGTGCTCGCCAGGTCGGAGGTGTAGGTGCCGCTGATCCCCGCGTTGTTGACGAGGATGTCGAGCCGGCCGAACTCCCGCTCCGCCGCCGCCACCAGCGCCTGCCAGTCGGGCTCGCTCGTGACGTCGAGCTTCATGAAGCGCGCCGCGTCGCCGATGGACTTGGCGACTTCCTGCCCCTCCTGCTCGAGGATGTCGGCCACCACGACGCGCGCGCCTTCCCGCGCGAAGATCGTCGCCTCGCTCCGTCCCATCCCGCTCGCCCCGCCCGTCACGATCGCGACCTTCCCCGCCAGTCTCATGCCACGCCCCCCCTGCGCCGGGCCGGCGGCGCTCCTTTTCGTCGGGCGCCGCCGAGTGTACCATCGCGCCCAGACCGCGCGGGCGGACCCCGGGGAGGCGAACGCGACGCCATGACGACGACCCACGCAATCGAGCCGCGGATGGAGCTGGAGCAGCACCTGCACATGTACCGCCAGATGGCGAAGATTCGCGCCTTCGAGGAGCAGGTCAACGAGCTGTACAAGAGCGCGAAGATGCCGGGCCTGGCCCACCTCTACGTCGGCCAGGAAGGGGTGGCGGTGGGCGTGTGCGAGGCCCTGCGCCGCGACGACTTCATCACGAGCACCCATCGCGGCCACGGCCACTGCCTGGCCAAGGGCGCCACCGTCAACCGCATGTTCGCCGAGCTGCTCGGCAAGGAGCCGGGCTACTGCCGCGGCAAGGGCGGCTCGATGCACATCGCCGATCCGGAGACGGGCAACCTCGGCGCCAACGCCATCGTGGGCGGCTCCGCCGGCATCGCCACGGGGGCGGCGCTGTCGGCGAAGATGCGGGGCAGCGGCCAGGTCGCCGTGTGCTTCTTCGGCGACGGCGCCCTCGGCCAGGGCCTGCTCTACGAGACGATGAACATGGCGTCGCTCTGGACGCTGCCCGTCATCTACGTCTGCGAGAACAACCTCTACGGCGAGTACACGCCCTGCGGCGACACCGTCGCCGGCGACATCCTGGCGCGCCCCCGCGCCTTCGGGGTGCACGCCGAGAGCGTCGACGGCCAGGACGTGCAGGCCGTGCACGCGACCATGAGGCGGCTGGTCGAGCGCGCGCGCCGCGGCGAAGGGCCGGCCTTCCTCGAGTGCAAGACCTATCGCTACTACGGCCACCATGTCGGCGACGTGAATCGCGAGTACCGCACGCGGGAGGAAGAGCGTGAGTGGATGACCACGCACGACCCCCTGCTGACCCTGGCCGGCCGGCTCACGGCGCAGAAGCTCGCCGACGCGGGCGTCTTCGAGCGGATCGTCAGCGACGTGAAAGCGGAGATCGACACCGGCGTGCAGTTCGCGCTGGCCGCGCCCTACCCCGAGCTGAGCGAGGTGGACGAAGATGTCTACGCCTGAGACCGCGGTGCGCGAGCTGACCTACGGCGAGGCGGTACGCGAGGCGATCGCGGAGGAGATGCGCCGCGACGAGCGCGTGTTCCTCATCGGCGAGGACGTGGCGGAGGCCGGCCATCCCTTCAAGACGCTGGTGGGGCTGGTGCAGGAGTTCGGGACGGACCGCATCATCGACACGCCCATCTCCGAGCCCGGCTACGCCGGCATCGGCGTGGGGGCGGCGATGACGGGCATGCGGCCGATCGTGGACGTGATGTTCGGCGACTTCATCACGCTCACCATGGATCAGATGGTGAACCAGGCCGCCAAGGTGCACTACATGTCGGGCGGCAAGCTCAAGGTGCCCATCGTCTTCCGCACCACGCTGGGGGCGACACGCCGCTCCGCCGCCCAGCACTCGCAGTCGCTCCAGGCCTGGGTGAGCCACGTCCCCGGCCTCAAGGTCGCCCTGCCCTCCACCCCCTACGAGGCCAAGGGGCTGATGAAGACCGCCATCCGCGACGAGGGCCCCGTGGTCATCTTCGAGGACAAGATGATGTACCGGGTGAAGGGCCCGGTGCCGGCCGAGGACTACACGATCCCGTTCGGCGTGGCGGACATCAAGCGCGCCGGCACGGACGTCACCATCGTCGCCACCAGCAGCATGGTGACGGTGGCCCTCGGCGCCGCCACGATGCTCGAGGCGATCGGCATCAGCGCCGAGGTGATCGACCCGCGCACGACCGCCCCCCTGGACAAGGCGACGCTGATCGAGTCGGCGAAGAAGACGTCGCGCGCCATCGTGGTGGACGAGGGCTACGAGCGCTACGGCGTGACGGCCGAGCTGGCGTCGGTGATCGCGGAGGGCGCGTTCTACTTCCTGGATGCGCCCGTCAAGCGCATCGGCGCCATGGACGTGCCCGTGCCCTTCTCCCCGGTGCTCGAGGACCTCACCGTGCCGTCGGAGAAAATGGTCTTCGAGGCGGCGAAGGCGCTCTGCCGGAAGGCCTGAGGCGTGCCCGCGATGCCCACCAACGTCATCATGCCGGCCCTGGAGCTGGCGCAGGAAACGGGCAAGGTCCTGCACTGGCTCAAGTCCCCCGGGGACACCGTGACGAAGGGGGAGGCGCTCGTGGAGATCGAGACCGACAAGATCACGGTCGAGATCGAGGCGCCGGCCTCGGGCGTGCTGCGCGACGTGACCGCGCGCGCGGGTGACGTGGTGCCGGTGGGCACGACGATCGCGCTCATCGTCGCCGCCGCGGACGCCGGGGCCGCGTCGCCGCCGGCGGCCGTCAAGGCCTCGCCCCTCGCCCGCAAGATCGCCCGGGAGCACGGCGTCGACCTCGCGCAGGTCAAGGCCCCCGGCGGCAAGATCGAGAAGGCCGACGTGCTCGCCCACGTCGCGAGCCGGCCGGAGTCAGCCCCCGTCAACGGCCAGGCGGCGTCCCCGGCCGCCGCGCGCCTGACCGCCGCCTCGCCGAAGGCGCGGCGACTGGCGGCCGAGCGTGGCCTCGATCTCCTGGCGCTGCGCGGCTCGGGCCCGGGTGACGCCGTCCTCG
>JBBDXO010000111.1:0-4583 GCA_040902295.1 Candidatus Rokuibacteriota bacterium | reverse complement strand
TCCTTGAGGATGGCGTCCGTGTGCTCGCCGCTCAGCGGCGAGGCGCTGCGGATGGCGCCGGGCGTGTCGGACAGCTTGATGGCGATGCCGAACTGCCTGACGCGGCCCTGGGTGGGGTGCTCGATGTCGACGATCATCTGCCGGTGGTTGATCTGCGGGTCCTTCACCATCTCGTCCACGTCGTACACCTTGCCCACGCACACGTCGGCCTTCACGAGCAGCTCGTACCACTCGTCGCGGTTCTTCGTGCGGATGATGCCTTCGATCTCGCGGCGCGCCGCCTCTTCCTTGTCGTCCGCCGCCCGCACGAACTGGTCGGGCTTGCGGGCGAAGGCCTTGAGGTCCGGGCGGCCGATGGCCTTGCAGAAGTTGTCCCACAGCCACGGCTCCGTGCAGCCGATGGTGAGGAGCTTGTCGTCCTTCGTCTCGTAGATGGCGTAGTAGGGGTAGGAGCCGCCGAGGAACCCCTCGCCGCGCTTGGGCGCGATGCCGTCGCTGAAGAAGAAGCGCATGTTGGGCGTGGCCGCCAGCAGGGAGACGGTGGTGTCCAGGTACGACACGTCCACGTGCTGGCCCCGGCCCGTGCGCTCGCGCGCAAACAGCGCGAGCACGATGCCGAGGGCGCCGTGCAGGCTGGCGCCCGCGTAGTCGGCCACGAGGTTGAGGGGGATCACCGGCTTCTTGCTGCCCGCCTCGCCGATGAGGCCGAGGACGCCCGCCAGCGACAGGTAGTTCATGTCGTGCGCCGGGTAATTCTTGTAGGGGCCGTCCTGGCCGAAGCCCGACAGCGAGCAGTACACCAGGCGCGGGTTGAGCGCCTTGAGGCTGTCGTAGTCGGCGCCGAGGCGCTTCATGACGCCCGGCCGGAAGCCTTCCACGAGGACGTCGGCGGTGGCGGCGAGCTTGCGAAAGATGGCCTGGCCCTCGGGCGCCTTCATGTTCAGCGTCATGGAGCGCTTGTTGCGATTGGTGAAGCTGTGCACGGCGCGCCGCGTCCACTCGTCGCCCGTGGGGCGCTCGGGGTCGGGCGACTCGATCTTCAGCACCTCGGCGCCCATGTCGGCCAGCATCATCGCGGGCATCTCGGCGGGAGGCACCCGCGCCAGCTCCAGGATCTTGATTCCGTCCAGGACTCCCATGCTCTTGTCTCCTCAGTGGAATAGGACCGCGCGCACCTCGTTGAACCTCTGCGGAATGAGCACCCACGTGCGGCCGTCGTCGTCGCTGCCGAACACCTGGCCGCCGATGGCGGCGGCCAGCGCCTGCCCGTCCGCCGCGGCGATGCTCCACACGGTGCTGGCCGCAGTGCCGGGAAAGAGGGCGGAGTGCCACGACCGGCCCCGGTCCTCCGACACCACCACGCCGCCGCGCGTGCCCGGCGGCCCGTCGCCGAGGCCGCAGAGCATGGCATCGCCGGGCAGGGCCGCCAGCGCGCGGCAGTAGCGCCACGGCGCGTGCAGTGCGGCGGACGACCAGGCGCCGTCGTGGCGGGCGATGCCGCGCGGCGTGGCGGCGACGAGCGCGTCGCCCGCCCGCGCCAGCGCGTGGACGTCGAGCGACGGCAGTCCCTCGTTCATCGCGCTCCAGTGCGTGCCGCCGTCGTCGCTGCGGAAGACGCCGCCGACCTCCACGCCGCACCAGAGCGCGTCGTCCTCCACGAGGATTGCCGTCACCCGGGGCGTGTGCGGCTGCGGCGTGCCGGCCGGCAGCGCGAGGTCGAGCGGGCGCCAGTGGCCGCCGGCGTCGTCGGAGCGCAGGAGGGCCAGGGGACGGCAGCCGGCAAGGAGGGTGCCGGCATTGACGGCGAGCGACCATGGCTGCAGGTCGGGGGAGGGCAGCGGCAGCGTCGTCCAGCGCGTGCCGTCACGCCGGTAGAGGCAGCCCTCGCCGCCGGCGACGAGCAGATCACCGTCGGCGGCGAGCGCGAAGAGCCGGGCCGCCTCGGGCACGGCGGGCTCGCGCCGCCAGTCCTCGAGGTCGTCGGCGCGCCACAGGCCCGCGCCGACGGTGGACACCCAGGCCTGCGCCGAGGCCACGCTACTCGAGGCCGGTCACGAGCCGGGAGGTGAGCGCGCGGATGTCGGGGATCTCCTCGAAGTGCGCGAGCTGCTCGACCACGCCCTCCGCCACCTCGCGCGGCAGACCGGCCGCGCAGGTCAGGAACTTCGTCCGCAGCTGCGCGTCGGTGAGCGGATGGTCGGCGTGTCCCGAGGCGCCGCGCGCGGGCGACTCGAGCGTGCGGCCGTCGGTGAGGCGCACCCGGACGCGGCTCCACGCGTGCTGCTCGAGCCCGTCCGGCAGGGCGGGGTCGACCACCATGCGCACGCACTCCATCACGTGCTGCACGTCGGGATCGACCGGACGGTCCTCGAAGTCGGCGAGGCCGACGGCCCCGCGCGCCAGCGCGGCGGCGGCGCAGAACTGCATGGAGAACTTGCGCTCCAGCGGTGAGCGCGGGCGGTCGTGGCGCAGCACGTCCGGCACCACCCGGTTGACGCCCACCTCCACCTCCGCGATGTGCGCGGCCGTGAGGCGATGGGCCTCGCGCAGCTCCACGAGGGCGTCGATGGCGGCGTGCGTGAGCGCGCACGACGGGTAGGGCTTCACCGCGATGCCGGAATGGACGATCTCCCAGCGCCGGCCCAGGCCGTCGAAGGCGGAGGCGGGCAGCGTGGCGCCCGAGAACGCCGCCGCGTAGCCCTGGCGGCCGTCGAGCGCGCTGTCGGAGGCGGTGAGGCCTTCGCGCGCGAGCTGGGCGGCCAGCACGCCGTTCCGCGCGGCGTGCCCGGCGTGATAGGGCTTCGTCATGGAGCCGAAGTTTTCTTTGAGGCCGGAGGCGAGGGAGGCCGCGATGCCGAGCGCGTGGCGCGTCTGCCCGGCGTCGAGGCCGAGGATGCGCGCCGCCGCCGCCGCGCAGCCGAGGGTGCCGATGGACGTGGTCGCGTGCCAGCCGCGCGTGTAGTGCTCCGGGTTGAGCGTGGCGCCGAGGGCGGCGTCGATCTCGAAGCCGGCGACGTAGGCGAGGGCGACGGTGGCCCCGTCGGCCATCTCGGCTTCCCCGCACGCGAGTGCGGTGGCGAGGAGGGGGACGCTCGGATGCCCCATGAGGGCGAAGTTCGTGTCGTCGAAGTCGTGCGCGTGGCCGGCGGCGCCGTTGGCGAGCGCGGCCCACGTGGGCGCGGTGCGCAGCGCGGTGCCGAGGACCGTGCACAGCGGCGCGCCGCCCTCGGCGCGCGCGACGGCCCGCGTGATGGCGGCCACCGGCTCGGTGGCGCCGGCGAGCATGCACCCGATGCTGTCGAGCGCCGCGCGCCGCACCTGCGCGAGGACGGCGTCCGGCACGTCGGTGAGCGTGAGCTTCAGCGCGAACTCGGCGAGGTGCGTGGTGGCCGTCATGGACGCACGATAGCGAAGGGCCCGCACGGTTGCAAGGCGGGCGCACGGGGGAGACAATCCGCGCGGAGGACCACCCATTGCCTGCGACCGTGAACCGTCGAGTGCTGCTCAAGCGCCGTCCTGTCGGCGAGCCCAGGCCGGACGATTTCGAGATCGTCGACGCGCCCATGCCGGCGCCCGCGGACGGGCAGATCCTGTGCCGGACCATCTACCTGTCGCTCGACCCCTACATGCGCGGCCGCATGTCCGAAGGCAAGTCGTACGCCGCCAGCGTCGAGCTGGGACAGGTCATGGTGGGCGGCACCGTGAGCGAGGTCATCGAGTCGAAGCATCCCGGCTTCACGAAGGGGGATCTCGTGGCCGGCTACGACGGCTGGCAGGCCCATGCCGTGTCGAAAGGCGCGGGCGTGCGCAAGCTCGATCCCGGGCAGGCGCCCATCTCGACGGCCACCGGCGTGCTGGGCATGCCGGGCATGACCGCGTACGTGGGGCTGCTCGACATCGGCCGGCCGAAGCCGGGCGAGACGGTCGTCGTGTCCGCGGCGTCGGGGGCCGTGGGCTCCGCCGTCGGACAGATCGCCAGGATCAAGGGCTGTCGCGCGGTGGGGGTGGCGGGCTCGCAGGCCAAGTGCGACTACGTCGTCAAGGAATTGGGCTTCGACGCCTGCGTGAACTACAAGACGCAGGACGTGGCCGCGGCGCTCCGGGAGGCGTGCCCCAACGGGATCGACGTCTACTTCGACAACGTCGGGGGCGAGGTGCTCACGGCTGTCCTGAAGCTCATCAACCAGAACGCGCGGATCCCGCTGTGCGGGATCATCTCGCAGTACAACGCCACCGAGCTGCCGCCTGGGCCGAACCTCGCGCCCATTCTCGTCAACCGCGCGCTCATCAAGGGGTTCATCGTCAGCGATCACCTCGATCGGCTTCCCGACTTCCTGCGTGATGGCGCGCAGTGGGTGGCGTCGGGGCAGCTCAAGTACCGCGAGGACGTCGTCGACGGTCTCGACGCGGCGCCGCGCGCGTTCATCGGCCTTCTGCGCGGGGAGAACTTCGGCAAGCTCGTCGTGAAGGTGGGCGTGGATCCCACGCGGCCTTAGGGTTGGGCGGGCGCGGGCCCGCTGCGCGTTCGGCGGCGATGGGTGGGGCGTTGGGAGTGCGGGGATCACGTGGATGGTGGCCGAATC